>JBJKSB010000012.1:0-17396 GCA_046704385.1 Bacteroidales bacterium | reverse complement strand
ACCGTGAGCGCTAAAGCCACTCTGCCGTGGCGCTGCCCTGAGTTGAATTGAATTGCCCTTTCAGGGCGTTATTATCGATAATACAATTTCCCCAAGGCGCTGCCTTGGGTTGAATTGAGCTGCCACTTCGTGGCGAAAGAAGAATAACATGCTAATTCGAATTCTGTGAGCGCATTCCCCGTCAGCTTGCTGCGAGGAGCTTCAATTGTAATCTATAGCCCATGGGCTGAAAGCCCTAATAATTTCAACCCGATGGCTGCTCCTCCGCTAAAGCTACGGCGACACGCGGAACGCCTCGGGTAACCTGTCCCCAGACTTAAAGTTGCCCTGAAAGGGCGTATCATTTCAGCCCAGAGCTGGTAACTGAGCTGTTTGTTGAGCTTAGTCGAAGTTAGCTCTGGGTGGTAGGATACGCAATCGAAATCGCAGTTTTATTAAGAACTATAAGCAAAGGCTGAGTACTTACAAAATTCGTGAAAATTAGTGTCAATTTATGGCTAAAAAAGCCAACCATAAATTTAAGAATAACCGAATAATATTTATTTTTTGAACTCACCTCCTATTTAACTACATTTGAATAACATCAAATAACTATTTACTATGAAAGCCAAACGAATTATTCCAGCCATTTTAGTTTTAATATTGTTAGGTGGGGCCTTGTATATGAACCCGCTTCTGCCAATAATTACCGGTTATGCAGCAAAAAACCTTTCATCAGGTGTGTTTGTAGCCGGCCGTACACAGGAATCGATGGAGGCCACCGACCTGAATTTTTCTTTTATCAAATATGTTAAAAGCAAGATTGATTTTGATAAAAAGGAAGTTACCAGCAAATTCTTGTGGAATACTTCAAAATCGGTTTATATTGATGGTTATGGATGTGTTTTAGTCAACGACTTTACTGCCGATGAAATAAAAAACCGCCCCTATCCTGAATTGAAAATGCTGCCCGGAAATCCCGACACAATTCCCTGGCCAATGGGTGATTTAATAACCGATACTATTCCTCAGGGCATTGATATGGATCAATTAAATCAATCGCTGGGTAAAGCTTTTGCCGATACCATTCCACAAAAAGGAACTTTTGCCGTGGCAGTTGTCTACAAAGGCCAATTGGTGGCTGAAAAGTATAAGAAAGGGTTTTCAGCCAAAAACAGATTTCTGAGCTGGAGCATGGCAAAAAGTTTTATGAATGCCTGGGTGGGAATCCTTGAAAATAAAGGCATCGTCGATCTTGATACTCCGGTGGATATTGACGACTGGCAGGATGATGCACGGCAAAACATTACTCTTAACAACCTGCTGCACATGACCAGCGGTTTAAAATGGAACGAAGACTATGGCAGCAATTCTGATGTAAACATAATGCTCCACAAGGTGGGCGACATGGGTAAATATACCATGGAAAAACCATTTGAATACCCGGCTGATTCTATTTGGAAATATTCCTCGGGGAATCCAAACCTGGTGTCATTGCTTATCAGGCAAACCCTGAATAACGATTCGGTTTATGACACCTTCCTTCACGACGAACTCTTTAATAAAATCGGAATGCGAAGCGCTGTTTTTGAAATGGATGCCTCGGGAACATTTGTGGGATCATCGTATTTATATGCTACTATGCGCGATTTTGCCCGTTTCGGATTGCTTTACTTAGATAACGGGAATTGGTTGGGTGATCAGATTCTGGATCCGGGCTGGGTTGATTATACCAAACAGGAAGCCCCTGGCTCCAAAGGCAAATACGGTGCATTTTTCTGGCTTAACCTTAAAGGAAGTTTATATCCTGATGTACCCGAAGACCTGTTTTTGTGCGAGGGACACGATGGTCAGTATATCGCAATTATACCTTCGAAAAACCTGGTAGTGGTTCGTACCGGGTTTTCTAAAAAAGGCGACTTTGATATCAATGCCTTTTTGGCGGATATAGTTCATTGCGTTAAATAATAATATTTAAAAAACTGTATTTTCTCGTTTTTTTGCTATCTGATAATTTGGAATTCCGATGTTCAAAATAACACGACTTCGTCCGACGTAGGAGGTCAAGTCGTCGTTATATAACCAAACTTTGATATGATGGCATAAAACGCCTGTGTTTGGATATATTTTGGTTTAAAAAATTTCTACCTGCATCGACATTCTCCTACCTGGCTCTTACTGGTTTAGTGTGCGCTTATTGGGAGAAGAAAAAATTAAGCTGGGACAATTTGATTTGGAGGAAGATAAGAAATGCAATAAACCCGCTTATACAATAACAGAGAAAAACCTGGTATTACGAAGTTTGATTACGGGTGGCGAAATGTTGTAAATAGCACAATTTGAAGAATATAGATACTTTCATTAAAATTAAATCAGAGGATTTCGTCGCAAAATAATTTACCTTTTCATTGCACCTGTTTGCTTGCGCCGATTTTACCAGAATGCTAAATTACCCAGGGCGGCAAAACTTCAATAAGTTCGACGAGCGCTCACTTATTTTCGTTTTTCTGCCCAAGGTTGAATTGAGTTGCCCTTTCAGGGCAAAATTTAAATTCGTGGCTAAAAAAGTTTTCACATTCACCAACTTAGTTAGTTTTAGCTGTTGCTCCCGATAAAGCATCGGTATCAACCGATTTATCAAATTCAGCCTGTTGCACGTCGCCGGTAATGGCATCACGTAATTTTATAGGCGATACTTTAACTTTTCCGGTTATAAATTCAGGAATGTTATAATTAAATAAAAACCGGTTGTAAAAATCAGGATCTTTCTGCGGAAGCATAAAAGGCTTACTGAATTGACCATCGGCTGAAAAATGTGTAAAATTGGGCCGTGTAAATAACCCTGAAGGTCTTTTGCTGCTTAAAACCATCCATCTTCCGTTATGGCTCCAACTGTGGTAGCTGTCAGTATAATCACTGTTTATATCGGGTTTGCTGATTTCACCGGTTTTCAAATTTAACAAGTATAAATCGGCTCCCTGGTCATGAATTGAAAAATATCCGTTTTTTGTTTTGGTGAAAACCAGGTAATTGCCATCAGGCGATGGTTTTGGAAATGTAATACTTCCATTGATATCCTGATACCTGATTAAAGTATCGGCTTTCCCCCACTCGTTGGTTTCAGCATTGTAAGGTATCCTTAATAAGCTGTACGGTTCATAGGCATCAATGGGTGCCGGGTCTTTAAGCCTTTGTGGTGCACTGATATAATAAAGATATTTACCATCGGGCGACCAGGTAGGTAAATTCTCACGCCATTTGGTTGATACCTGGGGATTGGTTGTTACTTCGTTGGTAAGCACATTATAAAGAATAATATCTGAAGCTTTATCTGACACCGTTATTCTTTTGTCGGTATTGGCATGGAATTGCTGTCCTATTTGATTTACTGAAAGTGCGATGATGTTACCATTGGGATGCCATGAAGGATACACTCCGCTGGATAAGGTATATTTTGTTTTTGTCTCAACTCTCTTAACTTCCCCATGATGTAATATAACAGTTCCACTAAAATATTTCCTTACATGAAACATCATGGTTTCGGGACTGTTTACACAAAAGGAATGGCAATTAATACAGGCACTTTTAATCGAGGTGTTTTCGATAATCGGGTCCTGATCAAAATTTTCCAGATTTCGTTGGTATATTCCCAGCTTCTCCCACAAAACATAACCTGTATTTATTAATCGATAAGCCAGGTAGGGATCAATACTGTCGGCTGATACAAACTGAAAAAAGGGTTTATACTTAATCCAGCTCCCGTCATTTTTTTTGCTAAAAACAGTGAACTTTATAGTATCATTAATATTTTTCGATAATAGTTTATGCCACTTATGTTTTGGAAAAATCAGGTTTCCATCTTCTGTTTTAATTATTTCAAAACCCTTTTGAGTTTCAACTTTAACCAATCCCTCAAAGCCATTATTAACCAGTTTAAAATTCAATGGAGCTATATTTAAGGGAATTGTAATATTCTCATAATCAGGAAATATTGCTGGCAAGGAATCAACTAATGAGAATTTTTCAGGTGTTGATTTATTGCTGCATGAAATTGTCCCAAAAATGGCAACTAGATAAAGTATGGATAATAATCGGTTCATTTTGCTATAATTTAATATTTTACATTAGCGTCCCTGGTTTTTACTTTTGCCTTAGTAACCATAGGGCTTTCATATAACAGATAGTACCAGTAAGTATCTGAAAAATCTTTAGTGAGGATCGGATATGCAGCTTTTTTACCTTTTTTCAAGACGGTATTAAATTCCATAAACCTTTCTTTGATACCATCATTAACTTCAAAACGCCTGGCCCCTTCTTCAATATTTTTTGAACTTACCAGGTAAACAAGCATAGCTTCCTGGTACATCTTATCAAGAATTAGTTTATCAGGATTTTCATTATTTACCAAAACATATATAAAATTATTCAGCTTTTGTTCCAGTAAGAATGAAACCATTAAATAATTAAAAGCCATTCTGTTATCGTGATGTTCCTTGTAAAGCATGTAAACACTATATTGAGGATTGGCGGTATAAAAATCTTCTTTAGGTGAAAATCTTCTGAGTTTATTCACTACAGCTCTTTTCAATCCGGTATTTTCGCCTTTAATAAAAGCCAAGCGGCTTTTTACAAAACCCCGGTACAATAAATTTTCATTTAAACGATCGAGGAAAAATTTTGCATCTTCATATTTATCAGCTGTAATTAAACAGTCAATTATTTGCATTAAAACGTAAGGGCCATCAGGTAAAAGGGTCTGTGCCTCGTAGGCATATCGAAGCGCATTATTTATCAAACCCAAATGATAGTAAAGATAGCTTGATGGCATACAAATTTCGCCGGTCAAGGGGTTATCCACAAATAACCCTTCAATTCCAAGCAATTGCCCTCTTGAAAAAAACGAACTTCCAAAATTATCGGTTTTATACAAGGCTATATTAAAATAAAAATTGCCCAGACGGTCATACGATTCCATTTGTGATGAAAGCTGTAACGTGCTGTTCCAATCCTGTTGGTAAACATCGTAACCCATTTCAGTAACAATCCGTTCCTGGGAATTATTAAATTTACTTATGCCAACTGGTGTTAAAACCATAAATATCAATATGATAACAAGTGTTGCTGCCCATTGTGGTAATTTGGAAAATAACCCAATCTGCTTCGGGAAAAGCAATTTAACCATCAACAATACAGGAAAATATGCAAATAATGCATAAATGAGCCAACTACTTTTATAATAGATAAAGAGAGGTACGCTGGGTGAAAAACGAAGCCAGGCGTGAAATATACTTACCGGGGTAATATAATGATAAAACAGAAAAGGAATCACTAATCCCAAAATCAGAGAAATTATGGGTAGGTAAAACTTTGATATTCCATATTGTTTAATCAGCAAAATGGATATTGAGGCAATATAAACATATAAATAAGGTGCTCCTGATATATAATAAACAAGAATAGCTATTATTGATAAAGTCAATCCAGCAATTAAAGGCTGCTGATTTTTTACAACTGTATAAATATAGATAGCCAGAAACGTAAGTGCTAATTGTACATTTATAAAAAGAGGATACTTAACATTATGCCATAATAACAAGAATATTAATAAGGGTGTAAAGGCATAAATCAGAAAGTGCCTGGTTTCACCAAATATTTTTTTAACGATAGCATTTGATAGCATGAAAACAACAGCCACCATCAAAGTCATTATTAAGGCACCGACAATCCGGTACTTCATAAACTGTTCAAAAAACAATGAGATATAATATCCAATTCCGCCCGGATAACTTAAATGAGTAGTGAAAAAATGGCCTGTAAACAGGAATGCCGGTTGCTGGGTAAAATAAAACAGTACCGGGTTTAAAACCATTAAAGTGTAAATAAATACTGAAATAAAAGCAAACAGAGCTATAAATAACCGAAGTAACTTTAAATTAATTTTCATCTGTATATTATTTATTATTAATTGTTCTAGCCTTAGGCTAGAGAACCACGCAAAACTAAATAATCATTTTTATATGTGTGCCTGCCTGGCCGTCAGGCTGGCCTTAATAATTATTTAGTAATGCTTCGTTTCATAGAAAGCCGGATTATGGTAAACCTGGCATGAAAGTAATATAAAGAGTTGAATTTACAAATATCATATTGTTTGATTTCATAATTTCAATTAGCTGATTGTTTGAGTCGACTAATTACATTAATTCACACGAATTTTATTTTCACTCAATTAAATTGCGCAAGCAATTCCTATTAGTGTTTATTTGAGTCTCACAAATAAACCGCTCCTCCAACATTATCTCTTTTTGCCCCGGTAGCAGAACTTAAACTGTTGTTTTTTCCCTGTAATCTTAGTACACCTAAAAAAGCAAATATCAAAGCCTCTTTAAAATCCACCAGTTTTTTTTCAGGCACTATTATTTCTGTTTTAACTTTCTGTTTTATTAATTCCATCAGAAACTTATTATGAACCCCACCTCCTGTAATTAAGACTTTTCCGGGAGGCAAATTATTTAAAACACTTGCAACCCGGGTGACAATATGCTGGTAAAAGGTTCTTAAAATATCCCGACCGTTATATTCCGATTTTAAAAGATTAAAGATGTTTTTTTCGACAAACTCCCTGCCCAGTGATTTAGGAGGCTTCTGTTGATAGTATTCAAGCTTGTCGAGTTTATTGAGCAGTGTATCGATAATCTCGCCCTTTTGTCCCAAAATTCCGTTTTCATCGTAATCTTTGCCCAGTTTTCCAACCTGGTAATTAAGTATAAAATTCACCGGACAAATATCAAAAGCAAACCTCTTCCCTTCCATTTTATATGAAATGTTAGCAAAGCCACCCAAATTCAGGCATGCCATATATTGGCCAAATAATAATTCATCACCAATAGGGACTAACGGCGCACCTTGTCCACCAAGTGCCACGTCTGTAGTCCGGAAATCACAAATGGTTTTAATGCCTGTTGTGGCTGCAATTTCAGCGCCTGAACCCAACTGAAAAGTCAATCCTTTTTCAGGCTCATGAAAAACGGTATGGCCATGTGATGCAATAAAATCAGGGGTTATGTTATTTTTCTGAATAAATCGGGTTACAATGTTCCCTAAATATTTGCCATAAGTTACATGTAAAACCTGTAGATTATAACCCGTTTCTTCATGGACACCTTTTAAAAGTTGGTAAATTTCAGAAGTATAAACAAAGGTTTGAGCCGTCAAAATTTTAAAATTCCATTGAGAATCTTCCTTCCAAAACTCAGTGGCACAAATATCAACACCGTCGAGTGAAGTACCCGACATTATTCCAATTGCCGATATTTTGTCACTGGCCGATGTCATAATCCTGGCCCGGATATATTTCACATGTTTTTGTAAAAACAGTTTTATTTCCGCAGTTATCAACAACCTCAACTCTTATATCAACACTGCCTTCCTGAGGCATGTTGTCATCGTAATTATAGGTAATTAAATCGTATTTGGGTTCATATTCAAAAAGTACCCAGTTACCGTTAATATAACCGTTATAGGTACCGATACCACTAAAATCGTCCGATATTTTAAACTGAATCTTGTTGGTATTACTTAAATCGTCCGATTTGGCAATTTCTCCGAAAGGAACAATTTCCGGACTAACAGTATCCATTAAAACCGTATAGGACCCCAAAGCATGAACAAGTGCGGTTATTTTCCCATCTTTTTCAACTCCTCCCACAGCATCAAACTTGTCATCATCCCAAAGGCCCAATAACAATTTGCTTTTTAAATAATCAGCAACGGAATCGTGTTTTATGCTTACCTCAAAATATTTACGAACCGGCGTATAAGGATTATGGATATTATATATTGATGCATAAGTATCTTTATAGCGGGCGGTATCAACAGAAAATTCCATTCTCAAGGTATCATAAAACGATCCTTTTTCAAACTGTACATCCAGACCTAAAGTATCGAGACTAAACTCGTTTTGCCAGGGAATTATAATCGAATTATCAGCAATTACTCTCTTCTTAGGTGGCCTTTCATTTTTCAGATAAAAAGTCAGACTGGAGCTGTTAAATTTAGTATCGTAAGCCTCAATCCTGACTTTATGAATTTTATTTTTGTCTAACAGGCTTATTAAGCCACGGTTGGGAGCTTCAAGATACATCGAAAGATTATTATTAGGCTCTATGTATAATTTATGAAGTTTTCGTTTTTTCTCAACATTCTCTTTATAATCCATTAAGCCGTTAATGTAGCTCGATTCGCTAAATGAAAAACTGTCAAACTTATCGTGAAAAAACAGGGTATCATCAAAATAACATTTAAGTTCATAAACACCACAACGGTTTGGGGTGCCATTCATATAATCATTCACTTTTAAACCAAATCCCACTGTGCCACTCATGCTAAGCGTATCACCCTGCCTAAGTGTATAAGCTCCATTGGTTTTCTTCAAACTGTAGTAATGTTCATAGTCTTTGCCGTTTACGCTACTGTTACCAAATTGCGGATACACATATAAGTATTCCATTTTTGGAGGAATATTATCTTTAATGTCAAAACCAAGGAAAAGCCCGTTCATGGGATGCGAATTTCTTGAATCGCGTATTTCAAAATGCAGATGCGGACCTGAACTTGCTCCTGTATTACCCGACAAGGCAATAATATCACCTTTTTTAACCGGCAATTCTCCCCTGGCCGGGAATAAATCAACCTCATAGCTTTGTTTTTCGTATTGCGCAGCTTTTACATACTTTTCAATCTGGATATTATATTCACTAAGATGGCCATAAACCGATGTATATCCGTCCGGGTGGTCGATATAAATTGCTTTGCCGTATCCACCAGTAGAAACCTTTATTCTTGAAATATACCCGTCCTGAACCGCATGAACTTTAAAACCTTCATGCCCCTGGGTTTTAATATCTATTCCTCCATGAAAATGCCCTGTTCGTAATTCGGCAAAATTACCTGCCAGGTAAATAGGAATATCAACCGGTGGCCTCCAACCCAAAGTATCAAGCGCAAGCTGTCCGTAGGAGGCAAAACTTATAAAAAATGAAATTATAAAGAGTACTCTTTTAACCATAATAAAAATGTAACTGATTTGATTTTGCTTTATCTTGGTAAAGTAATAGAATATATAATAAAAACAGAAGGATTTTTTTAAGAGATTCCCATGTTTTTGTTATTTTTTTGCGGTATAATTATTTGAAAATAAAAGTTATATTTCTAAATTTGCAGCCCGAAATTAGTTTTAAAACTTAAAATTTAAACGTATGTTGAACAATTATGAAACCGTTTTCATTGCAAATCCCGTTTTGTCTGCTCCACAGATGAAGGAAGCGGTTGACAAATTCAAAGGAATTATCACCAATGGTAAAGGTGAAATTGTGCATGAGGAAGACTGGGGCTTACGTAAGCTTGCCTATCCTATCCAGAAAAAATCAACCGGATTCTATTACCTGATAGAATACAAGGCTGAAGGAGAACTAATTAACAAACTTGAAACCGAATTTCGTCGTGACGAAAAAGTTATGCGTTTCCTGACTGTTAAGATGGATAAATACGCTTTTAGCTATGCTGAAAAGAAAAGAAGTATGAAACAACAAAAGAAAGAGGAGGAGTAAATCATGGCACAAAATCAATCAGAAATCAGATATTTGACCCCGCCGTCAGTTGAGATTAAAAAGAAAAAATACTGTCGTTTTAAAAAGAATAAAATCAAGTATATTGATTATAAGGATCCTGAATTCCTTAAGAAATTCCTAAACGAGCAGGGTAAAATTCTTCCTCGCCGTATTAGCGGCACATCATTAAAATATCAACGTAAAGTTTCTGTTGCAATTAAGAGGGCACGCCACATTGCATTGCTTCCTTATGTAACCGATATGTTAAAATAATAAAGGAGGAATAAGAAATGGAAATTATATTAAAACAAGATATTCCAAGTTTAGGATATAAAAACGACGTAGTAAGTGTAAAAGACGGTTACGGACGTAACTACCTTATACCCCAGGGATTAGCTATCCTGGCTACTGATTCGGCTAAAAAAGTGATGGCTGAAAACCTGAAACAACGTGCTCATAAGCTTGAAAAAATTAAAAACGAAGCTATTGAGCTTAAAGAAAAACTTGTTGATGTTAAAATCACTATTGGTGCTAAAACCAGTTCAACCGGTAAAATTTTTGGTTCGGTTAATAATATCCAGGTTTCTGAAGCTCTTCAGAAAGAAGGTTATAATATTGAACGCAAAAACATTTTGGTTAAAGGCGACACTATTAAGGAAGTTGGTGAATACACAGCAAAAATCAAATTGCACAAGGAAGTTGAATTCGACCTGCCATTTGTGGTAGTTTCAGAATAATTTCGACAAAATAGTACTCAAATATAAAAGCGCTCAATGACCGCTTTTTTTATTTCATGATAGCTATTATTCCAATGCTATAAAGTGTAATTTCGTGGCTAAAAAGTGGTTTCACGTTCGACTAAATTACACCAAAATCCTAAAGGCAATGGTCTCAATTTCAATTGAGGCACCCAATGGTAAATTTGCCACCTCGTACGCTGCCCGTGCTGGTGGTTTTGAAGCGTAAAACTTGGCATAAACCTCATTCATTGCTGCAAAATCATTTATATCTTTTAAAAGAACGGTACATTTAACTACATCGTCAAGTGTAAACTTTGCTTCTTCTAAAATAGCCTGAATATTCGTTAAGACTTGTTCAGTCTGCGCGGCAATACCTTCAGGCATTTTTCCTGTGGCCGGGTCAATGGGCAACTGACCTGAAATATATAAATGACCATTTACATATACAGCCTGACTATAAGGGCCAATAGCTTTAGGGGCCCTGTCTGTTGAAATAATTTTCTTCATATAGAAATTTAATAATAATGATCACCTTCCATTAGTTAGAGACAAGTGCGGATAACATAGGTTATGTAATTGCGGAATTTTCTTACAGACTAATACTCAACAAATTCAAAAGGCACCTCAACCAGTGACGAAAAATCTTCTCCAGTCTCAAGTATGTCCTCATCATTTGTTCTGTATTTCCAGCAAACAGATACGCTTACTCCCTTTTTAATCATTTCTTCCATCTGAACCAGAAAGCGGAGCAAAACCTTTGCAGTTGATGAATTAAAATACTCTAATTGAAAAGAAATAAGGGTTGAAGGGTTTGGATCCAACTCATACTGATTGAACCAATCAAAAATGGGTTCAAAAAAACTGATAATATTCTCAGGCCTTGATCTGCCTGAAAATTCAAATATTTCATTTGATTTATCGAGTTTTACCTGAAATGTGGTGTCAGTAGCTTTAATAAACAATGGCTCCATTTACAATAATTCAATTTTTTTCAAATATAAGAAATTAAATTATCCGAAAAAATTATTGTCCTAACCAATAAAAGTATGTACTAATTCTCAACTCTTATCTAATTGATTTTCAAAATATTTAAATAAAGCATCATCAGGAACAGGTGCCGTAATCTTTATCTCCAGTTGACTTACCGGATGTATAAAATTAATTTCACGAGCGTGTAAACTAATTCCTTTGTCAGGATTTGACCGTGAAAACCCATATTTCAGATCACCTTTGATTGGGCACCCTATATGGGCCAGCTGAGCCCTTATTTGGTGGTGTCGTCCTGTTAACAAAACAATTTCAATCAAATAATAATTATCTGATTTTGCGCGAACTTCATAGTTCAGAATTGCCTCTTTAGCACCCAAAGTATCTTTCTCACAAACAAACGACTTATTTTTTTTTTCGTTTTTTAGCAGGTAATCACTTAATTGTCCTTTAATATTAGCAGGTTCATTTTTAGTGATGGCCCAATATTTTTTGCTGATACTTTCCTTTTGGCTGAAAAGCTTATTCATCCGGGTCAGCGCTTTTGTGGTCCGTGCAAAAACCACCACTCCACTTGTTGGTCTGTCAATACGGTGTGTAACACCAAGAAAAACTTTGCCCGGCTTATTGTATTTCTCTTTCAGATAATCTTTAACCTTTTCGCTTAATGGCGTATCGCCGGTTTTATCACCCTGTACTATATCTGCAACCCTTTTATTAATGGCAATCAGATGGTTGTCTTCATATAAAATCTCAATATCCAGGCTCATCGACAATCATTATCAGTACTGTTCTTTTTCGTTAGGGAAATCTCCTGTACGGACATCGGTAATATACGATTTAACTGCACCGTCAATCTCCGAAGATAAATTGTGATAACGTCGTAAAAACCTGGGTGAAAATTCCTGGTTTAAGCCTAACATATCATGTAACACCAACACCTGGCCATCAACACCACCCCCGGCTCCAATACCGATAATCGGGATCTTTACCATTGAAGCAACCTCAGCAGCCAGTTTTGCCGGTACTTTTTCGAGAACAATGGCAAAACACCCCAGCTCTTCCAGTAAAACGGCATCTTTTTTAAGCCTGTCAGCCTCTTCATTATCTTTTGCCCGAACCACATAGGTTCCAAACTTATGAATACTTTGCGGAGTTAATCCCAAATGCCCCATTACCGGAATTCCTGCTGAAAGAATTCGTATTACAGATTCCTTGACTTCCTCACCACCTTCAAGTTTGATGGAATGGGCACCCGTTTCCTTCATGATCCTGATTGCAGAACTTAAAGCTTCCTTTGAATTCCCCTGATAAGTACCAAAAGGTAAATCAACCACTACCAGAGCTCTACGAACAGCTCTTACCACTGAAGCCGCATGGTAAATCATATTATCGAGAGTAATGGGTAACGTGGTTTCAAAACCGGCCATCACATTACTTGCTGAATCTCCAACCAGTATTACATCAATACCAGCCTGATCAACCAGTCGCGCCAGGCTGTAATCATAAGCAGTTAACATAGCTATTTTTTCACCTCTCAATTTCATCTCGCTTAAAATATGAGTGGTTACTACTTTTACGTTTTTATGAACTGACATTTCAATTTTTTTTAGATTACATAACAATTATTCTTATGCAAATTTGGAGATTTAATTAATAAAAAGGCTATACTTTCATTAAGAAAGTTGCTTGATTTTTAATCGCTGTGTTAAAATAATTAAAACCATTACAATTAATATTATCAGACTTGAGATTATGGTATACCTGAATATTTTATCTTTTTGTACCAACTGCTTTTTTAACTCTAATGTTTCCTCATCCACCGAAAATTTTTCTTTTAAGGCATTAGCATCCTTATTAAAAATAGAATCGCGAAGGGCAACAAATTTTTGATAATAGGCCAAAGCCTGTTTTGAGTTATTTTGTATATATTCTAATTCATAAAGCGATTTATAATTTTCCATCCGGGTGAGATGCAGATCATAATTATCGGCCAATTCAAGACTTTGCATAAAATTACCGGCAGCCTCTTTAAAATTGCTCATTTCCTTTTGAACATTTCCGATGTTGTTTAAACACTGTGCAATAATTATTTTATCGCCCGTTTCTTTATAAATGTCATATGCTTTTCGATAATATTTTAAAGACAGTCCAAATACTTTTTTATCAATAAACAACTGACCCAAAGCATCATATATTTTTGCAATTCCATTACTATTCTGTATCTGTTCATTTATTTTTAAACCTTCGTTATAGTATTTCTCAGCTTCATCATAATTTTTTAATTTATATAATGCGTACCCTTTAAGATAACACATATTTGCCACGGAGGGCAGATATTCAAGTGTTTTATATATATTATAAGCCAGGTCGTAATTATCAATTGCTTTTTGATATTCTTCCCACTGAAAATAAATGGAACCAATACTGGTATATAATTCAGCTTCACGGATAGGAAACTGAAGCTCCTGAAATACTTTCAAGGTTTGCTCAAAATATAATAACGCTTTACCATAATCATTTAAGTTATAATACACTATCCCAATTTTTTGCATTACTTTGGCAACTTCGGTTTTAGCGCCCGTTCGCATAGCCATACGTAAAGCCTTTTGGTAATAGTTTAAGGATTGTTCGTAATTTGCCAGATTGTAGTATCCATTACCAAGAAAATTCAATACTCTTGCCTGGTCTTCAACATTATCAAGCTTTTCTGCCCATCTTAAGGCTTCTTCGGCATATGTTACCGAAGTCTGCAAAGTTAAATCCTGGTTCGATTCCAGAACAGAAAGCATGTAGCCGACCTTTTTGTCATCGGGCATTTTTGCTAAATCAGACATTAAAGTATCACCTGGTTGAATGGTTGCCTTAACAGAAAAAGAAACCATGAATAAAAAGCACACACTCAATCCCCTGATAATCCCGACAGCTCTCATAACATTATTTTTGTTGAATGTATTTAACCTTTTGGTAAACTAAAATAAAAAATAGTTTGGTTATTTTCTATACTTTGGGCCCACAATTTACCTTTGTTAATAACTAAAAATTCCTTACAAAGCCTTATTCCAAAACCGGTCCCGGTTTCATTTAAAGTTCCTGATTCCGATTTAACGGAATTTCCAGTCAATACTGTTTCCAAACGTTGAGCCGACATTCCAATCCCGTTATCCTCAACCCCGACAATAACCTCGTTTTCTTTGTTTTCGGCAAAAATCCTGATTTTACCCCTGGTGTGCGAAAACTTGATAGCATTAATAACCAGGTTTCTAAAAATAAGTAATAAAGCACTTCTATCAACCCAAACCTGTGTTGATTCCGGTATTTCATTCGTCATTTCAATCTCCTTATTCTTAGCCAACAATTCAAGCCAGGGCAGGCTTTCATTAAGTACTTCCCAAATATTCCAGACTTTGGGATCGTACCCGATAATTCCCCGGCGTTTCCGCGACCAGTCGAGTAAATTATCAAGCAGGCTCATGGTTGATTTGGTAATGCCATCCATATGTTTAATTATGGTCTCACGCTCGGCTGCGGAAAGATCGGCGATGGGCTGGTTTAACAAATCGCTTAAATTGCTTAATGTGGAAACCGGGCTGCGTAAATCGTGAGCTACAACCGAAAAAAGCCTTTCCAGCATCCGGTTTACCTTTTTCTTGCTGTTTAAATTCACAAATAATAATATCGCAAATGCTATCATTACTATAAGGCCGGCAATAAAAATGATAATCACAAGTTTTTGAACCCGGAGCTTTAAATCATCAATCTCATTCTGTTTTTTTAGTGTGGCAATTTCCGATTCCTTTTTATTAAGCTCATACTGAATCTGCAATTCCGAAATTCTTTTGGCATTATCACGATTCAGAATACTGTCTTTTTGAGTGGAGTACAAAATGTAATATTCCAAGGCTTTGGTGTCATTATGAATTGCATTGTACAGATTGTAATTCTCCAGACATGCACTTTTAATAAGCTCACCCTCATTTACTTCTTTTGCCCAGGTTAGCGATTTTTCAAGATATGCCCTGGCCTGACTGTATTTTGATTCGGCCATTAACAACTGACCTAAATTAAGTGACGATACTGCCATACCCCTGATATCATTGAGTTTTATACGAATTTCCAGGGCTTTTTTAAAATATTTATAAGATTTTCCGAAATCATTAAAATAATAATAAACATCGCCAATATTGTTTAAAACCAAGGCTACTTCAATTTCATTACCTAACCGGGTGTACATATCCAGCGCTTTTTTATAGAATTGAATTGATTTGGCAGAATCTCTCAAATCGCGATAAATAAGCCCCAAATTATTATTGGATGATGCTATGGCCGCACGGTCACCAATTTCTTCCCTGATTCTTAAAGCCTCCATATAATTGTTCAGGGCCTGGTTAAGGTCATTTGCCTGCCAATACACGCTTCCGATATAATTCAGGGTCATAGCTTTTTGAATTTTCCAACCTAAACGGTTGTATATTTCCAGTGCCTGTTTATGATATTTAAGGGCATTTTCAAAATTAGATAACTCTTTGTATATCAACCCAATATTATTGATGGTTTTTGCCTTATTCAACTCATCGTGCAACTGATCATAAAACTGGAGCGATTGAAAATAAAAATCCAGTGCCGGATGATATTTTGACATCATCAGGTAAACACCTCCGATATTATTTAGTGATGCAGCAATGGCACTTTTGTCCTCCATGGCTTTTCTTATTTCAAGCGCTTTGTTGTAACATAACAGGGCATCGGAATAGTCATTCATCGACTTATAGGTGTTGCCAACATTATCAAGCGATTTTGCCACATCTACTTTTTGTCCAAGATTTATCCGCTTTACAAGCGATTTATTGTAATAAACCAGGGCAGAATCAAATTGTGCATACCTCCAAAATACATTTCCTATGTTATTAAGGGTATAGGCCACATCGTTGTCAAGTCCAAGGTCAATCTCTAATTGCAAAGCCTTAAAATGATGTTTCAGAGCCATCTCGTAATTGCCCAAATCCTTATATAAAATACCCAAATTACTATGCGATGAAGCTACCATGGCAGAATCATTAAGCTGCTCACGTATGGCCAGGGATTGATTATAGTAGGTAAGTGCCTGATTAAAATTTCCCATTTTCCAGTATATCCCGGCAAGGTAATTCTGCGATGATGAGTTAAGTTTTTTATCATTAATGGTTTTTGAAATTTCAAGTGCCCTTAGAAAATATTGCAGCGCTTTGTCATAATCACCCTTATCGCGATATACCACACCTATAAACTGAAAGGTTTGCGCCTGCAAGTCTATCCGTTCCAACTTTTTCTGCAGGTTTTCCGCTAACTGATATTCTTTAATGGCATTATCATAATCATTTAGTCTCCAGTTAACATGACCGAGCATGATATGTACCTGGCTTTCATTTTCCCTGTCAATCTTTTTTGTGAATAACTTTAAAGCTCTGTTAAACTCCTGTTTAGCTTTATTAAAATCATTTAAACTGTACAATAACTTCCCTCTGTTCAGATAAACCAATCCTTCTGAACCACTACTCTGCATATCAATCTCTTTTAACAATGCAGCGGTATCAGGGGGATTGATCAGGATTTTATCCAGACCTGAATCAACAAGTTTTAAGGTACTGTCGATTTTTATCTGTGCACTTACGGGGGTTGAAAAGGTACTGATGAATAAGGCTAAACCGGATACTATGATTTTAAATTTAAAATGCTTAACAGCTATCATTTTTAGATGGAATTAATTACTAAAATTAGATAAATAATAAAGTCCACCCAAAACATAATATCAACAGACGAAAGTTAATAATCTTAAATTTTATTCAGATACCTGGAAAAGGTTTATTAAGTAATATAAAACTCATCGGATGACTAAGCTGCTGGTTTTTAAATAATTAATCCGATGAGTATAACATATCTTTATAAAAGCATTACTAGTGTTTATGTTAGTAACTATTTATATTTTATGTCTATCGGGAATGAATAATATTTATTATATTATAGGAAAAAAATTGATATGAATCTTATCAAATTCATGGAAGAGTTTCCTGATGAAGCTTCCTGTAGAGCTAAGTTTAAAGAATAC
>JBJKSB010000011.1:0-45791 GCA_046704385.1 Bacteroidales bacterium | reverse complement strand
ATATTTTTTGAACTTTTCGGGGTGCTTTGTCCTATAAGCATCAGAGTAAGCTTTTTTTGCGGCCTTAATAGCCTCATCTTTTGTTAAAATTGCGTTTGTAGTTCGTTTCATATTCTAATTTTAAATAATAATAAACTAAAAGTAGTATAGAATAATATATGTAGCTAACATATTGATACTTAAAGTTTTTAAAAGAATTTAAAAAAGAATTTAAAAAAGGTAATAACAGTAAATGAATAGCTTATGAACAGTGGTTTTTAAGGTGATAATGAGGGAAAATTTGGGGTTAAAAAATTCTAAAAAAACTTAAAGTTAGTATTCTAAATTAAAAAAAAAATTCTAAAAAAATTAACTTAAATAATATACAATTAACAGTAACCCCCCTACTATCTAACTAATACCTTTTGGTATTTTGCCCAGTAAAATCAATTAGGGAGGGGTTAAATAATTTATTTGATTTTAATATCAAATTTTGTATGATTTGTATAGGCTTGTTGCATTACCATTTTCAGTTCATCCCTATGCTTTGCCTTAATTATAAATGAATCGTGAACGGGTAGGATTGCAATTCCTTTTGATGCAAAATGCTTTATTACTTCGCTTGCAATGGCACTATCTAATTTTGTAATTCTACGCCCGTTAAATATGCCTTTACATAAATACTCCGCTATTGGCTTATGGGTGGTTTTAATAGCTTTTAGTAATGGGGCTGCTTCGGATGCTCCAATACTTTCCAACGTTTCTAAATATGCGGGTTGTTTCTGTAACCATTTTTCTGCTGAATAGATTGCCTGGGCATCGTTACGACAATTAATCATTCGTAGCAATATCATTTTCAAATACAGTCTTAACTTTGGGTCGGGATTAACTAAGGAATAAGCATCTTTATTAGTAGGGAATTGTATTCCTGCTTTAGCATATAGTAAATTGGGGTGGAGGGCTGTATAATCAAGTTCACAAACTGGTTCGTTATCAATTGTGAAAGTCTTTCTTTCCTTGCTTGAATAGCCTTGATAATACCTTGTTCCAGAAGTGTAAAACCTACCATGATAAAAGAATTTTTCTACATAAACCGCTTTTAAGATTGGGCATAACTTAAAGTCTTTATACATTATATCGGCTCTACTGTTAACCTCATTAACTAAAAGAATGGTTTGGCGTGTTTCCTTAACGTGCTGCGGCTCTTTTATCTTATCTTTTCGGTAATCAATTAATTCACGGGGTTTATACTTAATATTCCCATCTTTGTCTTTGTATTCGGTCTTTATACCTTTAAGTTCAATTACTTCTTTATATTGTCGGCTAATATGATTTGGTAATTTATCAAACATATTTAGGAGTGTTTCCGTAGCTGATATTCGTGTTTCTTTTCCTATCATTTTTTTACTGTTATAAAATCCAATATCTTCAGTTAATAAATTCATTTTTGCAAGGGCTGGTATTAATTGTTGGATTAGGACTGTATAAGTCAAATCATTGTAAATCGAAGCCCCCCATTTGTTCTTACTCTTTGAAATACTAACTGGTTTGACTTTAAACTGAACAATCAAATTAGCTATTAGTATTTCCAATTGTATTAATTTTTCATCTTTTTTGTAGCCCTCTAATTTTAATTTGTTGAACAACTTTTTTAAAGCGGTTTTATGTTGCGGGATTACCAACCTTAAAGAAGTATCAAAAATTAGACTATCATATAAAATATTAATCGGATTTCTATTTATGTTATCCTTAATTTTACCCATTGCTCACGGTTTTTTAACTGCTCACATTCTATAAAAAAGGTCAGGAAATTGGTTGTGAGCGTACCAATACAGGAGCCACCTGCCCCGACCTTTATATTTTTATAATTTTACGCTAACTACTTGTAAATATAAGCATTATATTAGCTGTAATATTACAGGCTTTTATACCTTAAATTAAAATGGTGGATTCTGTTTATAATATAATTATGATCGGTCCTCCCGGCGCAGGAAAAACCATGCTGGCCAAACGGGTTTCCGGAATTCTTCCCCCATTTACATTACATGAGGCGCTCGAAACAACTAAGATACATTCGGTTGCCGGGAAAATTGACCAGGAAACTTCGTTGATGACCACAAGGCCGTTCCGGAGCCCACACCACACGATTTCGGATGTTGCTTTGGTCGGCGGCGGGGCGTATCCTCAGCCCGGGGAAATTTCGCTGGCTCACAATGGCGTGCTTTTTTTAGATGAATTGCCCGAATTTCAGAGATCGGTGCTTGAAGTAATGCGGCAACCGCTTGAGGATCGGGTTATTACCATATCGCGGGCAAAATTTTCGGTGGAGTATCCGGCCAGCTTTATGCTGGTTTCGAGCATGAACCCCTGCCCCTGTGGATATTATAATCATCCTGAAAAAGAATGTGTTTGTTCTCCGGGAATACGACAGAAATACATGAACAAAATTTCTGGTCCCCTGCTCGACCGTATTGATATTCATATTGAGGTGGTACCGGTTCCTTTCGATAAACTTTCGGGAACCGAATCGCTGGAAAACAGTGAGACCATTCGCGAACGGGTAACAAAAGCCCGACAAATTCAGCAGGATCGATTTAATGAATTGCTGAATGTATATTGCAATGCCCAGATGAATACCAAACAAATCCGGAAATTCTGTAAACTGAACGAGGCTGGTTCTCAATTAATAAAAACAGCAATGGAAAAAGTGGGGCTAAGTGCCCGGGCTTACGATCGTATCCTGAAAGTGTCGCGAACCATTGCCGATTTAGAAGAAAGCGAAACCATTGAATCGCATCATTTGGCGGAGGCCATTCAATACAGGAGTTTGGATCGGGAAGGCTGGGGGGCATAAATTTGGAAAGCAGTAAAGCGGTTTTAATTTTCATAATTGTGTAAGTTTTATGATACGTTTAGAATAATAAAGGCTACTTTTAACTGGAATTAATAACACCTCGGAAGGGTTCATTAATTGTGCATTTACATTGTTAAAATTTACGCATTATTTTTCAACAAACTGCCAAAAACTACTGATTATGAAACACAAAGCTTTTTTTCTGACCATGGTTGCCTTGTTTGGCCTGATTATAATTTTACCGGCGCAAAGCGTTTCTGTAATGACCTTTAATATTCGTTTGGATGTACCCAGTGATGGTGTAAATGCCTGGGATAACCGAAAGGCCGACATGGTGAATCTGTTAAAACATTATAACCCTGATTTTGTGGGAATGCAGGAGGTGCTGCCGAATCAATTACATTATCTCGATTCGGAATTGAAGCATTATGCCTGGGTTGGTGTTGGTCGTGACGATGGTAAGGAAAAGGGTGAATATATGGCGGTTTTTTATGACAGCACAAAACTCACGGTAAAAAAATGGTCGACCTTCTGGCTTTCGGACACACCCGATAAAGTTTCGATGGGCTGGGATGCCGCCTGTCACAGAACCTGTACATATATTTTGTTTAAAGACAAGAAGTCGGGCAAAGAGTTTTGGGCTTTCAATACGCACTTTGATCATAAAGGGGAAACCGCCCGGTTGAATTCTGCAAAATTAATCGTAAAAAAGGTAGATGAAATAAACACCAAAAAGCTGCCGGTTGTTTTTTTAGGTGATCTGAACACCGAACCCAAAACCGAACCCATTAAAATATTAAAGGAACATTTCCACGATGCGGCTAAAAAAACGAAAAAGGATTTTTATGGTCCAAAAGGAACCTTCAATGGATTTCAAACCACTGGTGCTATAACAGATAAAATTGATTACATTTTTGAAGATGGTTTTAAAGTAAAATCATGTGAGCATATCGATGATCGTACCCAAAATAATCTTTGTATATCCGACCACTATCCGGTAATGGCAAAGCTGGCATTTTGATTGTCCGTTTCGATTTGCTTCAATCGTGTTGCCCAGCAAACAGGAATAAGTAGTTTTAAGTACTACCAAAAACAGGATATTGAGTTTTTATAAAGGTAAATTATTGAAAAACTTGTATCCACATGATTATTTTTGAGGGTGCTAATTACCAAAACTATTATTATGAAAAGATTAAATGCATCCTTGTTTTTTATTGCCGGCACGTTATTTTTATTTGCCGGAATAGTTAAAGGACAGGGATTTTTACATGCCGATGGAAAAAACATTGTAGACGGACAGGGCAAAACGTTTATCTCGCGAAGCATTGGTACCGGTAACTGGATGATCCAGGAGGGATACATGATGAAAAGCACTGATGCCGGTATCAACACCCAATGGCAGTTTACCCAAAAACTGGTTGCAACCATTGGACAGGCTCGCACCGACAGTTTTTACAACACCTGGCTTGCTAATTGTTTTACTAAGGCTGATGTTGATTCCATGAAAGCCTGGGGCTTTAACGCGATTCGACCAAACCTGCATTATAAGTGGTTTACGCTACCCATTGAAGACGAGCCGGTTGCTGGTGAAATAACATGGCGCGATCAGGGTTTCACCCTGCTTGATTCGCTCGTTCAATGGTGCCACGACGACCAGATGTATTTATTTCTTGATATGCATGGAACTCCGGGTGGGCAGGGAACCAATAAAGATATTTCAGACTACGATCCTTCAAAACCGTCGCTTTGGGAAAGCGATTTAAACAAACAAAAATTAATCGCGCTATGGGCTAAAATTGCTGACAGATATAAGGATGAACCTTTCATTGGAGGTTATGATCTGATCAATGAAACAAACTGGACATTTTCTGTAGCAAACAACCAGCCCCTTTGGGATTTATTTAAAGATTTAACAACAGCCATCCGGGAAGTTGACACACACCACATGGTTATTTTGGAAGGGAATTGGTTTGCTAATGATTATTCCGGACTACCAACCCTTTGGGACGACAACCTCGTGCTGAGTTTCCATAAATACTGGACGTACAACGACGAAGGGTCACTGGATTGGATGATAAACCTTCGTGATCAACGAAATGTACCTTTATGGCTAGGAGAATCTGGAGAAAATTCAGACACATGGTTTACTAATCTGATAACGCTGGCAGAAAGCAAAAACATTGGCTGGAGCTGGTGGCCGGTAAAAAAGGGCGACATTAACAATGTGGAAGAGGTAAAGGTGAACCAGGATTATTACGATGTGATAAATTTCTGGAAAAGCGGCTCTCCAAAAATGACTGCCGACCAGGTTTATAATGCAGTTATGAAATTTGCCAAAAATCAAAATATTGCTAATTGTAAAGTGCACCATGAAGTTATCGATGCGATGATACGACAGCCAAAAAGCAAGGAAGCTATTCCATTTAAAAAGCATACGCTGGGTGAAAATATTTTCTTTACTGACTTCGACATGGGAAGAAACAATGTGGCTTATTTTGACACCGACACGGCCGATTATCATGGTAGCACAGACACTTATGTTAGTTGGAACCAGGGTTCGTCATACCGGAACGACGGGGTTGATATACAAGCCTGCACAGATGTTACAACCAATGGATATAATGTTGGTTGGACCACCGACGGCGAATGGTTACAGTATACACTGAAAAATGACTCTATTGCCGCTTACAGCTTATCCATACGGCATGCTTCCGGTAGCGGAGGGTCTAAAATGCATGTTGAGGCAAACGGTATTGATGTTACCGGAATAATACAACTTCCGGGAACCGGCGATTGGCAATCATGGCAAACAGCAATACTTGAAAATATTGTGCTTCCTGCCGGTGAAATTAAAATTAAATTCATTTTTGATCAGGGAGGATCAAACCTGAACTATTTTAATTTTTCAAATCCAAAGCCGATGGATAGTGTCGCCTTTGTTTATGTTTCAGCAAAAACTTCAAGTGATGGTTCGGAACTGATTGTAAATCTGAATAAAACAACAACAACTCCCGACACAGAAATTAACTTGTCTGAATTTAGTCTTTTGTTAGATTCAAATCCGGTTGCTTTTACCAAAGCCTTTGCCCAGGTTTCTCCATCAACAGTTTTGAAACTAATACCCGAAACAAAAATCTATTCCGATAACAAAGTTACCTTATCCTACGATGGAAGTTCTGTAAAATCGGACGATCAAAAACTGACGGCATTTTCTGATCAGGTTGTTGAAAACAACACGGATATTAGTTATAAGATTCCAGGGCGAATTCAGGCAGAGAATTTTGCGGTAAATAATGGATTTGAACTTGAAACATGCAGCGATAACGGAGGAGGACAGAACACCGGCTATGCCAACCCGGGAGATTTTCTGGATTATCGCGTACATGTGACCCGCACAGGTAAATATACGTTGAATTACAGGGTGGCTACTATACGGTCTGATGCTGAGCTGGTATTTATGGTTGGCGATGGTGAAAATTTTGTTCCGGTTGATACCATTAATTTTTCAAACACCGGGGATTGGCAAAAATGGGAGACACAATCGACGGTGGTGAGCCTTGATGAAGGGTATTATTTTGTGAGATTATTTGTGAAAAACGGCGAACACAATCTGAATTGGTTCGAGTTAAGAACATACAGTTCCATTGATTCTCATGAAAACAGCGCAGGATTTACCTTGTATCCAAATCCGGCGACAGCCACCTGTACGCTTCAATGGCAGCAACCATCGAAACAACAAAAAACAGTTGAAATATTCGATATAAGCGGGAAGATTATCTATGCAGAAAGCACCACCGCTATTGAAATTAAATTAAAAACATCTATCTTTAAAAAGGGTGTTTACTTTGTTACGGTGAATACTGGTGCTGAACAAGTAGTTAAAAAACTAATCATAAATTAAATATTTTGCCATGGCCAAAAACATGAAATTAAAACTTATTGCGGTTGCCCTGATGGCGACTTCAATGGTTGCTTGCAATTCGCAAAAAAAAGACGAGGTTGATGTTAATGCTTTAATTAAGCAAATGACTCTGGACCAAAAGCTTGACTTTATAGGCGGTTATAAAGATTTTAACATCAGAGGTTATGAACAATTGGGGATACCTGAAATACGTTTTGCCGATGGTCCGATAGGTGTCCGTAATTATGGCCCGTCAACAGCATATGCAGCCAGCATTACTCTGGCTGCAGGATGGGATAAAAACCTGGCTTACAACACAGGTAAAGCAATAGGAGAGGAAGCCCGAGGCAAGGATGTACATGTGATGCTGGGTCCGGCTATGAATATTTATCGTTCGCCTCTATGCGGACGAAATTTTGAATATCTGGGCGAAGACCCCTACCTGGCTGGTCAGATGGCCAAAGAATATATACAGGGTATGCAGGGAGAAGGTGTTGTTGCTACAGCCAAACATTTTGTTGCCAACAACCAGGAATTTAACCGGCATCATTGCTCATCGGATATGGATGAACGTACGCTTCGCGAAATTTACCTGCCGGCTTTTAAAACCTCTGTTCAGGAAGGAAAAGTTGGCGCAATTATGACCAGTTATAACCTGATAAATGGTGTACATGCCTCACAAAATGATTATTTGGTTAACAAGATTCTTAAAGGGGAATGGGGATTCGATGGTTTTGTAATGTCTGACTGGACATCAACTTACGATGGTATTGCCTGCGCCAATGGCGGACTCGATCTGGAAATGCCCTGGGCTAAACTGATGACACCCGACACATTGAAATATGCACTTAAAAACGGATTAGTTAAAGAATCAGTAATTGATGATAAAGTTCGCAGAATTCTTAATACTTATAACCGCTTTGGTTTCTTTAAAAATCCGGATATAAGTGCTGGTTTTGTTCCCGACTCTGCTTTTATTCGCAAGGCAGCTCTGGATGCCGCTCGTGGCGGGATGGTTTTGCTGAGAAATGAGAACAGCTTTTTGCCTTTGGATAAAAGCAAAATCAAAACTATTGCGGTTATAGGGCCGAATAATGATCCCAGGATTACACGCGGCGGCGGAAGTTCAAATATTACTCCTCTGCATCCGCTTACCTTGTCGGATGCCGTGCAAAGAATTGCCGGTGATAATGTGAAAGTACTTTATGAAAAAGGTGTAAAAAGCCGCAGCAAATTACCACAAGGCATTTTTGATGCCACTCAATTTTACAGCTACCTGGATGGGAAACCGGTTCCTGGTGTTACAGCTGATTATTACGGAAATACTGCGTTAAAAGGAGAAAAAATAGGATCGAAAACCTTTAAAAAAATCAATCTTGAAGATAAAAACCTTCAGCCAAACGACACCATGGAGAAAAATTACTCTGTTAAATTCAGCGGCTATTTTAAACCTGAAAAAAGCGGAGCCTATTGTTTAGGTGTGTCCGGTGACGATGGCTATCGCCTGTATGTTGACGGAAAAAAAGTTATTGACGAATGGCGTAACCAGGGTGAAACTCCGACAAAATATGAGTGTGAACTGAAGGCCGGAAAAGAGTACCATGTTGAAATGGATTACTATCAAGCCGGAGGAAGTGCTGTAATTAGAATGGGGGCGATACCGGTATCTGCGAAAACAGATGAGAACCAGAATCTGATAAAGGCTCTTGCTGCAGCAAAACAAGCAGACATTGTTATTATGAGTATCGGTTTTAACCAATTTACTGAAGGCGAAGGAAGCGACCGGGCGTTTGACTTACCAAATAAGCAAAGTGAATTAATAAATGAGGTTGCCAAAGTTAATCCAAATGTGGTGGTAGTATTAAATGCCGGTGGAAATGTTGAAATGGAATCGTGGCTGAATAGTACAAAAGCCTTGTTACATGCATGGTATCCTGGTCAGGAAGGAAACCTGGCTGCCGCTGAAATATTATTCGGAATTACCAATCCTTCAGGTAAATTACCTGCTTCATTCGAAAGAAAACTTGAAGACAATCCTACTTATAACAGCTACCATGATACTGATAATGACCTGAAAGTATTTTATAGCGAGGGTTTATTTGTTGGATATCGCGGATATGATAAAAGCGACGTAAAACCCCGTTATCCGTTTGGTTTTGGATTATCATATACAACCTTTGATTATTCTGATGCTAAATCGGATAAAACAGATTATAAATCGGGCGAGGTTGTTAAAGTTTCCGCCACAATCACAAATACCGGCAACTACGACGGAGCCGAAGCTGTGCAGGTTTATGTTTCAGATAAGGAATCAAGCCTTGAGCGCCCGATAAAGGAGCTTAAAGATTTCGCGAAGGTTTTCCTGAAAAAAGGCGAATCAAAAGAAGTTTCGTTTGAACTCGACAAGAATGCTTTTTCATATTACAATCCGGAAAAGCACGGATGGGTATTGGAGCCTGGCGCTTTTGACAT
Organism: Bacteroidales bacterium; assembly: GCA_046704385.1. Taxonomy (GTDB): domain Bacteria; phylum Bacteroidota; class Bacteroidia; order Bacteroidales; family SZUA-534; genus GH45. Next base: position 36,585 of record JBJKSB010000011.1, on the reverse strand, counting down.
ACTGATTGGAAACTCATCGGAGGATATCAGACAAACGGTAAGTATTAATATTAACTAATTCTGATTTTGAACAGACCGACTAATCATTTGGGTTAAATAAAAAAATTCCGGGTGCATCGCCCGGAATTTTTTTGGGAAATATGATTTTCAAAAGTAATGTTATATAAAGCACAAAATGGAAGATTGGAAAGATGGAATATTGTAAATAATATTATGAAAGATTCCAGTTTTCCATCATTCCCCAAAGACAAATTGGTTTTGGAAAAAGCCGTCCAACGCTTAACAAAAGCCGTATTTCGAACCGATGTTCCTTACAAATTAATCACTTTATCGGCTATTGCCTGAAGTTCAATAATATCGACCATGGTGCCGGCAATACCCACTTCAAGTTTGTCAATCAGGTTATAATGATTTAAACAGGTTTTGCAGGCAATTAAATTTATTCCTTTCGATTCCAACAACTTAAAAATTTCAATTAGTGGCGAACCGGTACAAATTAATTCAACTCCACTATTATAAAGGGCCACAAATTTGGGCAACCGGTTTTGTTCCAAAATAAGTTTAAAATAATTGTTCAATAAAATGATGCCCAGTTCTTCATCGCCAAGACCCATGCCATTGTGAGTTATCTGGATCAACGTGTTTTCAAAATTTTTCATTGCTTAAGTTTTTAAATCCTGTTTGGTTATTTAGATGGTTTTTGTTTAACCCCATAAATTTCTACTGCCTTCCGCTTACCTCGTAGCGGAATATCGCCCTGATTGGCAAACCGGAATTCTTTTTTATCGGTTAATTTTTCGTATAGATCAGCTGAAATTAGCAGGCTTTGCCGTAATTCGTTGCATTTTGATTCGATGCGGGCTGCCGTGTTCATGGTGTCGCCATTATAAGAAATATCGCGGCGAATTTGACCTACCTGGAGTACCATTACTTTACCGGTATGTGTTCCGGCTTTAAATTTTGGTTCGGTGCCATATTTTCGCCGGTAATATCTTCTTCGGCGATCAAGTATTCCGGTTACAGCAAAAAAAGCATGGATAAAATTGTTGTTTTTTAATCCTTTTCTCACGTTCCACGAAATAATAGCCCCATCGCCGAGGTACTGGTAAATTTCACCGCCGTAATTATCAACCACCGCCAGATCGTTAAAAATATCCTGAACAAGGTGGCTGAATTTTCGGTGCCCGAGCTTTTCGGCTAATGTTGTTGACGATTTTAAATCAATAAACATAAAAATACGTTCTTCCTCATGGGGTTTATTTAATACGCCGGATAGCCAACTGCTGATATTTCCTGAGCCAATTTTTTTAATGGTTTCAAACAGAAGATTATTCAGGTAACACATTAAGTAAAAATACACCAGGAACCGGATGATGTGAATATTGGCATCCGTAAGTGAATCAACAATTCCATTGATATCAGAAACGGTGACCCGATTCATATTTTGGGATTCAGCGGCCCAGATCAAGGCAAAGGCAATCCCAAAATTCACCAGCGATTTTAAGAACAAAGTCAGCCTAAGCGGAAAAAACCGGACCAATCGGTCGGTAAAAATTAAATCGACCAGCGAAAACAATAAGCTGATATAAAAGCCCAGGTAGGCAATAAAAAACGAAAAAGAATATCCGGTAGTTATTTTTTCATAAATCCGGAACAGGTAATTATCGGTAACCAGAAAAACAAACAGTAAAAAAGCCAGCTCCCAGAATATAAAGTGGAACGAAATACTACGGATCAGCCTGTTGAACCGGATTATGAGTTTTTCCTTGGAAAACATTTATTCAAATTATTTTGCAATAAATGTAAGTAAATATATCGGCGATCAACAAAAAAAGATATAGACACGCAATCTTTCCATGAGAAATATTGAAGCTTTTATTTCCATTTTTGTCCCCGGGTTTTGGGTTTTCCGTATTTCATCTTCATGCGCTGCGAACGGGTAATTTTAACATTGGTCTTTTTATTCTTCTCCAGTTTTTCATGAAATGCCGCCCCGGCTTCCCTGGGTTTTGGAGCCTGTACATTGATCTCCTTTTCGTGAATGGTGGGCATTTCGTCAGGAGTGAGTTTTTCCGATATTTCAAGGTCATCGGGTAAAGCCCGGTGTGATATTTTACGATGCATCATGGCCTCAATGTTCGAAAGGTTTTGATGATCTTTTTCAGTAACAAAGGCGATGGCATTTCCGCGCTTATCGGCCCGACCGGTACGCCCAATTCGGTGGATATAATTTTCAGGAACTTCGGGAATATCAAAATTAATAACATGGGTTACTTCCGAAATATCAACTCCGCGGGCAACAATATCGGTAGCAATTAAAACATGGTATTCGCCGGCATGAAATTTATTAACCGTTTTAAATCGGTTGTTTTGAGCTTTATTGGAATGAATAACTCCCAAAATTTCGGGATAATCCGGTTCTATTTCTTCAAACAACTGATCAGCCAGTTTTTTTGTGGCGGTAAAAATTAATACTTTTAGATATGACGGATCGTTGAGCAAAAGCTTCAGTAAATTTACTTTGGTGTAATAATTCGGAATCTCGAAAAGAGCCTGCTCAACTTCTTCAAGCGGTGTTCCCGAAGGAGCGGCCTCAATTTTATCGGGTTCGTAAAAATATTCATTAATAAATTGTTCCACCTCTCCGGTAAGAGTGGCCGAAAACATGAGGTTCTGCCTTTTTTGCGGCAGAATTTCAAGAATATTAACCAGTTGAGGACGAAAACCCAGGTTTAACATTTCGTCCATTTCGTCGATTACAACTTTCTTTATCGATTTTAACTTGAGCACACCCAGCAAGGCAATATCATAAAAGCGGCCGGGGGTGGCAACCAAAACATCACAACCATGGTAAACTGCAGCACTTTGGGTTTTTATGTTGGCTCCTCCGAAAACACCAATCACTTTTACATTCATGTAGGAACAAAGCTTTTCAACTTCACCTACCACCTGCATTACCAATTCGCGGGTAGGAACAATTATCAGAATCTGTGGAGCTTTGTCTTTTGAATATTTCCATTGTCGCAAACAGGGCAGCAGATATGCTATGGTTTTCCCGGTTCCGGTTTGTGCCACTCCCACCAAATCTTTTCCTGACATTATGGGAGCAAAAGCACGGGCCTGGATAACGGTAGGAGTAGTTAGTCCCTGATCTTCCAAAGCATTGAGCAGAGGAGTGTTTAAATTTAGATCGTTAAAAGTCAAATCGTAATATTTAAAATTCGGTGCAAAGGTAATTCTATTTTTTATTTTCAGAATATCAGAATATAGCAGATCATATTTGTATATTAGTGCCAAATTACTAACAACCATTACCATGAATCTGCAAGTTTTATTCTGGATATTTATCGTAATTTTCTCGGTTACGGCTATTATTACCTTACTGGGCATTACCGGCGTAATAAAAACGATAAAAGACAAATACTTAAATGCTTTGTTTACCGCACTTATTATTGAAGTTGTTGGAGCGGTTATCGGGGCCTTTAAAAGCATTGACCTGGAACAAACGGTAAAAATACCTGACAAAATTTTTAATGAAACCCGATTGGAACCCTCTGGTAACCTGACCGAAGATGTGCATAATATAACTGAAGCCATAAATAATGCCGATAAAGTTTCGGAATTGACCGAACAAATTAAACAACTGGAACAATCGCTGAATGAATGCAAAGGGAGCCTGAATGAGCTCGATAAAGACTTTTATTCCTATATTATTAAGTTGAGGAATGCCATGAATGCCTATCCCGAAAGATCCATCAATATTGCGTATCAACCGGAGAAAAAGCAAAAGGAATACGAGCTGCTAAAACAGATATTTATTATTCTGGATGAGTTTGATAATGCCGAAAATATTACTCAGGAAGATATCAGAAAAGAATGGCTTGAATTTAAAACCCGGCATGGCCGCGTAAATGAAAATCCAAACCATATACTGGAGTATGATATTACTTTACTGGTGCGCGATTTTTTAAATAAATTTTATCCTTTACAGTAGACTTAATTCATCAGTTCCTCACGGTGATGGGCTACTATTTCAAGCATATCATTTATGGTTTTCATGTTTTCGGCTTCCTGATCGGTAACATCGATATTGAAGCGTGATTCAATAAAAAACAACAAGCAGGTTTTGTCGGTTTCGTCAAAAAAAAGGTCGCTGTAAAAATTGGTTTCGGGCTTAATTTCATCCTGCCCGGCACCCATTTTCCGGAGTATTTTATAACTTCCAATTAAGATATCGCGTGACATGATTTTATTTTTTAGGGTTTATACAATTACAATACACAACTTCTTAAAAAAACTTTTGAAAGACGGAACAAATATAAACCAGGTTACAAAAACTTTTTAAAATTTATCGGCGAACCGGGAGTTTTTGCTGGTGAACAACGAAAAAGCACAGCTACATGTTGTTTTGGTGATTGGGTTTATCAATAAATTAATTAGAAATTTTAATGCTTTGGTCGATCGTTTTTAACCTTTTGTATATTAAATTTCAGAAAAATAAATTTGGTGCTGATTTTGTAAGCAAATTTTCCGAATTATTAAAAGGGTAAAGGTATGAACAACAAGGTTTTTGTTTTAGGGATAACGTTTATAGCACTGTCTTTGGCAGGCTGGAGTCAGGAAACGCAGTCAAAGTGGCAAAGTAAAACAATGATTCCGGATGGTGAAAAAACAGATTGGGAATCGCGTCCCGGTTATTTTAACGGAGAGACCGGAATTTTGTATGAAATCCGCAACGATTCTCAATACGTATATTTGTTCCTTGAAATACCGGATGAACATGTTCAGAGAAGGATCATACATACCGGATTGATTCTATCCTTTAAAGTTAAATCGAAACCCAAGATTTTGGGAACCTTGAAAATGCATGGTTCCGGTGGAGCAAATCGCAATGTTCAACCAGGTATGCCCCGCGATTTTGAACTAACCAAACAGGAATTTTTGCTGGCTAATAATTATGCGGATGCAGATGGCTTTTTACAGCAAAACGGACCGGTTAAAATTTCAAACACAGACACATCAAAAATTAGCTTTGGAATAGGTTGGGACGACAAAAATGATCTGGGATTTGAAGTTCGGGTTCCGGTTACTGAATTGTTTTCGGCCTACACCCTTACTAAAGATCTGTCAAAGAAAGCAATAACGGTTGGAATTCAACTTCCGACACCTGACTTTCAGGCTCACCAAGGCCCGCAAATGCAGGCCGGCATGAGGCCCGGAGGAATGCGCGGACAAATGGGCGGCAGCTACTCTGACGACAAAATAGAATATGAAGGCGGAGAAAATCGTCAGGGACCGCCTCCCGGAATGGCAAACCGAATGGGGCCGCAACAATTCCGGTTTACTATAAAATTAGCCGCAAAGCCGAATTAAAATTAAATGGTACTCAGATAATTCATAATTGCATCCACACAATTATCCAAACCAAATTTGCCGGTGTTCAGGGTAAGATCGAAATGCCGGGCATCTGCCCATTTTGTTTTGGTATATTGTTCAACAAAATGGGTTCTTTCTTTATCAACCCGGTTAACCATGTCAACCGCTTCTTTTTCAGAAATCTGGTAGAGACCCTGAACGCGCTTAATTCTGTGATCTTTTTCGGCATGCAAAAAAATGCTGACCCGGTATGGATATTCTCTTAGTATGTGAAAACCACAACGACCAATTATAACGGCTGATTGTTCCTGCATGATGCGTCGTATAATTTCCGATTCAATAGTAAATAACTCATACGATGTAGGCTGTAACAACAACGAGTTTAAGTAGGCATCTGTTCCGTACGATCTGATTTGGAAGTATGAATCCCAAAATGATTGTAATTTTTCTTCCCTTTGTAGTAAGTCTTTTTCTACTACCGAAAATTCTTTAGCTGCTTTACTTAAGATGTCGCGGTCGGCATAATAGAAATTCAGCTTTTGAGCCAGCTGTCTGCCAATATAGGCACCTCCACTCCCAATTTGGCGACTGATGGTAATAGCATATTTTTTTGTATTGTCCATAGTAACCTCCTGCTTAAAGTAAATTAAAGAACTAACTAGTTATAACCTATATAAATTTACGAAATTATAAGGAAAAAAGGTAGTTATCAGGTGGTTTTTACGGATTGTTGTTTACCCATTAAAAATTCATCAAAAAACAATATATTTGCCTGCTTTGCGAAGGATTTTGTATGTTAAAAACCAGAAAGGGGTTATTGTAAAATTTAATTCTGACAGTTTACTCAATTTTTCGACGTTGTATAAGTACCAACTCTTCACGCACAAGTAATGCCGGCAGGCATTGTGTTTTATCTATTGGTTTTATTTTTATTGTAGTTGATGCGTTATGAATGCGTATTATAGCTATCTGAATGATCTTATCAATTTACATAAGAAAACGTTCAGAGCCTATTCGGGATTAAAATGGATTAATCCCTATGAAGTGTCTGGTTTACAGGAACAACGTGAAAAATTATTGGATCCTTTTAAGGCAGATGCATTATTTAAGGGAACCAAACCCTTCTATAATCATATCTCAAAAGGGTGTGAGCTTTGTGGAAAAGGGTTGTGGAGTTGTTTATTTATTGCAGGCAAGTGCAATGCCGGTTGTTTTTATTGTCCGGCACCTCAGGGGCAGGATGAACCACCTCAATCGCAGGGTATCGTGTTTAATTCAGCCAGCGCCTATGCTGAATACGTTAATCACTTTGGATTTAAAGGAGTTGCATTTAGTGGAGGCGAACCGTTATTAGAGCTTGATAAAGTTTTAGCCTATACCCGTGAACTTCGAAAAATATGTGAACCCGATTTATATATCTGGATGTATACTAACGGTATCCTGGGAACAGAAGAAATATTTAAACAGCTGGCGCAGGCCGGTATCAATGAGGTTCGGTTCGACATTGGTGCTATGGGATTCCGGCTCAACCAAATCGCAAAAGCCACTCCTTACATCAAAAACATTACCATTGAAATTCCGGCGGTACCGGAAGAGAAAGAAAGACTAAAATCTCTTTTACTACAAATGGCCGAAATGGGAGTTACCCGGTTAAACCTGCATCAGATGCGATTAACAGAACACAATGTTAAGAAGCTGGCAACACATAATTACACCTATATTCCAGCCGAGCAGCCGGTTGTGTTGGAGTCGGAACTTGCAGCATTTGAAATCATGAATTTTGCCCGTGAAAACAACTTACCAATCGGAATTAATTATTGTTCGTTTTATTTTAAAAACCGGTTCCAAAAAGCCGGATTTCGTAAAATTGTTGCCAATAAACTTGCTCGTGATAAAGAAGCCATTACGGAAAAGGGATTTATCAGAAAAGTAAATGCGCAAGGTGTTGAATACGATGGGCTTTTACTTGCCGATAAAGGCCGACTTACCGGACAAGTACAGAACCTTGAATTGAAATACAAAAGCTATGAGTACCAGCAAAGCACGGCGAAAAAAATTCAGACTTCTGCCAACGAAATAGAAGAAATGTTAAAAAAAGAACCAACCCAGGTTCCGGATGCTGAAGATTTATTCAACATATGGATGCATGAGTATATTGAAAGCGGGTTGAGGGATTATTAATCGTATTAATTCTTCTAGCATCAGCCATTAGTCAGACTTTCCCATGCTTGTTCGCGATACGTTCTGCTGATTATTAACGGGGTATCATTTATAACTACGGATTCCCGGGTAAAAGAATTTACTTTGTTTTTATGCATAATGAACGAACGATGAATCCGAATAAAGGTGTCCGGCAGTTTTTCTTCAAGTTTTCCGATTTTTTCCTTGGTTAGAATAACCTGTTTGTTTTGCAGATGAATTTTTACATAATCGGCCAGGCTTTCCATATATAAAATATCCTGAAAAGGTATTATTTTTAATTGACGCTCTGATCGTACGGTCAGGGACACGGCCTGGTTTTTTTCCTTTTCGCCGACAAGTTTTGCCAACGTCTTATCCTTATTAAATGTTTGCTGAATTAATAAGAGAAAGGAAAATAAAAAAACGATAAAATATAATGTGATAGCCAGGACATATATATCGGATGATACCGGGCTCATATTGTTATATGAAAAGTTTGCCAAAAACATAAGCGAGATTATTATTATTACCATCTCAAGATACAGGGAGATAATGATCATGTACACCGAATACAGTATAAATTTTCCATGCTTTTTGGTAAACAGAAACTGCGGTACCAGGTAAAGATTAAAAAAATAACAGGTTCCAAAAACCACAGGCAAAAGCATCGAGATAAAATAAAATGCTTCGGAGGATGAGCGGAAATATGGCGTAAAAATGATACTTAGCAAGGTTACCACAATCAACCAAAAAATGATATGCATATATATTTTCATGCCCACAAAATTATGCGTTCTGCCTTAAAAACGAAAAATAGTCGATGAACGACTGGTTTAACAATGTATTCAACATTGCCTTGTTTTTATAAGTCAACTAATTTTGAATTGTGAATTACAGGTACCCAGATTCATTTATTTTTAATATTCATTTAAATTTACAATTATGACAAGATTATTTTATGAAGGAGGTGCGGGTTTTATGGGAATTCTCACCTTAATTTTTCTGGTAATGATGATCCTGGTAGTATCAAATGTCATTATATTGATTAAAAACGGGGTTGTTGACGAAGCCAGAACAAACGAACGGTTATCTTTAATTAAAAGTGTCGGCCTGTTTGCCATGGTGGTTGGAATACTGGGGCAATTAATCGGTTTATATTATGCTTTTACAGCCATAAAGGAAATTGGGGATGTTAACCCGGGTATTTTGGCCGGAGGGCTTAAAGTTTCGTTAATTCCGACAATATATGGCATTGTAATTTATTTAATCTCACATCTGCTTTGGTTTGCTTTGGTAGCTCTAAAGACAAATTTGAATAAAAGATAATTTACCAGGAAATAAACCAGAAAAAAGCGCTCCGTTTTCCGGGCGCTTTTTTATAATAATAATTTTTGTTAGTAATTCTCTTCGCGAACCTGCATATAAGCTTTGGGATGTAAACAAGCCGGGCAGGTTTCCAGCGCTTTTTCGCTCTCGTAAACATAGCCACAGTTGAGGCATTTCCACCAAACTTTGCCATCTTTTATAAACACGTTATCTTCCGAAATATTTTGTAACAGTTTTAAATACCGGCGTTCATGTTCCGCTTCAACTTTGGAAATCATTTTAAACGCCACGGCCACGGCTTTAAATCCTTCTTCCTCTGCAATTTTAGCAAATTCAGGATACAGTTCGGTCCATTCTTCATTTTCACCTTCTGCAGCAGCCTTCAGGTTTTCTTTTGTAGTTCCTATAATTCCGGCAGGATAAGTGGCTGTGATTTCAGCAGGCCCTCCTTCCAGAAATTTGAAAAAACGTTTGGCATGCTCTTTTTCCTGTAAAGAGGTTTCCATAAAAATATTGCTGATTTGCTCGTAACCTTCTTTTTTAGCTTGCTTGGCAAAAAATTCATACCGGTTTCGGGCCTGTGATTCTCCTGCAAAAGCCTTTAATAAATTCTGTTCTGTACGGGTTCCTTTTATCGATTTTTCCATGTCAGTAAATTTTTATGTTATTTTAATAAAGTCACATTTTTCAGCGCCACAGGCCGGACAAGTCCAATCGTCAGGCAGTTCTTTGAACGGAACAGATTCATCGGCATCATCGTAAATATACCCGCAAACCACACATTGGTGTCTTTCCAACGATTCGTGTCTGGTTTTTTCCTCCATTTTGGAAGGATCAACATAAGTGGGCGCATTTTTCGGAGCCACACCATTTTTTACACTACGGTAATAGGCATAAGTAAGAGGTTGTTTGTTATCGTCAAAAAGTTCCGACTGCACCAGTTCACCAATAAACATTATGTGGGTGCCCAAATCGATGGAGTTTACCACGCGGCATTCAATAAATGCAATTGTGTCGTTCAGTATAATGGGAACGCCGGTTTCTCCATACATTACATTAAGTCCTTTTAACTTGTTGGTTTCGCGACCGCTTTTATAACCAAAGGTTCCATAAATTTCCGAAGCCGTATTGGTATGCAATACAGAGGCAGAAAAAACGCCGGTTTTTTCAATAATTCCACAAGTGAAATTTTGTTTATTACAACAGGCAGCAAACTGAACCGGTTCGGCGGTTACCTGAAAAACCGTATTGGAAATAAACCCGTTGCCCATATTTTTATCGCCTGAACAAACGATATATAAACCGTATGATATTTTAAAAAGGGCCTTATAATCTATCATGATAATAATGATTGAATGTTCTTTAAAGATAAAAAATCAAGCGCTTAAAAAAAATGATTTATTACGGTTTGTCCTGGATTTAATAATGAGACCGTTCCAATGATGTTAATTTAAAAACAGATTGCCATTTTTAGCGGAATTAGTAAACCACGATCTTTTTAGTGCAAAAAGTTTCAGACTTTCCATCATCCACAACCACCTTAATGGTAATATCACCTAATGTATTAGGCGATACCCAGGTAATTTTGGTTTTGTGGTCAAAATTTGGATCACGTTTACCGTTAAAAAACCAGTAACATTTGGTAAGATCATTATCGGCATCAGTTACAGTTACTTCAAGATTAACGGATTGCCCCGGTTTAACCGAATCGAATTCGCAGTATAAATCCTCGATTACCGGGGTGTGGTTGCTCTGACAGGATATCTGAAAACTGATTAACCATGCCAGAACTAATGACTTTATAACAAATTTTGACAGCATTCAGGGCTTAAAAAATATTTTCCTTTGCGGGCAAATTTAGGCAAAAATAAAAGTTTGATCGTCACAAAAAACGGCAGATTTAAATAAGTAACTAACAGGATTATTAACAATTACAACGCTTTGAATCAGATAATTAAAAAAACCAGAGCAATTGATTTAGTGAAGATTATGCCATCAACCCAACCTATATGTTAGTAAACCAATAGTTTAAAACGCTATTTTGCCCCTGAAAGCCGGGGTTTGTGAACATAAATTGATTCCTTCAAAATTAAATGCGTTGTTGGTTTCCGATTTTACAATCCGAATGGTTTCGTCGGGCATTGTTTCTTTTAAATAATTAACGGTTAATTTTTTAGGGTAGTTTTGTTTGTGAAAATCCAATGAAAATGTATCCATCATCCAGTCGATATATCGGGTTGCGGTTACATGTTTATTCAGATCAATATCAAAATAGCAAGCTTTGTTTTCAAAGGGTTGACCTTCTTTTACCGGTAAAACTTTTTCAGGAATTTCATTCAGGGCATGTTTATCTTTTAACTCCTCGAAAAACCGGGCATGAGCACCATCAATAACTTTTGGGCGTTTATTTTCCAGATCGATAGCCAACCAGCCCGATGTAGCATTTACCAGGATGTTGCCCTTTTTGTCTTTAATATGATAATCGCGCAAATACAAAATTTTATCAAGGTCCTTGGGCCAGGTTTCAACCACCACCTCATCGTACCATTTTATGGGATTATAAATTTCTACAGTCATGCGGCTCAAAACCCAAAACAGTTTTTTTTCGCGGAGATTTGCAAATCCAAATCCCAGGCTGTCGGCCGAATTTATAGCCGATTGTATCAACAAATTTACCAGCGAACCTAATCGTACCCGACCATACATATCGGTGTCGGACGAAGTAATTTTAAAAGGGTTTAATAATATTAATTCCTGTTGTGTCATGATTTTAAAATTTACGGAGGCCAAAATTACAGTAAAATAAAACAAAGCAAAATTTAAAATTGATCCTTACAAAGCAATTTACGAGCGATTTAAATTACAATTTTGCTACTTATTAATACTTTTTCCTTAGCAGGCGTTCATATACCTTCTATATTTATTACAGACGCGCCCCTAACTAATGCGCTAAAAATCAAAAACATAAGATTTTGTCTGAAGGTTTTCCATCTATATTCCTGCTGAAAAAATTCATATCCCATATCGATTGAAATAATTTTGATCATGCACCCAAAAGTAGTTTGGGGATTTGCAAAATTAAACTAACAATCAAAATCAAAAAATTATCAATTTAATGTTTAACTAAAACTAGTATGATGAAAAAACAATTACTATTTGCTATGCTCGGTTTAGCCATAGCTGGTATGGGCAATAAAACAATTGCCCAGGATTGGTCACAAAATGCCTCAAGTATTAAGAAAACGGATGCAGCCATTACTGTTGATGGTGTTGCAGATGAAGATGTATGGGGAACTGCTGCCGAGAATCCAATTGACCGGGTTTTTTCGGGTGAAACGGCAATAACCGGTGCTTCTGATCTTTCAGGATATTGGAAAGGCGTTTGGAATGATGACGGTATTTATCTTTTTGTTTCAGTAACTGATGATATTCATTACACGGATGCTGATTTCGGACAAACCTGGGAAAAAGACAAAGTTGAAGTTTATTTCGACATGAATCTTGACAACCTACAGGATGGTGCCGGTGCCGGTGGAGGTTATTCTGCTGATGCCACTACAAATAACGGACATTATCAGGATGCTCCTGATGCCAACGATGGTGATTATGCATGGAAAGATGCTTCAACTGTAACCATTTTAGTTGATGGAACCAATTACACCTATGAAGAATTCTTCGCATGGGATGATTTAATTGATGCTGATGGAAATGCCATTGCTCCTGCAAATGGAACAGTAATGGGTTTTGATGTTTATATTTGTGATAACGATGGTCCTGACGGACACGGTGGCGTAGCTCGTCAGCGTTTAGTTTGGTCAAATGATAATGCAAACACCGACGCTTCTCTTGTTGCTGGTGAAAATTGGACATCAATGGATAATGCCGGTTTATTGACTTTATCTGATGCGGTAGGTGTACATTCTGCTCCTGAGGCTACTATTTCTGTTTATCCTAATCCTGCAAACGGAGGTAAATTAACACTTACCAACCTTAATGCTGCCAATGTAAATCTGTACAATGCAGTTGGTCAGTGCGTTGTGAACCAAGCTGTAACTTCAAAAGTAACTACAATTGACGTTTCGGAACTTCCTGCTGGTGTTTATTTTGTTAAAGCAGGTGATGCTGCCAAAAAAGTGGTAATACGTTAAGTATGTTCTCAATAACTTAATACGGCATTCTTTAGTGAATACAAAACCTGTTAAGTTATTATTTCATAATTATTAGATTAAATTTGTTTGAGTTGTGAAGCTGCCCAATATTTTGGGCAGCTTCTGTTTTTTATAAGCAATTTTGTTGTATATTAGATTTAACTAAAAATCAAAATATTCAACTAATTTAATCAGACCTATTATTTTTTTATTGAGACGCATTTTATTCTGTTTATACAAGCTTTTTTACGAGATATTGTTATTTGAATGAAAGGGTTGTAAAAACTAATTTAATTTTTATTAATGCGGAATCATGGCCAAATTTCACATGAATAAAAGTATTATTTCATTTAGACGAACATGTATTCAACACATAATATTTTCAGTATTCTCTTTTTTATGGACTTTCAATGATGATTGCCTGGTATATAGTAGCTGCGAATAGAATAATGAATTTTTTTAATTATAGAGACTACGTTAATTAGAATTATAAACTAAAATTTTTAAAAATGAATTATTATAAATGTACTATCAGAATTCTTATTATAATATTGTTCTTTATTTTTCCGGAAAGCTGTAATAAGAATAAGGATAATCGCTATGCCTATCCTCAATATATGTGTCGGGTTTATAAAACAAAGGCCGATTATTTTAATTATGTAAATACCTGGACGATATCAAATAATGGACCAACCGCGATAGAACTTGATTCAAGAGCCTTTTCAGTTATTGATGGGGATACAGTTTTTAATTACAGGTGGCATTTAAAAGACAACTATATTTTGGGAGCAGTAATAACCCAATACGATTATTTTACCAACATTACTTATAAAGAAATAATTAAATACAATGAAACTCATGATGAATGCTTCCCTAATGATTCATTATACAAACGGGTTATTGATGATGATCCTTTTACAGAGTTTTATGTTTTGAATGATGTTTATTTTGATTCCCGTGATGATTATAGGATAGATTCCCTGAATACCATTATAGAAAAGGGACTACTTGAAAAATATTTTATCAGGATAAAATAAAAACATTAATATTACTGATTCAGCTTAAAATGTTAACCAATGAAGTTATCATGTTTTAAAAAAGTGTTTTTATTGATTTAATGATATATAAAAAAGCCAACCGATTGGCTGGCTTTTATTCTACAAGTACAAAAAAGACCCTGGACGGGCAAAATATAGCGTCTTAATTTATTCTATGATTTAGGAATCCGCATATTAAAAAAGCTACGGTATACAAAAAACAGGGCAATTAAAATAAATACCATACCTACATACGGGGCAATGTTTCTGAACTGTTGTGAGATGGCAATTTCCATAGCAAGCAATCCAAACAAAGTGGTAAACTTAATTACGGGGTTTAAGGCAACCGAGGAGGTGTCTTTATAAGGATCGCCCACGGTATCACCCACTACAGAAGCATCGTGCAGCGGAGTGCCTTTTTCCTTCATATCTACTTCAATTACTTTTTTGGCATTGTCCCATGCACCACCGGCATTGGCCATAAAAATAGCCTGGTACAATCCAAAAAATGCAATCGAGAGCAAATAACTAACGAACAGCGAAACAGGCTCATTGGAGTTTTTAGGTGCCGACAAAAAGGCAAAAGCCAATGAAAATGAGAAAATTGCAATAAAGATATTCCACATGCCTTTTTGAGCATAAACGGTACAAATCTGAACCACTTCTTTCGATTTTTCCACATCAGCTTTTTTGGGTGCGTCGGGATCAAGGTTAATATTTTTCTTAATATACGCCACAGCCCTTCCGGCTCCGGTAGTAACCGACTGAACCGATGCGCCGGTAAACCAGTAAATTACCGCTCCTCCCAATAAGAATCCAAGGATTGCATAAGGATTAAGCAAATTAAGTATTTCGGCAGGGTTAACCCCAAGGGTTGATTTAATAACCAGGATGAGCGAAAAAATCATAGTAGTGGCACCTACCACTGCCGTACCAATAAGCACTGGTTTTGCGGTGGCTTTAAACGTGTTTCCTGCCCCATCGTTTGCTTCAAGGTAATGTTTTGATTTTTCGAAATCGGGAGTAAAGCCAAAATCCTTTTCAATGGCAGCGATGGTTTGTTCGCGATTTTCCTCAATTAGCGATAACTCATAAATAGATTGGGCATTATCGGTAACCGGGCCGTAACTGTCAACAGCGATAGTTACAGGCCCCATACCCAACATACCAAAGGCAACCAGGCCAAAGGCAAAAATGGACGGGTAAATCATAAACTGGTCGAGACCATGATTGCTGGTGTAATAGGCAATAAACATAAGAACAAAAAACACCATACCCTGCCAGAATGAACTATAATTACCGGCCACCAGGCCGGATAGGATATTCAGTGAAGCTCCGCCTTTTTTTGAGGCCTCAACCACTTCGTTCACATGTTTTGATTTCGGGCTGGTAAAAACCTTGGTAATTTCCGGGATCAATGCGGCACCCAGTGTTCCGGCGCTTATTATTATCGATAATTTTATCCAAAGGCTGTCAGGAAGATCACCAATTATAAAATAACTGGCTAAAAAAGTTACTATGATAGAAAGAATTGAGGTAATCCACACCAGGTTGGTAAGGGGAACTTCAAAATCCATATCTGTAACATTATTGTATTTTTTTGCAACGAAGGTTCCATTAATCCAATAGGAAAAAACGGAAGTAATAATCATTAAAATACGCATGATGAAAATCCATGCCAGTAACTGAACCTGGTTTCCGGGATCGGCAACGGCCAACAGGATGAAAGAGATCAGAGCCACGCCGGTTACCCCATAGGTTTCAAATCCGTCAGCAGTCGGGCCAACGCTGTCGCCGGCATTATCGCCAACGCAATCGGCAATGGTGCCGGGGTTACGTGGATCATCCTCACCAATTTTAAATATCACTTTCATTAAATCGGAACCGATATCCGCAATTTTTGTAAATATTCCCCCTGCAATTCTAAGTGCCGAAGCCCCCAACGATTCACCTATGGCAAAACCAATAAAACTGGCGCCGGCATATTTTCCCGGCACAAAGAGCAGAATGATCAGCATCATGATTAATTCAAGCGAGATTAGCACCACGCCAATACTCATTCCGGCAGTTAAAGGGATATTGAGCAGTTTTACCGGTTTTTTCATTAATGATGCAAAAGCCATGCGCGAGTTGGCCAGGGTGTTCATCCTGATTCCAAACCAGGCTACGCTGTACGAGCCCAGAATTCCCAGAACGGTCCAGCCAAGAATCAGCAATACTCCGCCCAAACCAAAGCCGGCCTCACTCAAGTAACCGAAATAGAAGGCAACCGCAGCCCCGATAAAAACGAAAAGAACAGCCAGGAATTTGCCTTGTTGGATCAAATAAATTTTGCCGGTTTTATATATCACATCAGCCACATCGAGCATAGAGGCATGCGCCTTTAACTTTTTAATCTTTAAAAATTGATATAAGCCAAAAACAAAGCCGGCAATGGTTATAATAAAACCAAAGTACAGCAAGATATTTTGCTTAATTGCATCCGGAATTACCAATTCGGCTTCACTTGCCCTTGATAAGAATGGGAAGAGGGAAATGAATCCCAGTAAGGTAACTTTTCTTTTCATAACTGTCTCATTTTTAGGTTTAGTGTTGAAGCAAATGTATGCGATGATAACCGTTAAAAAAATATCATGCTTAACATCAGGTTTTTTGTTTGCCCGGGATTTTTAAATTTGTATCGGGCGAGTGTTTGTGTTGCCAATCCGAATATTATGTTTAATTAAGTTTTTCATCTGGTTTTTCCTTCCTTAATTCACCAAAAATCTCTTTGTTTTCAACAACTACATGATTTTTGTCATGTTTTTATTTACTGATAAAATGGTTTAATCAGGTCCGGCACAATATTTTTTTCTATGTGTTATAACAAAAAACCCCGACATCAGTTTTTGATATCGGGGCCAACATGTTGTAAAATATATTGTTGCCTGTTAACAGATTACGGCATTTTTTACCTTGAAAATGTTTGTTTAAAAACGACTAAAATCAGAATCCGAATCTTTAGGAACATACATATTTAACTTAACTGAAGGTTTCTTTTTTTCATCAACCGGTTCACGATCAATCTTTTTTGATATCCTGATCATATGCGGATTAGGAGAAAGCTCTTTTTGTCCGTGGCTTTCAATATTGAAAAAGCCGATTAATTCTGAAAGTTGTTCAGCCTGAGCAGCCATTTCTTCAGAGCTTGAGGCCAATTCCTCGGCAGCGGCAGCGTTTTGCTGTGTAACAGAATTAACCTGTTGAATCGCTGAATTTATTTGTTCTGCCCCATTACTTTGTTCCCGGCTTGCGGCGCTAATCTCCTGAATTAAACAGGCGGTTTTTTCAATATTCGGTAGCGTTTGAACTAACAGATCACCAGCTTCCTGGTTTGCCTTAATGCTGTTCGAAACCAGGGTAACAATTTCTTCTGCCGCAATTTTACTGCGTTCAGCTAATTTGCGCACTTCAGCAGCAACCACAGCAAAACCCCGACCGTGCTCACCGGCACGAGCTGCCTCAACAGCCGCATTAAGGGCCAGGATATTGGTTTGGAACGAAATATCATTAATAATCTGAATTTTTGAGCCGATTACATTATTTGCTTCTACTGCAACTTTAGATTTTTCACTCACCTGTAAAATATCTTTTAGTGCCACAGAAGCAATTTGTTCAGTTTCCTGGGCATTATCGGTATTTTGCTGAATGTTGCTTGTAATTTCCTCCATGGTTGATGAAACTTCCTCAACCGAAGTAGCCTGCTCGTTGGCTCCCTGGCTCATTTGTTGAGAAGTAGAACTTAATTCTTCGCTGGCTCTGGCTATATTGTCCATTCCATCAATAATATTTACAACCATCTCTTTTAACTTAACGGTCATTTTATTTAAAGCACTGGCCAATTGTCCCACTTCATCCTTTTGGTTTATATCAAGGTTTACATTAAGATTACCTTCAGCAATTTCCCGGGCCAGATTTACAGCTTTTTTCAGTGATCCTGATATATTATTGCTTATTAATGTATTTATTAAAATAAAGGCACCTATACCCAGAATCAGGGCAATAATTAAAACAGTCCGAACCTGGTTAATAATTCCCATTAATTCATTCTCATAAATTGATACCGAAACATAGGCTTCAAGGCTGTCGATATATTTAAAATACTGATATTTCATTTTACCTTCCCACAGGTAATGTGTTTTACCCTGTTTGGCATTTGAATTTATTATTTGCTTAAAAAATTCAGCGTCAGCATAATTTTCACCTTCCTTGGTCGGATGAATAAGAAAAACTCCGGCTTTATCTATTAAAAAAGGATAACCGGACTGAAAATACTTTTTGTTTTTGAATACAGTTTTAATTTTTGCCATATTTTCGGCAGACAACGTTTCTGCATTGCTAACGCTGTCTTTTTCAATTTTAAAATTGATAAGGGTAGCCAGGTCGTTAACTTGTTCAAACATCCGTACATCGGTGTCAGAAATTATTTTTGCCCGTTGTTGTTTTAAAATATAAACACCAACAGATACAAAAATTACTACCATTGCTGCGCTTAATATTATATTAAGACGAAGCCCTATTCTCATGTTGTTTAAAAATTTCATAGTTGTAGATTTTTAGTTGTTCTTAATTATTTTACCCATTAATTTTAAGCCACTTCCGTTTCAGCCGTAATTTCATCGGCAAAAACAGTTTCCATATTGTTTATTTTAAATTTTTCATTTCCGGTATAAGCATTTTTCCGTTATTGGAATATTCAATGGCTTCCTGTAGTTTTTTTCCAACTTCCGATTTTAATACATAACCAACAGCACCTGCCAGTATCATGCTTTTTGTGTACTCAAATTCTTCATGCTGAGTCAGCGCAATAATTTTAGGTCTTCTGGGGTTTTTCCAATTAATAATTTTTGTGGTCTGTATCCCGTCCAGCTCGGGCATGTTTATATCCATTAGGATAATATCAATATCGATATTTTCTATTTTTTCGAGACATTCAAAGCCATTGGATGCTTCTCCAACAACGGTATATAGTTTGCTATGATCCAGAATGTTGAACAAAACACCCCTATAGGTATCATTGTCATCAACTATAAATATTTTTATCTTCTGGTTTTCCATTTCATCCTTGTTTGTTATACAAAGGTGAAATATATACAACGGCTGTACCAGATAGAAAATAACTGTTTTTGGCTAGTGCAATTGTTAGATGGAAACAGGTAGTTGATGCAATTACAAGTAGTTATAAATACCTGGTGACGCGTCCAAAGAACAATAATTCAGGCAATTACAGTTAAGAAGAAATGGGAGGGTTTTGATATGATGGCACATTATTTTTATCTAACCAAGACAGAATTAAAGATCAATCAGCTTATTCTTTATGGCATAGGAGAGCAGAGTAACTGTATTTTTTGATCCGGTTTTAGAAATAAGGTTGGCGCGATGATTTGCAACGGTTTTTACGCTGATAAAAAGGGCATCAGCAATTTCCTGGTTTGTGAGACCTTTGCCAATTAATGACAATACCTCAAGTTCGCGATCGGACAATAGGGCTTTTTCGGTTTGGGGCTCTTTTGAAATATATTTTCGGGTAAAATAAGGGATAAATTCCTCAGAGTAATATAACTGGCCATTTGCAATGGTTTCAACAGCACGCTTCAAATCCTTTGCATTCGTGTTTTTAAGAATAAAACCTTTGGCTCCGGCATTAATCATGTTCTCGAGGTATATTTCATCACCAAACATCGATAAAGCGACTATACTGATATCAGGATGGTCTTTTAATACGGCACGGGTGGTTTCAACACCATCCAAACCCGGCATTTTAATATCCATTAAAATGGCATCGGGCATTTTTTCCTTTAACTGTTCAATTAATTCTTCACCACTGGATGCTTCGCCGATTATTTCAACAAAATCCAGTTTGGAGATTGCCAACATTACTCCATGCCTGAATAACTCGTGATCGTCGACAACAATGATTTTAAATTTCATTTAAAAAATTTTTTGTGGTAAGAATGTAAACTTAAATATAATACCTTTTCCCGGAATATTATCAAAAAGGTAAGTTCCGTCAATAGTCTTTAGCCGGCTCAGGATATTATTCAGGCCCAACCCTGTTTTTTGTTCCAGTTTGCTGTTAAGGTCAAAACCAATCCCATCGTCGCTATACATAACATTAATTTTATTTTCTCTTTCAATAAAATCGATATCAATGTTATTTGCCCGGGCATGCTTGATGGTGTTGTTGATGAGCTCAATAATTATTCGATAGATAACTACTTCAGACGTTTTATCAAATTGAACGCCTGTATCATTAACTGAAAGGTTAATATTGATGACATGGGTGTTATTTATCCGCGTGCAAAAAGAATCAAGAGCTTTAAGTAGCCCATAATCGGTTAATATGCTGGGCATTAGCTGGTTTGAAATGGTGCGCGTTTTATCAATAGCTTCTTTTATAAGGGTGTCAAGCAATTTAATAATTTCATCTTTTCTTTCGGGGTCTGTATCCGGGTCTTCCAGTGAGTTTATATAAAGGCGAATTCCCGACAAATGAGGTCCTAACTCGTCATGAAGGTCCTCGGCAAATTTCTTGCGCTCTTTTTCTTCGGTTTCAATCACGGCATTAAAAAGTCTTGTGTCAGCATTTTTTTTATCGGTAATATCCTCCTTAACCGACATAAAGTTCGAAATAGTATTATTATCATCGAATATCGGGGTAATCAACATCGACTCCCAGTAAAATTTCCCATTTTTTTTCTTATTGCATAATTCTCCACGCCACGCATTGCCGGTGAGAATAGTTTCCCATAAATTTTTATAAAATTGATTATCCTGTTTACCCGATTTTAAAATATTGGGTTTTTCACCAATTATTTCAGCCCTGGTATATCCGGTAGTTTTGCAAAATTTATCATTGGCATACTCAATTACTCCATTTATATCAGTAATTAATACAAGGTTTGCGCTTTGTTCAACCGCAGTAGAAAGTTTTCGAATTTCGGCTTCATTTTTTTTGCGTGTACTGATATCACGCAAAGCTGTTACTCTTAACGATTTTCCATAGGCTTCATTATAATAGGTTTTTCCCTCAACTTCAACCGGAAACGTTGAACCATCTTTACGAACCCCGGTAACCTCATAGGGGATGGTATTATTTGATTTGATACTTTCAATTAATTTCGATTGCGATTCTTTATCAAATAGCAAAGGCAAGGCATATTTATCAATGAGGTCTTCTCGTTTATACCCAAACATTCTTAATAATGCCAGATTTATGTCAATGACAACTCCGTTTTCGTGAATTGCAATTCCCTCAAAAGTAACATCAGAAAGGGTTTTAAACTTAGCCTCACTAATCTCTAAATTTTTATTCAGGGATAATAATTTTTCCTGAGCCCCCTTTCTGATGGTAATGTCGCGATTACTGCCCCGGGCACCAATATAATTGTTGTTGTTATCATAAACAGGCTGACAGGAATGTTCAAGCCAGACAATATCGCCTGCTTTATTTTTTATCCGGAATTCAATTACCTCAAATCCGATATGGTATTCAAGTGCATTTTTGTGATGTTTGTTCCACTTTTCCAGGTCTTCAGGAATAATGATATCAGTATACAGGCTGGGATTATTGATAAAATCGAAAGCTTCGTATCCACTAATTTTTTTACAGGCCGGCGATATATAAATAAATATACCTTCAGGTGAAAGCCAGTATTCCCAGTCGCAAGTATAATCAGCAACAATTTTGTAATGCAGTCGGCTTTCAATAAGTTTTTTTTCCTGCGTTTTACGAATGGAAATGTCTCGCATGGTTGACAACATAACCCTATTGCCTTCATAATCCATCAAACTGCTTTTTGTTTCAACAACTATTTCACCATTGTCGGGTAACTTTAAAATAATTTCGATAGCATCCAATGGCCCTTTTTCAATGTTCTTCAGCCGCGAATTTATAATTTCCTGATAGTCTTCCCTGACCAGATTTGCGGTCTTTTTCCCAACCACATCATTGTAATTTAATTTATAAGTTTCCAGGCTATTTTGATTAATGTCTAAAATAGTACCGGATAAATTGCTGATTATTATAATATCATTACTGTGGTTAAAAATATTTCTGAATTTTTCTTCACTTAACTTTAATTTTGACAGAGCCTGAATTCTTTGTTTTTCAGATTTATGGGCATACTGAAAAATCAGGCCGATTAATAAAAACAGGAAAGCCAGAATAACCAGAGCACTGTGAAATTCCTTTTTTCTTAATAAAGCAAATTCATTATCTATTTCATCTAAATATACGCCGGTTCCAATAATCCAGCCCCATTTTTTGTAGAGTTTAACATACGAGATTTTTGGAGATATTTTTGTGGAATCATCCTGCCATTGCCAATAATATTCTATGAATCCTTCCCCGTTTTTGGCAACTGTGTCAACCGCATTTTGGAATAATCGGGTTCCTTGAATATCACGAAAATTTGAAAGGTTTTTACCTTCCAAATCCGGGCGGTAGGGATGCATGATCATTGTCGGGGTTGTATCTGTTATCCAGAAGTAGCTTTTTTGATTTTTGCCATAATTTAGTTTTCGTATTTGCTGCTCAGCCAGTTTTTTCTTTTCCTCTAATGAGATACTGTCTCCTTCCATAGCATTGCATCCATTAATAGCATTTATTGCAACCTGTGTAAGTTCCTTTAACATTATTTTTTTTTCATTAATAATATTCTTTTGAATTTCAGGATACAGAAAAAAAAGATTCGAAAGGATATATAAACTTACGATCAGGACTAACGGGAGTATAAGATAAATGACAAATTTTGGCCGCATAATTTTATATTTTAAACATTAATTGAACCCAAACTTAATCCACAATTAATAAAAAATTTTTTTTATCAATACCGGATCTTTCCTTAATGCATTTTCCTTGGCCTGATCATGTTTTCCGGAGCCAGAATATTATTAAGCTCTTCTTTGGACAGCAACTTTTGTTCAATTACCAAATCGTAAACACTTTTACCCGTGGATAATGCTTCCTTGGCCAGTTTACTCGAAATTTCATATCCCAGCACGGGATTCAGGGCTGTAACAATACCGATACTATGATGCACCAGGTTGCGACAATGGTCTTCGTTGGCAGTAATTCCGTCAATGCAGCGGAATTTTAATACTTCCATGCCATTACGAAGCATTTCTATACTTTCAAAAATGCTTTGTACAATTACCGGTTCCATTACATTCAGTTCAAGTTGGCCGGCTTCCGAGGCCATGGTAACGGTAATATCATTACCAATTACTTTAAAAGCAATCTGGTTTACTACTTCGGGAATAACCGGGTTTACTTTCCCTGGCATAATGGATGAGCCGGGTTGCATGGGCGGCAGATTAATTTCATTAAGTCCTGTCCGGGGTCCGGAAGATAACAAACGAAGGTCGTTGGATATTTTTGAAAGCTTAACAGCAAGGCGTTTAATGGCCGAAGAGTACATTACAAAAGAGCCGGTATCCTGCGTAGCCTCAATTAAATTGCTGGCTAATTTTATATCCATACCGGTTATTTCACGCAAATGGTGAATACACCGTTCGCTATAGCCTGGTTCTGAATTAATTCCGGTTCCGATAGCGGTAGCCCCCATGTTAACTTCCAGAAATAATTGCAGATTTTGTTCCAGACGTTCTACTTCCTCTGACAGGGTAACCGCATAAGCCTCAAACTCCTGACCAAGAGTCATCGGAACAGCATCCTGTAACTGTGTGCGTCCCATTTTTATAACATCGCGAAAATCGCGGGCCTTAACATGAAAAGATTCTATAAGATCAGAAAGCACATCAATAAACCTTTTATTATTGAGCATTAAAGCAATTTTAACGGCTGTTGGATATGCGTCGTTGGTAGATTGGCTCAGATTCACGTGATTATTGGGATGACAGTATTGATACTCTCCTTTTTTGTGTCCTAAAATTTCCAGCGCCCGGTTCGTAATTACTTCGTTGGCAGCCATATTCGTTGATGTTCCGGCACCTCCCTGGATCATATCTACTGCGAAGTTTTTATGAAATTTTCCTTTAATAATCTCGTCGCATGCAGTAACAATAGCATGGGTTATATTATTGTCCATTAACCCTAAATCGTTATTTGCCTTGGCTGCGGCCATTTTTACCATAGCCAACGCCTGTACAAAAACCGGGTAAAAGCTTATTGAGACACCACTTATATGGAAATTCTCCATAGCACGCAACGTTTGAACCCCATAATAAGCTTCTGCCGGAACATCCCGATCACCCAGTAAATCATGCTCGGGCCGGGTTCGGCCGGAAACATATTGCGCCCCAATGTTTATAAAATGAGCATTCGCCTGATCCATTCGTCGGGCAATTAGTTTTGCGAGGTATTTGTAAACTTTAGAGGCCAGTTCGGGCTCACTTTCAAATATTTCCTGTAGTTCATCCTTGCCCAGATAAAGTGCCGTAACATCAGTCATAGCGCGGGCTGTGGTTGAATGTGGGGAGTTATCCATCAGGCAACCCTCTCCCATAAAATCGTACTTTTGAAAAAATGATAATCTTTTTTCTTCGCCGAAGGGCGTTGTTTTAAATAATTCAACTTCGCCTTCGTATATGACAAAAATAGATTTCCTATCGGAACCTTCTTTAAATAATGATTTGTTTTTACTATAGTTTTTTACTTCAAACCGGGTAGAGAGCAAATCAATTTCATGTTCATTTAATGATCCAAACAATCGTACCTCGGTAATAAATTCTGCAATCTTTATTTTATCCATAACCAAAACGATTTAGCGTATTACGGAGCGAAAGTCAATATATTTTTTTAACTACCAAAGGAAATCTGCCGTTGAAAAATATACTTTACAACACCTGATAATGAAGGCATAAGGAAGAAGGGCTGAAATGATACACCCTTTCAGGGCTATTAATCTTGCCCTGAAAGGGCAATTCAATTCAACCCAGGGCAGAAAAAACGAAAATAAGGGAGCGAGAGTCTAACTTATTGAAGTTTTTGTCGCCCTGGGTAACTTAGCATTCTGGTAAAATCGTCGCAAGTAGTAAAATTCAATTGGAATAGTACAGTTTACTGCGACGAAATTCACAGACTAATCATTATGGCATGTGCATATAAAGTACATTTTAAGCAACTTATATCTTAGCTTGACAGCCTGCCCAGGTTTATCGGGGGCTGTGCCCCCCTGGGGAAAATGTCCGAAGGACAAAGGGGGAGGACAAACTTGCCCTAAAACAAAGTTTCAAACATTTCCAAAAAATGATTAATTTTGGTCAAGTTACTATTAGAAGATGATTAATAATAATTCAAATACATTTTCGATTATTCGGGACATAGCCGGTAAGGTTATACCTGGCAGCAAAGTTCTTCTGTTTGGTTCTCGTGCAAGAAGAGACAATAGTATTGATAGTGATTATGATTTTCTTGTAATAACCAGAGAAACAATAGATATCAGAAAAAAAAGAACTCTTAAATCAATACTTAGAAAAGAGTTGGCAAAATTCAAAATCCCTGCTGATATACTAATCCAAAGTGAAGAAGAGCTAAATTCAAAAAAAGAGATTACCGGACATATTTTCAAGCAAGTTTTACGTGAAGGGGTTATTTTATGACTCAGGCTGTTATCGATTTTGTTAAGCAGTGGTTAAGCAAGGCTAATGAGGATTTATTAGTTGTTGAGAGGCTTACAGAAAATGAAATTATAGCTGCCTCATCTGTTTGTTTTCATTGTCAACAAGCTGTTGAAAAATTTTTAAAAGCTTTTTTAATTGCGAATGGAATTGATATAAAAAGAACGCATGTAATTGAATACCTACTTGTAGAATGTGCTGACATTGACAAGGATTTCACTGATATTGACCCCAAGGAGTTAAGTGATTTTGGAGTAGATGCAAGATACCCGGGAGATATGTACATTCCGGATGAAGATGAAACTTTGGAATATAAAAAACTTGCATTCCAAATCAAGAATTTTGTTGAAGAGAAAATTGATAAAATTCTACGATTAAAATAGTCCTCCCAAACAAATTGTCCCGGCTTAATTTTTTCTTCTCCTAACAAACGTACACCAAACCAGTAAGCGCCGGGTGGGAGGGTATCAAGACTGGTGGAAAATTGTTTGACCCAAACGGTATTCCAAAACTAACGTTTATTGCCATCAGCTCTTGACAGGTCAAAAATAAATACTTCCAGCAGTGAATCGGTTGCTGGTAACTCTTTTATGGCATTGCAACCCACACAAGGCAGGTTTTTATTAAAATGCAGTATATGTTTATAAGCTTCACATGGTTTGGTCGCCGGTTGGGGCGTGGCACAGGAAGCTAGGATTATGAGTAATACTATGTGGAATTTATGTATTTCGAACTGTTGCTTAAAGGATATTCTTCATGAAGCTAAAATATTATCTATATCTAATCTTAATAAATGGTTTATTATTAGAACTTTCTGTTGAATTAAAAAATGAAGCAGAATAACCACTTTGGCATCGTAGAATGATACCATAGTTTGCTGTACCACTTACCCATTCCTTTACTATTGATGTAATGTTAAATGGTAACCAAACATTTATTGATGGGTTGACCCAGGACATAGGATAGGTCGTGGAAGACCAACCCGGTTTGGTATTCCATGTTATAAGACCTTCACTCCAATCATCTGTGACTTTATTCAGATACGATTTAAAAGGATTTGCAACAACACCAAAAACATATAAATTTATCGTGGCATAAACTATTTCATAACTTGAAGAGATATTCAATGCCTCAGGTTTTAAATAAGAATAATATAATCCAGCATCATCATCTTCTATGATTAAACTTGCCATGGAACCAAAATTAGTACCAGCATAATAACCTTCTTCTACAAGGGCATCATCAGTGATTTTAACCTCTTTATAATAGTAAACATTAAAATTCAGAATAGCTCCTGAAAACACTTTATTATAATTGTTACCATATTCATCATCATAAGTAACCGTCAATTTGAAATTAATAACTTTATCAGTCGGCATTCCACTTATATTGAAATTGAAATCATCGAATGTATTTGTTGAGCCTGCTTTAATAGAGCTTATATTCTCATCGTTATCAGAAAAGGAGCTGTAATTTCCATCGTTTGTATCATAAAATGATAATATGCCAACTAGGTTGTATGCTGTTCCTGTACCATTATTTTTAATTGTTATATCTAATGCAATATTTTCTCCAACTTCTAAATAATAGTCCGAATTTCCAGTTCCTCCACCAGTACCATCATGTACTTGAGTATCTATTATTTCATTAATTAATGGAGTAAGTTCCTTTGTGGTTGTAAATGTTATCTGGTCGCCATACCCAGTACCACCACTATTTGTTGCATAAGCCCTTACATAATAAGTTGTTTCAGGGTTTAAACCGGTAATGGTGCTGGTAAAAACATCAGTTCCTGTACCGTCTGTGGTTTTACTATTATCTATAGTCGGATTACTGCTGGTGCTCCAGCAAACTCCTCTTGCAGTAATGGAGGCTCCGCCGTCACTGGTTATAGTACCGCCACTGGTGGCCCCGTATGCATTTATGGCAGAAATGGCTGTGGTAGTTACCACAGGCAATAAAACCGGGGTAGTAAAGGAAACTTCATCACCATAGTTTGTCCCATTAGCATTTGTAGCATAAGCTTTAACATAATAAGTAGTATTTGGGACTAACCCGGTCAGATTGCTGGTAAATGTACCTGTTCCGGTTCCATCAACTGTTATATTTGGGTTCCCGTCAATTACAGGATTTTGAGATGTGCTCCAACACACGCCCCGCGCAGTGACTTCGAATCCATTATCGGATGTTACATTTCCTCCTGAAGTGGCAGAATTGCCAGTGGTATTATTTGTAATGGCATCGGTTGTTACCACCGGTAAATTGGAAGTAGTTGTAAAAGATTCCTGTTGTCCGTACGATGTGGTATATTGGTTGCTGGCAAAAGCCCTGATATAATAGGTTGTTTGAGGTGCCAGGCCGGTAATATTGCTGGTAAAGCTACCTGTGCTTGTTCCATCAGATGTATGATCGTTTGATATATCCGGATTTTCGGTGGTAGCCCAGCAGACTCCCCGCTCCGTAATAGTATATCCTCCATCATCTGTTATATTTCCCCCTGAATTTGCTGAATTAGATGTAGCATTAGCAGGCGTTACTGTGGTTAAAACCGGAGTGCCGCTTTTTGTCTGAAACGATTTTTCACTTCCGTAAGTTGTGCCAATTGCATTAGAGGCATAAGCCCTTACATAATAAGTAGTGCTAACAGCCAAATTAGTTATAGTACTTGTATAATCAACTGTTCCGGAACCATCATTTGTTTTTTCATTATCAACTGTGGGATTTTGCGAAGTGGCCCAACATACACCTTTTGCCGAAATGGTAAAACCATTATCAACTAAATTACTTCCACCGCATTGGGCAGACGCTGGTGTTATTTCTGAAATCTCCTTAGTCTCAACAGTTGGCCATCCATTCAGTGTCGTAAAACTCTTTTCAGCGCCATATGATGTACAATTTTGGTTTGTAGCATATGCACGTACATAGTATGTTGTATTTGGTAATAAGTTTGTCAAAGCGCTTGTGTATTCATTGGTGCTGGTACCATCGTTTGTTTTGTTGTTATCAATAGTAGGGTTTTGGGCGGTATTCCAACAAACTCCTTTAGATGTAATTTCAAAACCACTGTCTGAAATCTTAGAACCTCCTGATTTTGCTGAGTTTGATGTAATTTCAGCAATTTCATTTGTTTCAATATAAGGGCATCCTGTATTGGTTGTAAATTGAACAGCCCCCCCATAGCCCACACCAAACTGGTTTTTTACATAAATCTTTGCATAATAAGTAGTAAGAGGTAATAAATCTGTAATTTGGATGCAAAATGGATTATCCTCACCAGCAAATAAAACTTTTGAATCTTCAATGGTTGGATTATTATTTAAACTGTAACATACTCCTTTTTCAATAATTTTAACGTTAAAATCATTGGTAATTTCACTACAAATATTTGCCGAAGTTGAGGTTAACGAATTATAAGATTCACCTGAGATAACCGGAATACCATCTTTTGTAAAGAACGTGCGTTGCTCGCTGTACGCTGTATCGTATTTATTTATGGCAAATGCTTTTATATAATAGGAGGTATTGTTCTTAAGATTAGTAAATGTATAACTATATAAATAATCGGCATTTTCTATTTTTTGTACTTCATTATTCAGTGTGGGTGAATTTACAATATCATAACAGAAACCTTTTTCAATAATTTCATACCCCCCGTTACTGGTTATTTCAGCTTTGCATATAGCACCAAAAGGGGTTATGCTATCTATAGTATTGAAATTTAGTTCAATTTGGACATCATTGGTCAAAACAGAAAACTGTTTACCATAAGCAAGACCTCTGGCATTTTTTGCATAGGCTTTTACATAATAAGTTCTATTTGGATAAAGTTTCTCAACAGTTAAAGTGTAAGAACCAATTCCAACTGAATCGTCTTTTATTAGATTGTCCTGAATGGTTGGATCTTCATTTTCTGACCAACAAATTCCTCTTTCAGTAATGGTTAACCCGTTCTCATCAATAATCTCACTTTTTATTGAGAATGAAACGCTGGTTTTACTTTGTAACTGTACTTCACCAACCGTCGGTTCTTGTACATCAACGGTTTTTGCTGTATTTTCATCGCTATAGATAATATTATCGCCTATTTTAACATAGGCTTTCAGGTAATAAGTGGTATTAGGGTTTAAATCTTTGATGGTAACCGATATATCCGATTCACTGCTAAGCTGGTTAATTGAAAAGGTTGTACCCTTAATATTCGGATGTTGGTCTTTACTATAGCAGATACCAAATTCATCAGGCTTAAATGATTTGTCTAAGGTACAATGGGCTTTTACATCAAATTGCCTGTAACTAATATTGGCAACAGACAGATTATTAATAACTATTTTATCTAAGTTTATTTTGGTCGGGTCACCCAGGTCTTCATCCTGGCAAAGGGTGAAAATAAAGCTAATACCTATGATACAAAAAATTGTACGAATCCGGTTCATAATAACATTGTTTAAAAATTAATACCTATTCCTGCGACAGCGCCTACTTTTGCATATTGGTTTACAGTTGCCCCAAATGAGTATGACACATGCATGGCTTTGAAAATAAACCCCAATTCAGCTTCGGCACCTTTCTTATCATATTGCTTAACTTTTGCCCAATCGGTTTTTACAGGCTTGGTACTATCGTAATTATATTCTTTAAATTGCCAGTTGACCTGGGTTGACCCGTAACCGGCCCCCAGATAAAAAAAGGAGTTCCAACCCATCTGAAATGTAAAACCTCCGGTGAGCATAAGTCGTTGAAAGGACATATTTCCTGTAAATTGCTTGTAGGTTAAATCCGGATTAAGTGGGGTAATTGTTTCACCATCGAATGTATAACCAGGTTTTGAAAAATCACTTTTTCGGGCAGCAAGGTACCAGCCGGTTTTTCCAACCTGTCCTATCTGAATTCCGTACAGTGCACGATAATTCGTATTGGTAAATAATACATTGGGCGAATAATTCAGAAAAAAACTCCGCTTTCGTACTTCATTGTTTATTTTACATCTCACATCAAATATCAATTCACCCTCTAAGGAGTTATATTCCTCGAAAGGGCTCCACGTGATAGTGCGTTCACCTCCTTTTATATTATTACCAACATCGCCGCTTACAGCTTTTAATGGTCCCTGAAAGGTTTTACCTCCATCAAAACTCACGTATGCAGTGACTTCAAGCGATTGAAAATATTTCACCTTACTTAAGTTGTAATGTATAATTATCTGATCATCCTTGGTAGTTGTATAAACACCTGATATTTCCTGGCCTTTACTGAAGTTGGCAATGAATAAAAGGAATATTACCGGGAGTAAAAGTTTAGTCGTCATAGCAGTGATTTAATTTTCAGTTAGGATAATATTTGTATTTCCATGAAATTCCGGTGTTTGAATACCTGATGATATTTTCCTGGAAGTCTCGGGTACTTTTTGCCTTAAATAGTCGCTTAATTCACCTGTGGTGATGGTACTGTCGCGGTTCAAATCGGCCTGTCCCTGTAAACCGGAGCAAACATAATAAGTAAATAAGCCAGTATGCGATTGGTCAAAACCAAGAGAACTTTCATTAAACGAGGAAGAATTAAAGACACAAAAAGTTGAATCGGTTTGCCAGGGTTCCACAATTTTGGGATGAATAATTACCCCTTTTGAAGCAATCAGGTTTTGTGTGGCAATTTTTTCAGATGCTTTTGAAGCGCCGCTGAAGCAGGCATCAATAAAGACAACTGTTTTTTTTGCACCCAGTGCAACCAGGCTATTATAAAATTTATTCAGATTGTAACCCTGAACATCTGCCATTTCTACATTTCCATCAGAAGGAAACAGGTAAATATTTTCTCCGGCTTTATCGGGAATCCCGTGGCCGGAATAAAACACAAACAATTCTGTTTCACCTTTTATAATCGCCTTCTGCAGTTCGCCATTGGCCGGATTAAAATTCTGAAAAAAGAAAAACCCCTGAACATCATTTGTTTTATAGGTATAAACGGTTTCGATGCCGAGTGTTTTTTGAAAATACTTTGTAATTAAATCAGCATCGTTTTCAGCATAAGGGGCGGGAGGAAGGTTCTTATATTTTTCGACACCCATAACGATAGCTACTGCATTAGGTCTATCCATTTTAGTTGTTTTGACATTGTAAACATTTTGAATGGACCCGATATTTGCTTTAATTTTATTTGAAGTAAAAACAAAAGTAGCCACCTGGTTTTTCAGGCTGTCAATAATAGGTTTAACATCTAATGTTTGGGCAATGGCCGGTCGTTGGTTTAATTCAATGGGCAATATTTTATTATTAATATTTCCCAAATTACGATCCTCGGTAGCGGTTAAAAAGACTGGCAACTTATTTTTTGAATCGACCCTTTTATTTGGGCTTAGCGTGAAATGAAACTCCTTTATTTCCCCGATTTCAAAATTCCCCAGATCGCCCTGGGTGTTTTCAAGGTAAATATTCGGGTCTGGGGTTTTTATCTCGTATTTTACATTATTTGCAACGTTTTGTCCAATATTTTGGATTATGACTTTGACCTGAACCTGTTCGCCGGGTTGTAATAAACCATCTTCAACCAGTGCCAGTGTATTATCGCCACTGTCGGTTATCTCAATACCGGATAAGTTAAGTTTTGATTTTTGAAATTCTAGGGTACTGAGTTTTAGAGTTGCCGGATCCATATCATACCCGAACTTTTCTTTTACTTCTATTGCCAGTTGGTGATTTCCTGATTTAACCCGGAACCCGGCATGCATAGGAATAATAATACGGGCAGAATCATTTGGATGTAGCATGTATACAATTTCATTTTTCTTATAATCGAAGGCGGTATCCTGATTGTTATCGGTAATATTAATATGTAAATCCTGTGCATTCCCTTTCCCTTTATTGATAAGGGTCAAGATTAAGGTGGCATCCTCCTCGGCTTCAATAATTCCGTTCCCATTGGCATCAGAAAATTCCAATGAAGCAAAAATATTAGGGGGTAATCCCCTTTCATATTTGGGTTTCAAATCAAATGACTTAGGACTGGATTGTTGGTGAATGACATTTTGTGATTCAAATGGATATAGAAACACAAATGAAGCCGGGATCAACAGTAATTTTAGTTTCATAGTAAAACAGGTTAAGAGTAGCTTCAAAATTAACCCATTAATCAACCCCAGTAAATCCCCACAAATAATGATTTTTTAAACATTTATATACTCATTGATGAGTATTTTTTATTTTAGCGAGGGTGTGGTTTTCTAACTCCTGGCTACCAGGTTATTTTCCAGGCAGCATTAAATTGGGGAACCACGCCCTAGCTCCCAGATTCCGCAAGTCATCGGATGACTTGCCTGCCTGTATCGGCAGACAGGTTGATTTATAGGTAATTCGTTCAATGCTTTTAGTGCTTTTATTTTAGCAGATCCGATGACTATCAACCAATTGAATAAACGACCTGCAGATTTTAGGTCGCTACAGGCGGGGAAAGGGGTTATAATGTTGAAAGGTAATTTGATAAGGAGAGTTTTTGAATTTAAAATTTGTCTGGTTACTAATTTATTGTTGTACCCCTTTGTCCTCTCGAAGCAAGTTCGGAACAGGTTGTCGGACATTTCCCCTCACGAGGGAAACGCGTTTAATAAGTTTTGCAACTTAATTTTTTTTATTTAAACCTAATATTAATTCTTGTGTGGTTCGAAATTTATTTTTCTCCAAAATATTTCTTCTGTGGGTATCCACCGTGTTTTTGCTTACAAACAGTTTGTCGGCTATTTGTTGGCTGGTTAATCCTTTGAGTACAAAATCGAGAATCTCTTTTTCGCGTTTAGTCAATAATAAATCCTTGTATTGGAATTCAGGTTTTTGGATTTCTGAATTACGTGAAAGGGTTTGTTTCAGTTCATCCAGATCAATGGGTTTTAATAAATAATCAAAAGCCTGTGCTTTAATGGCTTTAATAGCATACTGGGAATAACCTGTGGTAAAAATAAATTTGGGAAAAAATCCTTGTGATCTGATCTCTTCAATAACCTCAAAACCAGATATTTTTGGCATTTCAACATCTACAAATACAATCTCAGGTTTTAAATTTTTAATTTCTTCAATACCTGATTCCGGATTACTGTTATTTCCAATAATATGAATATCATCGCATTTTTCAAGCAGGTATGCCAGTCTTTCTATGGAATCCTGCTGGTCATCAATAATATAACAGGTAAGTTTAGTTTCCATTTTTTATCGATATTTTAACCTGTGTTCCCGGGTTTTGAATCTTAAGATATTCGTAGCTAATAAGTATTTTATATTCTGTTTTAAATAAAGATATCAGCTGATCAATAATTTTAAGTCCGTTACCTGTGCCTTTACTCGTTGTATTATCATTATCCATTCCTATTCCGTTATCCTCAATAGTTACAAGGGTCATTTTGCCATTTTGAGTGGTATGTATTGAGATTTTTCCATACCCTTTGGGCATAGGTGCAATACCGTGTTTTACTGCATTTTCGGCAAATGAAAACAGAAGGTACTTAGGGATGAGTGAATTGACATAGGTATCTGTGGATAATTCGAAGGTAAATTTATGGTTCAATCTGGCCTGTTCAAGGTTCAGATAGTTTTCCACATAATCGAGTTCCTGATCCATGGGTATGGCGATTTCGTTCGATAATTGCACCGATTGTTGCAGCATGCGCGCATACCGGGTGAACAATTTATCAGCCGTGTCAAAATCATTTTTCCTGAAATTATTCCCAATGCAATCGATCATATTAAAAGTAAAATGGGAATCGAGCTGGTTTTTTACGTTGAGCAACTGGAGCCGGGCTATTTCATTACGGTTGTTAATCCGCTTGTTTAAATAATAGCGGAATATTAAAAGGACTAACTGTTTAATGCCTATTATAATTAGAAGCAAAAAAAACGGTAGCAGGTACCGCACTCGATAAAATGGATTTACACTGAATTTATAAAAGGTGGCCAGGTCATCATTTTTACAGCATAAATAGCTGTTTTTACTTTCCCTGTATTTTGACATTACCATTGGATAAGGTGGTTCATCCATAGGTATTTGGGTTTGAGCCAGGGTAACCGGATCAAGGAAGGTAAGACTGGTCGTATTACCATTGTAATAAATCAGGTCGGGAACCCCATCATTGGTAAAATCAAGATTATCGCTGACAAGCATCCCTAAATCGGTACTTTTGTATTGTTTAATAAGTTTAAGTTCTTCATTATATACATTTATATAACCTGAGCTTAATGAAATGGTAATGGGGTAAGTTGTTCCGGGAATTATTTGTAGCAATTGGCCGTAATAGTTGTCCAGAACTTTTTGTTTTACAATTTTTCCAAGGTTATCGTTTATAATTAAACGGGAAGTGTCGTAAATACCGGAATAATGATATAATGAAACAAACCTGAATTGATTTTCTGAAAAAAGTGGTATTGTATACGTATCTGAGGGATATTCACCAATACATACCGGGTCGAAAACAAAATTTAAATGTTGGTTCCATGCCATTATCCAGGCGCTGCTATCATTAAATGGATAGGAAGTTGGTGCATTACCCAGCTCGCGAATTTGTCCGCTTATAACGAAATTGGTATCGAATTTAACTAATGAAAGCGGTGGATGGGGGATACTTCCCAGATTATTGTGGATAATCAGCGAATCCTTCCTGATATTGTAGCAAAATAACCCACGGTTTACATAATCGTAGCCTCCGAAAGTGACAAAAAATAATTCTTTATAACCATCGGCATCTAAATCAAATTCATTAGGGGGCATGTATATGATAATTCCTCGATCATTATTTAGGAATTTTAATTTGCTAATAAACCGATCCTTAATAATGGTTTTTGTGGTAAAACTTTCGATAGCATTTAAAAAAAGAGAATCGTTTGATATGGTGAAGGTATAAATTTCTTTAAAACCGTTATTGTTAAAATCAAGGCACTTAAAAAAATCATGCGAGGCAAATATTCCACTGAATTTCCATTGCCCCTGAAATTTGTTACCGTCTTTTATGTTGAAGTTTGCATTTCCGTGGGGATCATTTGTGAATTCAATTCTTTCGCTTTTTCCATCATTATTCAGATCATTAAAAACCAATTTACCATAGGGACTCACAGTTTGCTTGTGGCTGAAATTAAAGTGATATCGGGTTATATTAGGTAGCAACAAGATGCTTGCTAAAAGTATTAAAATGATTATGATTGTCTCAAAAAAGTATTTTTTTAAAAAGAGCATTGGTTGCTTTTATTGTACCAGGTAACGGTACTAAGTTAAATAATTTTTTAATACTAATTATTAAATTTGGAAACTAATGTGTTGATTTGAAATAAAATACCAAGCGAGGGTGTGGTTTTCTAACTATTAAAAATAAAAAACCCCGCACCGGCGGGGTTTTTACACTATTGTACCATCTTTTATTGTACTACAATTTTGGTGACACTAACTTTATCCTTAAAGTATGTTTTAAGAATATATACCCCTTGAGGCAGATGATCAGGTTTTACCAGGTGTTTGAGTTTCCCGTTAAGCAACAGCTCTTTATTCTCAATTACCTTACTGTTGGCATCCAGTAATTCATAACGTAAGCTGCCATAAAGCGGGTTATTGATGATTAACCAGAACGAACCATTATTCGGGTTAGGGTAAATATCCGGTTTCAGGGTAGTAGCCAGGCTTTCATTAATACCGGTAACTGTTACGTTGATGGTGTCGGCAGCCGAACAGCCCAGGCTGTTGGTAACCATTACCCAGTACTCACCGGTTTCAGACACTTTAATTTTCTGACCGGTATCCCCGGTTGACCATAAATAAGCAGATTGCCCGGCCCCGGCATCCAGGTCAAAGGCTGTTTCGGAGGTAATATCTTCACCCAGGTCAACAACAGGCAGGTCATTCACCACCACTTTCACCGTGTCGGATGCTGT
>JBJKSB010000010.1:0-34221 GCA_046704385.1 Bacteroidales bacterium | reverse complement strand
GTTTGGTAAGATACCGGGTCGTTTTTTCTACCATTTCTTCCATACTCATATCCGGAAACCGGGCATTCAGTTCCTGGTATTTCGAAATAACATGAATGCCATAATCATTCGCAACGGCAATCATCATAATGGGTATGAGGATACCAATGATACTTAAATCCCAGTGGAAAATCGGGATCAGTCCCAACGACACCACAATGGATAAAATAACCGCAAAAGTGGGTAAAAACAGCCCTCGTTTTTCACGAAACGACATCCACAAAAAGATGCCCATAATCAACAACCCGAGAGGTAATAGAAACATAAAGTCTTTGGCAATTTTATCGCTGGCTTCAGCCCGTAAATAAGGCCACCCATTAATCGATACTTTTTCCTTACCAGGATGTTTTTTAAGCGTATTAAAGACAAGATTCATCAGGTCGGGGTCCGATTTTTTAGATACCGAATTAAGCATGATGAGTGCGTATTTGAAATCTTTGGAAACCACAACATCGTAAGCCAGTTCGTTATTTTTAAGTTCCGCACGCAAGAGTTCGCGACGCTTTTCACTGGTGGGTATCCTTTTAATGGCCGGATCAACAATCATGGCCCCGTCCTCACCATGAATATTCTTGGTATCAAAAAGCGACATTACCAAATCAAAATCGCTCATGCGGTTAAAATCCTTGCTAAGCGCCTGTATACGTCTCAGCGTACTGTCGTTCAATACATCATCAGCTTCAAAAACAATAACTATGGGGTCGGTTTTTCCGAACACTTTTTCCACCTTGTTTTTATTAACCATTGCGGGAAGATGCGCCGGAAGATAACTCATCAGATCGGAATTGATGTGGGCTTTCAGCAATGGCAACGCACTCACTACAAACAACACCAACGTTACTATAATGATGGATTTGCGATGTTTTATGATAAAAAATTTGTTATTCATCTGGGAATATTTTAAAAGTTAGCCTGCAACGAAAGCAGGATATTGTTAAGCACAGGTGCCGAATAATTAAAAATGCTATTGTCGGGCCCATGCATGTACGAACCACCAGCTTTTGCAGTAAGCATATCATCAATTTTCCAGCTTAGCATGGGGCGGAGCATAACACTCTCCGTGGTAAAATTGTAATAAGCCGTTAATTCCACATTCAGTGCATTGTACCAAAAGTCACGGTTGAGCGACAGCATTACCGCTTGATTGGTCTTCTCCTGCTGATCGAATATTTTGCGATTGAACAGTTCCGATTGGTATTGGATCATTTCAGAGCCATAGGCCATTTGAGCTGTTGCACTGGTCGGATCCGTCAAAACCGGTTCGGCCAGATCATCGAATTTTAAGGTCGTTTTGCCCACATATTGAAAAATAGCAGTTATATCGGCAAAATTGGCCTCAATACCGGCTACATAAGCCAAATCAGGATTGGGAATAAAAATACTGTCTTTATAATTACTTGTTATATTATAAGCTGCCTCACCCCTTAGAATTAAGCTGCCCAGTGGCAGGGTAAAATCTGCACCGGCTGTCTGCTGCTTGTATGTTTTGGCAATATTTTCAACAGTATAGCTGCCATCGGCACCCAGGTAGGCGGATTGGATATCAAACCCGTAAAAAGGGCTGTAGCCAGACTGCCATGAAATGGAAAATCCGGCTGCCGGATATTCAAAATTCAATCGTGCGGCATACGAAGCATTTTCAATCTTCCTGTCAGGAACCACCAGGTTATTGAAGGTAAACCCGGGTTGGAACTGAAATAAATCGTACCGGTAAATCGAAGGTTTGTAAAATGGGATACCTATTACATCCAATTCGGCTTCCGGTGAAAACCTGATTTTACTTCGAAGCATAAAGTTCGAAAGTTTTTGGTCGTCGGGTTCCGGCGAAATAAAAAAATAGTCATTTGGAGTTACCTTATTCGTGGGGTTAAAGCCATCGGTGCGTCCCCAGGTTACGATTTGATTACCGAGAAAAACATCTACCTTATCGGATTTATAACCGGCATAAAGTTCTTTAGGCTCAAACGTCGACTGATGTTCATTAAAGGCCCAATCCTCCCGGAATCGAAGATCGGCAAACAAAAATGTATGACCCATACTAACTTTGGGTTTAATGGCAAATTCTCCAAAAGCCGTCGAAAAATCATAATTTTCTGCCCCTCCTGCTATTACGGACCTGGCGTATCCCGAATACTCCAGTGTTTTTCCTTCATTTTCGTCAGAGGCATTAAATAATCCCTGAGCGTGGGAATGGAGGGTAATTAAAATTAAACCTATGATTATAATTATTGCTTTC
Source organism: Bacteroidales bacterium (assembly GCA_046704385.1). Taxonomy (GTDB): domain Bacteria; phylum Bacteroidota; class Bacteroidia; order Bacteroidales; family SZUA-534; genus GH45. The sequence continues at coordinate 31,946 of JBJKSB010000010.1, read as the reverse complement.
ATAGTTGTTGGTTTACCTTGTTATTGATTTGAAAAATTTTGTTGAGTTTTTTATCCTCCCCAGCCCTCCTTGAAAAGGAGGGTGCAGTTTCTACCAGAATTAATCCATATCCTTCCATAGTTTACTTTAAAAAACTGTTAGACAATCTTAGCACTGCCCTACTGGGGCTGTCTCAAAAGTAATTTTTTTACCACTAAGACACAAAGGCACTAAAATTCACGAATTTGTAAGGTGTTAATATTTAACGCCTTGTGTTTCTTGGTGTCTTTGTGGTTTTATGGCTTTATATTCATTTTTAATACTTTTGAGACAACCCCGCTGGGAGGGATAAATTCACTAAATAGTATAAAATATTTATCCTGCCTTTTCAGCCCAAAATTAATCTGCACACTGCGCGAAATGGTACAACTTTTATTGTCAGGACAAGAAGTTTTTGGAGGGTACTATTAAGGTTTGATTAGCTGCGAGATACAAAAATTCCAACTTTTAAAATCAGGACTTTTGATTGCAATACTCAGATATTTCGGACAGATTTCCGGTATTGCAACGGGGTGTTTCCGCTAATTAATTTGAAAACAGCAAAAAAGGAAGATTTACTGCTGAACCCACAATCATAACCAATGGCTTCAATGGATAATTCATCATTTTTGGGGTCTTCGAGTTTGTTTTTAACCGCCTGTACACGAAATTCGTTCACAAACTGGAAAAAGTTCTTACCAATTTCTGTATTCAATACCTCGGTTAACTGATATTTGGGAATCTGCAAGGCTTCCGACAACATGGGCATACTTAATTCAGAATTCAGGTAAGGTTCACTTTTGGTAAAATAATTCAGTATCAACTTTTTGATTTCATTCTTTCGTTTATCGGTCAGGCCGGATAGTTTGTAACGATCATCACCGTTTTCATTATCATTATTGGTTTTTCGTTTCTTAAAAATCTCTTCCTGGTTAATGCCATAAAATCCCAGCATAAAAATCAACATCCAGCTGGCCAGGTAATTATAAGTGGTTGCCGCATCAAGATCTTTGAATATCAATCCGAATAAACCCCAAACCACCACGGTAAAAACATAAAGCATATAGGAAATAAGAACAATCAACAGCCAGGTAATTCGTTGGTTTTCACTAATGTTCGAAAAAATATGCTTCAAATTAATCCGGTGCCGGTGTACCATTAAAATGCTCATTATATTGTAGATACTTAAGGAAGCAATCATGGAAATACCATAAAGCAGTCGTAACCATAATTCCTTATCGGGATTGAAAAACTGTTCAAGATTCAGCGAAAATGGGAAAAACCATTTGGCCAGTTCAAAAAAGACGTATGGCAGCAAATGCAACAACTGCCTCCACTTTAGTGCAAAATGAGTATCGGTAAGCGATCGGGCATACAGGAAAAAGGCCGGATTGAACAGAAAAAATGACGAGGGAATCAGGTAATAGTCTGTTGCCATGGCAGTAATACCCAGGTTGGCATAATCGAAGGCAAACAGGAACAACCAGGCCGACAATAACTTATCGGAAACACCCGATTGCCTTTTAGTAACCGTTAAAATTGCCGCAAAAAGAGCAATTGAAAAACCTGCCCAGATTATTTTTTCCATTTAACAAAAGTAGTAAGGGGAATTGAAAGTTAGGATAAAAGATCAAATAATTTAAATTCGGCTAAATCAACTAATCTGCTTAGTTTGTATATTCGTGTTTGATTTTATAAAAGCAATCCTATGCATACCACCGATGAAATATGGAAAGTACTGAACTATAAACTCAGGCAGTTTGTAAGTTCAAAAATAGATGATAAAACTGCTGTGGAGGATATTTTACAGGAAGTTTTTATTAAAATTCACACCAAAATTGATTCGCTCAGGGACGAAACCAGGTTACAGTCGTGGATTTACCAGATTGCCCGCAACCTTATAACTGATTATTACCGGAACCAAATTAATAGTAAGGATGATATTGTTAACAGTATTCCCAATCATGAAGATGAAGAGAGTACAGTTATGATTGAGGCTGTCATCGATATGGTAAAAATGATGGATCATCTGCCCCCTGAAAATTGCGAAGCTTTATGTATGACTGAGTTGGACGGATTAAGCCAGAAAGAATATGCCGAACAAATTGGTATTGGCTACTCAGCAGCAAAATCGCGGGTGCAACGATCGCGGAAAATGCTAAAAGATATGCTTATGAATTGCTGTCACTATCAGTTCGACAAATACGGAACCATCTATGATATTGTTCCGAAAACCTGTTGTTGCTGCTCAACTGATAAATAACTGAACTTTTTTTTACAAATTCTGCGTCCTTTTTCAAAAGCTCCGTCCATAAGGAAAAAAATTATTTACTTTAAATTCTTAAAATTATGGAGCAGATCAGTTTAATTATCGATTTCGTTGTAAAGTCATTTATTCACATTTGGCCATATCTGTTGATTACCATCCCTTTAGCTGTAATAGCCAAACTTTCGGGTATTTCAAAGTACATTACACTAAGTTTTAACAAAAAGCCGGTTATATCAATAATATTAGCCACCCTGGTAGGGGCTTTAAGTCCTTTTTGTTCGTGCGGTGTTATACCTGTTATTGCGTCATTATTGATTGGCGGGGTACCTCTGGCACCGGTTATGTCGTTTTGGATTGCATCGCCCTCGATGGATCCCGAGATATTTTTCCTAAGTGTGGGAACTATTGGTTTGCAATTATCCATATGGAGATTGGTTGCCACTTTTGCAATAAGTTTATTTGCCGGATTTCTCGTTTATTTTGCTCAAAAGAAAGGGTGGTTAGGTGATTCCATTCTCAGGGCCAGATTAAAAACGGAACCTGAAAATGAAAAAAGTACATTCTTAAACCTTTCGTTCATAAAAAGATGGATTCACGTAGTAAACTACGATAGAATATTAAAACCTAAAGCCCAGCCAGTTGTGAATCATGCTACGAACCGTTTTGCAAATCAGGTGGCCATTGACAAAACACGCCTGGTACTGGCTGACAAAGGCACCAATGGTTCTTTAACAGGCTGTTCATGTAATACAAATACTGTGAGAAAAAGCAAAACGTTGTTACATAAGATTATCAGGGAATCGTGGAAAGCTTCGTTGATGGTAGCAAAATTTATGTTACTGGCTTTTTTCTTAAACGCTATGATAGCCTTTTATGTACACGACGATTTTCTTGTCCGGTTTTTAGGAAATGACCATCCGTTTGCCATCCTTATTTCAGCCGCACTGGGCGTTCCGGTTTATACCAGCAACCTTACAGCTTTACCCATTATTGGCGGATTAATAAAACTGGGCATGGGCAAAGGTGCTGCACTGGCATTTTTAATAACCGGTCCGGTTACCACCATACCTGCTATGTCAGCTGTTTGGGGACTGGTTAAACCCAGAATATTCCTGATTTATATTTCAGTTGCTTTTATGGGTGCTTTGTTTTTTGGTTATCTGTACAGCCTGGTAAACCTTGTATTTTAAGACTGTTGGATAATTAACGATATTGTTGAGAAGTCTTTTTAGCTGTCGAACACCATTTTTACCAGTTGAAAAGACTTTTTTCCTGTCGAACACCATTTCAACCTGTCGAAAAGCCAAACGACTCCTGTCGAACGCTATTTTAGGCTGTCGAAAAGCAAAACCTGTCTGTCGAAGAGCAGAGTGCTGCTGTTGAACAGTAAAATCAACTGTTGGTACAATTTCTAAATACTAATTCAAAAAATCACCATCAATAATAAGCAAGGTTGCCCCGTCAAATGAAACCGAGCGGTGCGAACTTTGATTATCTGAGACAACGTAAGTGGAACCAGCATCCATGTAATGAAATTCGCCTGTCGCAAGCTGACTTAACAATTCGCCTTGCAAACAATGTACAATATGCCCTTTCCGGCACCAGTGGTCAGCCAGGTAGTCTTTAGAATAAAAAACTTTACGAACTCGGAGTCCGTTAAATTGTAAGGTTTGCCATTCGGCATAACCCGTAATTCCATTATGGACAGTTTTAGGTACTTCTCCCCAGTTAATTGTTTGAAATGGGATAATTTTATCAATCATGGTTTTAAGGGATAAATTATTGTTTTTTCATGTTTAAAGGATAATCAGCGCCGCGCTGGCTCCAGGTGCCTATAATGGTTTTCTGACCGGGTTGAATTTTACCTGTATATTTTCCACTTGCAGCATTAACCGTAAATGAAATTTCAGCCCCTGAAATTTCAAAATCATTCACCGGAATATCAAATGCCCCCTGATCGGGACTGTCAAGTGTTGGTAAAAGGCTATTATCAACCATCTTTAAATTCAGTACAAAATTCACAGTAGAACCAAATTGGGTTAAAGGTCCTGACCATTTGCCCTCCAAAGCCGGATAGTTATTTTGCGACACTGACTCAGGTGTCATATAAAACAAGGTTTTTTGATTCAATTCACTTAAAAATACATCCTTAACTTCAGATCCATAAACCTGATTAAGACAGTCAGTCAATATACTGGTATTGGTAAAACCTTTTTTAACCGAATTATTATACCACACATTGGTGAACTTACTAAATTTTTCATAGCCATACTTTACCCAAAGAGAGTCAAACATAATTGTTGGCTTGTAATATCTGTTAATTTCACGCTCCCATGAACCTGCGTTGGTTTCAAGTATTGAAACACCGGTATTGGTATGTGTTACAATTCCCAGGTATTCATCCATCAATATTTTATAAAAATCCTCACCTATAATGGTACGGGAAGCCATTAAGGCTGAAAATTCTGCCAGTCCTTCATTAATCCAGTCATCGGCCGATGCAGAATTCGCCAGGCTCCAATAATGCGCAATTTCATGGGCATTTAATCTGAAATCGCGTGAAAAACCATATTTCATTAAACGCTGATCGATAGCAAAATTCTCAGAAACTACAATAAGCGGAGCCCTGGCATAACCCCCGGCAGGTCTGGGAGCATACACTATTCTTACCAGTTTTTGTGCACCACCGGCTCCATAAAGTTTTTTATAAAATGCCATAACTTCTGACAAATCAAGCAACATAGAATCAACATAGGTATCAGCAAGGTTTTGATAATAAATTTCGAGCGTTGACCCTTTACTGGTTGTCCATCTTTTTTTCATATCCTTACAGGCCAATAAAGTAATATTATAGACTGTATTAAATGATTTCCATTGGCTGACAGTAGCATCAACATTTGAACTATTTTTTTGATATGCTCCATTAGTTGTCGCTTGATAACCGTCTGGTAATTTTACAGAAAGCGAATATGCAAAACCATGCTGGTGCTGTAAACGGGGATACCAGTCAATTGAATTAGCCAATTCAACCAGATTTTTATTTAAATACGGAACCGGACTTATATTAACAGGCAGATCAACAGTATTTATGGATCCGTGATAGAATATTTCAATCTTATGGGTAGCTACAGGAATTTTATATGCTTTTGAAAGTTCTGAATTTAAATCATTCACTGGTTTTAACTCAACGAGGGTCCCATCAACTCTGACCGAATCGACTAAAAAACTTTTGTAAAGGAAAATGACAGAATCATTTACATGTATATAAACAGCTGAACCCATGATAAAACCTGATTCAGGAGAAATGTCAACATCCAGGTTCAGTTTTGGCTGATTTGAAGTTGGTTTTTTTGCACTCAAAACTGAAGTTAACAATAGCATTAACAACAGGTTCAACGATGAGAAATACTTAAACATAAGGAAATGGTTTTTCAGAATTAATGAATACGGGTTTAGTGCATAACTTTAGAATTATTAGTGATATAAATTCTGTTAGTAGTATCGTTTTTTATTTTAGATAAATTTAAGGTCATCTGGTTATAAAGACGACTGAAATTTCAACGAATGACAGAAATCGGGGAATAAACGGCAAAAAATTTGGAAGGAAGTGAGATTTATGTTTCTGCCTTTCCCGACTTTTCGGAATTTAAAAAACATACGACTGAGATTGCATGGGATACCGAAGTTTGGATAATGGATTTCCCAGAACATATGATTCATTTTAACGGTGATAGATTTTTAGGGCCGAGATAATATGCCAACCCTTCGCATCCATACATCCCGAAAACTTTCGGTACCAAGTCGCTCAAAAAACCAGCACACAGACCTAAACTTGTCAAAGAGTATGACTGTCCAAACCCACAGACTTACTGAGGAAATAGAGCACCAAAACACAACAATAGCTAAGCTTAATTGCCGTGTTTTTACCATCTTTAGTCTTGATTTTCCGAATGACTCGTTTATTCTTCGGACAACAACTTAAACCACAAAATCCCCGATTAAAACCTTACATAGAACGTTATCATACATTTTGACCGATAAAACGATATGGTCACTTGAAAAAAAATAATACTTTTATAAAATCTTCCAACACTATATTTTATGAAGCTCAAAACATTTTTCTTAACCCTTACAATTTTTTGTTTGAATATTGTTTATGCTCAAACAAATGATTTGCCGCACATTGTTAAAAAAGATAATCGTTATGCCCTGATGGTCGATGGAGAACCATTCTTAATACTTGGGGCCCAGTGTAATAATTCAAGTGCCTGGCCGGCAACTTTGCCTGACGTATTTCCAGCCATGAAAAAATTAAATGTAAACACTCTGGAAATTCCTATTTACTGGGAACAATTTGAACCACAGGAAGGTATTTTCGATTATTCGGTAGTGGACGAAATCATTACCCGGGCCCGGGAAAATAATCTTCGGGTTGTACTGCTTTGGTTTGGAACATGGAAAAACAGCTCAAACCACTATATGCCTGAATGGATGAAGCTTCAGCCTGATAAATTTCCCAATATGGTTAACTCAAAAGGAGAAAAAATTGATTCGCCCTCTCCACATATTGAAGCAACCCTGCAAGCTGATATAAAAGCTTTTTCGGCACTAATGCAACATCTGAAAGAATTCGATACGAAACATACAGTAATTATGGTTCAGGTTGAAAATGAGCCCGGTTGTTGGGATTCTGTAAGGGATTATTCAAAGAATGCTGAAAAAATATTTAACAAACCGGTTTCGGCAGATATTTTGAAAGCATTGAACTTATCGCCTGAATCAAACAAAAACTGGACAGATGTTTTTGAAAAAGATGCCGAAGAGTATTTTTACACCTGGCATGTAGCCACCTTCATTAATCAGGTAGCTAAAGCCGGAAAAGAAATTTATCCGCTCCCGCTTTATGTAAACGCGGCTGTACGTAATCCATTCAATCCGGGTGTTTACGAAGTTGGCGGACCAACCGACAATGTATTCCATATTTGGAAAGTCGCTGCCCCTAATATTGATATTTTGGCACCGGATATTTACGAAAGCGAAACAAAAGTCTATTTAAAATTATTAGAACTTTACAGCTACTCCGACAATCCGCTGTTCGTTCCCGAAACAAAATTCGAAAACCCTTATCCCAAATTCTTTTATTCAGCATTGGGACAAGGCGCTATTGGTTATGCCCCGTTTGGATTAGACAACGTCAGGGTTCGAATTAAAGAAAACGGGGATGTGCTGACGGATGAAGAATTATTGGAACCTACAGCTCTTAATTTTAGGACATTCAAACCCATGGCACGAGAAATTGCCAAATTGAATTTTGACGGGAAAATAAAAACCGCAATTCAGGAATCAGCTATCGACCCAAAATCTGACCGGGGAAGTTCATCTGACAGAAAAAATTATATTACTGATAAAACTTTAAGTTTCGATGGGTGGGATTTTGATGTTGCCTTTGGGATTTTTGGCAGATTAAATCGCTTAAAAAATCAGCCTGAGCAACCTGACGGTAGAATTCTTGTTGCCGAATTAAATAAAAATCAGTTTTTAATTACCGGTTATCATGTTCGTGCTTTGCCCAGGCCAACAAAAAAAACAAACGGGTGCAATTGGTATTATCTGAAAGTTGAAGAAGGTTATTATGAAAACGGAGAATTTAATGTAAAACGAATCATGAACGGTGACCAAACTGACTGGGGATTACAATTTGGCACTCCAACCGTTTTAAGAGTTACCCTTTATACAAGATAGATTATAGCTGTATTGCATTTAAATACCTTGATTCCGCAAGTCATCGGATCTGGTTGATATATAGGTAATTCGATCAATTCTTTTGGTACTTTTATTTTAGCTGCCATCCGATGACTATCAACCAATTGGTTAAAAGACCTGCCATTTTAGGAAATAATACAGGTATTAATTTTTGTTATGTTTCTGAATTGAATAATAATGGATTTTAAAATTACTTCACCTGCTCTCTTAACCAGTTAAAATATTCTTCACGGGCCCGGGGTGTCATATTGCCGTGGCCGGTTGAATCAGTAACAAAAATAACCTTGCAACCCATTTGCTTTAAGCAGTTTGCCAGCTTAGCCGTTATTTCATACGGACAATTCATATCTTCTTTACCATGAAAAATATAAACCGGAATTTGGGTAAAGGATGCCAGATTTTTTTCCTGCGTAAAGTCAATTTCGTCTGGGCCAATCCACTTTTGTGCGAGGTTGGGATGCCCGGAGAGTACCGCGATTGAAGAAAAAACATCGGGATGTTCATAAAAAGTGCGGTACACTCCGTAACCTCCCATTGAAAAGCCACTAAGAATTATTTTAGTAGTATCGATGTTAAAATTCGCAACAACATCGTTTATAGATTCCATAATATCGGTTTGAGGTTCTTTACCGGCAAAGCAATTTGAGGTCCCTCTTCCGTTAGGAGCAACTATGATAAAGCCCTTTTCTATTTTCGGTGTCTGTTTTAAAACCCTGTCGTCATCGCCACTGCCATGAAGATAAACCAGCAGCGGATAAGCCAAAGCCTGATTATAATCAGCCGGCACATAAATACTATAAGGCCTTAACGAGGAATCAATCTGCGACCTGAAAGCCCTTCGATAAGTGCCACGAATCCCCGAAATAATATCGGTACCCTGCTCCAAACTATCAATTGCTGTATTAATATTATTGATTGATTTCACCAACGAATTAGCTGTTTCATAAGGCTTTAAATGCTTATAGGTTTGTTTTGCATTGTCAGCCAGGAAACTCAACGTATTAAATGTACCTATTGAAATACCCGGTTTAAGGTCTGCCAGATTTTTTTGTATTTTGTCAAAATTAAAATGAGGTAATTGTGTCATTGCCCATTTGCCTACGGGTTGATTATTGGAGAAAATTTCCAGGTTAAAAGCCCCGGGTGACAAATTAAAAGGTTTAAGTTCCAACAACTGTTTGTTTCTGTTTTTTGAAATATTTACCGTTATCCTTTGATCCGGTCTTGACAGGCTATCCGATGAAATAACTCTGGCTATCAAATGCAGGATGGTATCCTTTCCTGTCATAGATGCGACAATTAATTCAGGTTTCTCCGATGAAGATAAATGATATTTTTGGGGTGAGATGAACACATCATTTTCCCTGTCAGGTTTCTGAAAAATCATTTTTAGATATTTCCGTTCCGATTGCTCACTCTGCATTTTCTCATCGTCAGTTGCAAAGTAATAATTCATACCATTTTCACCCAGTGCCTTCACAAAGCACAGATTAAAACCTATGCTGTCATTAATCCATGGATGATACGGTTTTACGATTTTCCACGGAATCAATAATTCGAATGCTATTTTATGGTTATCCGCATGGGTTTCAAACTTGACTTCATCCGGAAGCATCGCCATGGAAAGGTCTTTATTGTAATACCAAATCATTTTGTGACACCACGTTTTTTCAGGGGAAAAAGCCAACACATAAAATTCATTCGTTGGTTCACCTCCGGGTGTGGTCCTGCATAAAGTCAAATGAAATCCATCGCCGTTCTGATAAGCCCTGTCCCTATTTATAATACTATCCGCTACGGCTTCAATATACAGATACAAATAATTTGCACTATAACCCAGGTAATACGAAACAGGAACATCAGCATTCAATTCATCTGATTTTTCCACTACTGAAAAATTATGCTTACCGGAAGCCGGTAAATTCGTATCTGCTTCACCATCTATAACCGGATTAATGTTAAGATATGGTACCTGCAATTGACCATATGAATTGAAACCGAATATTAAAAATAGAAGCAGTAATACAAATAAAATTTTAATCCTTAAAAATATTTTTTTCATAGCAACTCCAATTAAATAGCTGTTAAGCAGCCAAATCATTGATAATGTTTAAAGTTTTTCCATTCCTTTTCCATTGAAAATTCAGGACCTGTTAACACATAAATTGGCATGTTTTGTTGAGGATGTGTACAGTCGGCACAATGGTAAACTTTTACCTGTTCAACCTGGTCAAACTTATCTCTTACCCCGTTTACATCAATTGAAACCCCAATAAAGGTTTTAACGGTGTCCGACGGAGGTCCCCAGGAATGAAAACTATTATGTGTTGCATAAACAGGAGGTAATCCCAATGGAGGCCCATAAATCTCAAGGGCTCCTGCTGTTCCATAATCGCTGGACACAATCACTGCATTCTTTCTTTCGTTTTCAGGCAACGCCCGGTAAACTTCCGCAACTTCTTCGGCCAAATTGGGCCAACCGATTCTATCGGCCAGCCACTGAGGAATGGGTTCGTCTTTTTTACCTTCTTCTACACTAAAATGCAAACCAAGCTCTGAAAGATATTTCTTTAAAGGCTGTGGCTTCATTAAAGGCATAAATGCCGGCGCTAACAATATTCCACCTGCCAGTAATATTACCAGGTAACCAATTCTTATGGAATTCTTCCACCTGGTATTTTTCCATTGACTCAAAGCAACTGCTCCCACGGCATTAAAAAATATGTAAATGGATGCAATCCTGTCGGGTCGGCTTGAATGGCCTTTCATCATGATAAATAACAATAACAGATACGCAAAACCCATGTAACGGAACGATTTGTCTTTAATTAAGAACGTAAAAACCAGTCCGCCCATCCATAAGGGAAAAGTAAAGGGATTTATAAATAAGACCTGTTCAATAAAAACCTGCAAGTAAGATTTATTGATGTTCTTGGATAAAAATGAGTTGGCATATAATTCAAGCGAAGGAAACCCATGAATTATCTGCCAGATTATGTTTGGCAGGATAATTAAAAAGCAGGCCAGGCCACCCCATAATGACCACTTTGTAAACAATAATTTTCGTTTTGATGATATCAGCAAACCCACAAGTAAGGCCACCCCATACAATACAATAGTGTGCTTCATTTCCAAACCCAGCCCCATTAAAATCCCAATATGTAACCAGTATTTTGTGTTATTTTCCCGAACCATCTTAATACTGTACCATACAACAAGTGCCCAAATTAGAGGTTCAAAAGCATTCATGGAATAAAAACTGCCAAAAATGAGAAAAACGGGAGAAATTGATGCTGCCACTGCGGCAATAACCATACTCAATAAATCACCTTTTAACTGATGCACTATTAATCCCGTAACAAAAACGGTGGCTGAAATACTCAGGGCAGGCAAGATTCTGGTTACTGTTATACCCGTTCCAAATAACATATACATGAGTTTTAGCAAGGCTATTGACAACGGGGGTTGATCGATATATCCCCATGCCATATGCCGGGTGCAGGCAACAAAATAAACTTCATCGATAAAATAACCGTATGGTTTCACAGTACTGCTGATCATAAACACGATAAAAGTAAGTAGCGATATCATCGCCAGAATGCAGAATTTTAGGCGGTTTTGCATAATCCGTTATTTATTTTTGTTTAAATGACTTCGAAAAGCTTTATCTGTTACAGCATTAACTAAAAATTCAGGCAATTTTAGTTGCTTAATGGTTTCTCTGCATTGTGAGTAGGGTTCATTTTCAGTTTCCTGATAATTTAACAGAGCTATTTTATCAATGTGCCTGATATAGGTTTCTCCTTCTTTAAGAACTGCATTTATTTCATCATTATTGGCCAGGGGGCCGATCCACGAACTCAGAATAGTATCCACATCCGGATAATTTCTGATATTTTCCAGTGACCTAAGCAGATTAAAATAATTATCATAGTTGGGAATATCACCCTTTAATGGGATAGAGTCGGCCGTATACAGCACCTTGTCCTCAACAAAATTAATATTGAGGGAACCTTTTGAATGTCCGGGAGCATGAATAATTTTAAGCGTTAAATCATCATCTGCCTTAAACAACTGTCCATCATGCAAATAGCCATCTAAAATTACCGACCGGTTCACCAGGTTAAAAAATCCGGGAACAGGCCGCTCTGTATTCTGAAGGTCAATATCCCTGAGCCAGTTTTCTTCGTCGGGATGTGCAAGCACTTTACATCCGGTAAGGTCTTTTATTTCAGCTGCGTTACCTATATGATCGGGATGGGAATGCGATAAAATAATAGTTTCGATGTCGGCAATCTTGCGGTTCTGACTTTCGATATATTTGAATATGTTGTCTTTACTTCCATGCACACCGGTATCGATCAGCGTAATTTTTTTACCAAAAATTAAAAATACATTTACAAACCGTGCAAGTTTTTGTACCGGACTAACAGGTATCTCAAAATCAATTTTTAATTGGTGAATCTTTGGGGTAATTTGCATAATAACAATATTTATAGCGTAAATATTATTTGAAAATTGTGATATATAAAATACAAAAGACGAATAAAAATTGCTGATGTAACATTTATTAGATATGAATGACAGGGTTCTGCCTTAATATGGCAAGATACATTCAAAATAACCCTTGTCCAGCACCAAAAAGTATTAAACACTGAACTTGAAAATTGGAAAGGCCAACACGATCAGGTTAACTATATTTTAATAGTTGGGACAAGAATTAACCTTGATAAATATATTAATAAAAGCAAAATATTCTGATACAGGCTTCGCTTAAAAATGCAGTTCATACGAATATGAAACTTTTAACTTAATAATTCATGTTTTTCACCGTTTCCGGATCATCGCTCAAATAAACCGGTTCATTCTCTGTTGAACCAACATCCAATACCCGTTCGTAATAATCGGGTAAACCAACCTGGCTTGAATATCTCCAGGTACCTTTCCCAATTACGGCTATGAGTTCTCCTTTTTCCAACACGCCTTCTTTATACCGGAGTTTTTTATTCATCCCCAGGAGGTTTTCACTTTTGTATCCGTGTTTACTCAGGAACCGTTCCAATACTTCTGTGGCATCATTCATAAAGCCTGATTTATAGATACGGTCCTGTACAATGTAGCTTTTTACATGATCACAATTGATGTGGGCAAATCGCACACCATCTTTAATCACAAAAGTCCCGGCCTTTTCTTCCTCAATAATTTTTTTCCAGTGTGAACTTTTACCGGTTGAAATCAACTGCTCTATCAATACATAATAATAAGCACATTTCCTACCTGATAATGGAGCTGTCAGGGGCTCGCCGGCGTATTCCACTTTACCAACCACTTTCGCCACATCGCCATCTACAAAATCGGAAATTCGCTTACCAGTAGCCTTTTTTAGTTTGTGCTTAACTACATACTTTCTACTAAAATGAGAACTTATAAAGGCTATCCCGCCAATGACAAGTAATATTCCAGCGATTATCCAGGTTTGCATGATGTATTGATTTTTGTGTTACCTAATATCACTTATTTCTGTCAGGTTGAGCCCTACGAGGGTTCCAAAACCCTCATAGGGCTAGCCTTATATCATTTATTTCGATAATAATCCTGAAGCACGTAAAAGGCTTGCTTTTTCACCCCGTCAGATGAGATTAAGCCTTTTCGGTTCCAGAAATTCTGGAAATATGGATGTTGCCGGCGTGGTGACCTAAAATCACATAAAATCCATGGAGTCATACCACTAAAACCGTCAATCTGCTCCAGCATTTTAATCTGGTTTTTATAGACATTTGCCTGATACTCTTCGCTCCAAAGCGTACTGTCAGAACCATGATAACCTGCAAGGGCTCCGGCTCCGAATTCTGAAATTACAACCGGCTTATCGTATTTTATATGCCAGTGGTATTTTGATAAATTTGAAGGATTACCTCCCCAATACCAACCTCCGTATTCGTTAAAACTAGCTAAGTCAATTTTCTCACCCAGCGGATCATCTACTGAAATGTCGTAACCATCCATTTTTACCTCAAGGGCAGCTGCAATTAAACGTGTATCGTCACTTTCACGGGCCAGTGCAGCCAGTTTTCCCATAAATACATTCCGGGGTTCCGTTACCGGAGTTTCATTACCAATGGACCATATTATTACCGATGCCCGGTTTTTATCACGGTCAATCCCGGTAGTAAGCTGATTTGCTGCATTGTTGTAGGTATCCTGGTTCTCCCACGAAATAGTCCAGTATACCGGAACTTCAGCCCAAACCATCAGTCCCATTTCATCGGCCAGGCGTAACATTTTTTCATTATGGGTATAATGTGCCAGCCTGATATAATTGCATCCCAGCTCTTTGGCCCAGGTCAATATCATGCGGATATCACCTTCCGACCTCAACCTTCCGGGTATCAGCGGATTTTCATCGTGTACCGAAATTCCTTTCAGGAAAACCGGTTTACCATTCAAAAGAATTTGCTTATGATCGGTAGAAATGGTTCTGAAACCGATTTTATCTTCCACATTATCGTTCTCGCTTTGTAGAGATACCGCATATAAATGTGGATTGTCGGGACTCCAGTAATTGATCTTTTTTACCGGAATTTGTATTTCGGCTTTTCCTTCAGCATCGGTTTTAAATTCTTTTTGGATGTTCAGTTCCGGGATGCTTAATTTAACCATCTTTCCGGCAGCACTGTCCGATAGCTGTATAAATCCTTTGATTAGGTTACTATTCTTAGGATCAAGCTGTACTTTATAATTGCTAATGTAATTTTTTGGTGTTATTACAAGATCGACATCGCGGGTAATGCCTCCGTAGTTCCACCAATCGGTATTAACCGTGGGGATTGCATCTTTATGCCGTGTATTGTCAACCTTTACCACCACAAAGTTTTCTCCGGAAGTAAGTTTTCCGGTAACTTCAAACTGAAAAGGAGTAAATCCACCCTGATGTGAACCCAGTTTTTTACCGTTTAAATAAACATGTGCCTCATAATTAACCGCCCCAAAATAAAGGAAGTATCTTTTGTCGGTTTGTGTTTCAACTTTAAATATCTTTCTATACCAGATAGTGCCTTCATACAGGCTAAGCTTTTCATATTGAGAGTTCCAATCACCGGGAACTTGCAATACAGGTTCCAGATCGAAATTGTATTCCACTTTTTCACCCGGACCCACCTGGGTTATGTTATCATAAAACCCGCCTTTACCCGATTTGGACTGATCGAATGGCTGATACCGGTAATCGTAGTACCCGTTTTCATAAGGGTCGATAATAAAATTCCAGTCACCATTCAGACTTAAACGCTCACGGCCACCAATATTTTGTACCAAGTTTTGGGCCCGCAATTGACCCATTATCAGAATAGCTATGCCAGCTAAAACAAGGATTCTACAATTTTTTGATTTCATAATTTGATTATTGAGTTATAATTATCGCACTAATATAGCCCTTAAACTTTAAGAATAGAAAATAAATTGAATTTGATTGATTTAAAGTTTCAAACCAATTTTATGATATTATTACAACTCAAACCAAAGACAGTCTGTGGTTGAAAATGAGAATAATAAATCATTCTTTGAAACATTTTCACATTTCGTCGTAATGAGCGATAGAATTTCATAGTTGAGGAGGTACTTACGACGATGTTTTCAACGTACCTATTACCCAGAGCGCTACTCTGGGCTGAAATGACAAGCCCTTTCAGGGCATGATTATAATTCCTGAAAGGACATCTCAATTCAACCCGGGGCAGAAAAAACGAAGATAAGTTAACGAAGTTACACTTATCAAAGTTTTTGTCACCCCGGGTGACATAACCAATATACATAATCGTCGCAAGCACAGAGATGCCATGAAAAGCTAAATTATTTTGCGACGAAACTCTCTGGCTAACAATTAAAAGATTTAAGTATGTTTTTCATCCTTGTAAAAAGGCTCTTATCAATTTTTGACCATTCCTATAAAATTACATTACTGCCAAACGCCAGCCACCACGCTTCCGCATTTTTTACATTTCCCGTCAACCAGGTTATTTTGCAGAATACTAAATCCTTTTCGCTCTATCACTACCTCGTTACATTTTGGGCAATGCGTGGTTTCAAAATCAGCTCCGGGTACATTTCCTACATACACAAATTTAAGTCCTTCGCTCATGGCAATTTGCCTGGCATTTTGCAGGACATTTACCGGTGTTGGCGGCAATTGTGTCAGTTTATACAGGGGCATAAACCTGCTGAAGTGTAAAGGCACTTCTGCAAAACCATTTTGCGCAAGCCATCCACACATTTGCTTAATCATGTCCATATCATCTGTCCACGAAGGAATGACCAAGTTGGTAATTTCAAGCCATACTCCTTCATCTTTCATAGTTACCAGCGTATCCAGGATTGGTTGCAATTTACCGGCATTGAGTTTCAGATAAATATCATTACTGAACGATTTTAAATCGATATTGGCAGCATCAATCACCTTACAAAGTTTCAGTAATGGATCGCGGTTTATATACCCGGCCGAAACCAGTACATTTTTTAAACCCGCCTCATGGGCCAATACGGAAGTGTCATATGTATACTCGTAATAAGTAATAGGTTCGGAATAAGTGTAGGCAATGGATTTACAATTATTATCCTGGCAACTTTCCACCACTTTATCGGGAGGCAAGTCGTAATTTCGTGTCTCATCGGGACTTTTTTGCGAAATGGTCCAGTTTTGACAATTCAGGCAGGCCAGGTTACATCCCGCTGTAGCAATGGAAAAAGCCGTACTGCCCGGATAAAAATGATTCAACGGTTTTTTCTCAATAGGATCGACATGGATGGCACAGGGATTTCCATAGGCTGTGGACCAAAGCTTCCCGTCTTTATTCACGCGGTTCCGGCAATCGCCATTTTCGCCGACCTTTATATCACATTCGTTGGGACAGATCAGGCAACGCATGCCTTTGGGAGTTTCAGAATAAAACATGGTCTCTTTTGTCCATTTCCTGCCGACTTGGGGATTATCCACTTTTAACATTGCCGCTGATAATCCTTTTCCCAGGCAAAGTCCACCAGCTCCTAAAAATGCCGTTTTTAAAAATTGTCGCTTGTCCATGATCTTAAAATTTATAATTAAAGCAAATTCATAGATGTTAAATTAAGCCCTGATTCTTACTTTCACCCCTACAATCTTACCTGTCAGGTAGACAGGCCCTCAAGCTAATAAATTATTCTATGGAATTATTCTATTAGCACAGGCTTCAATTTCTTCGCTCTCCCCAGATTAGGGTAATCTAGCCTGAGGCTAGAGAAGGGTACATATACAAAATATATTTGCTTAACTCTTTTTCACCCTTTTCCCTGTCGGGATTTTCCCTCAGAGAGGGAAAAAAGCTTAATAATAAAGTCCTTATCATTGTTTGAACTTTCCCTTTAAATTAAATCTTAACTTGAGGCTATGCCCTTAAAAGAATTTTAATGTGAATTAACCTAAATTTACACATTCGATCCAACATTAAGTTGTAATATTCAACGACTTTCGCCCCGAAAAGGCTAAAACACCACTAAAAACATTCAGCACGGCCAGCAGCATGCAGGTAACCGGCATGCCTAACAAGGGTAATAATACCAAAGCTGTTAAAAATGCCCCAAAAGCCGAGCCAAAAAGGTCGGTACTATAATTTATTCCTGAAATTTCACTATAGTTTTTTCGGGTTAATTCCGAAGCCAGCATAAATTCATAGCCGATACCTGCAGCCAACACAAAAATTAATGCAAAAAACAGAATCTGAACGAACCACACCATCCCGGTAATTCCACCCATTAATTGGATTACCAAAGGAATCACCAGCGCAAAGGCAGCCAGGGCAAACTGCGTGATATAATAACTTTTTAGTACCGGCAGCATTTTCCATGGGGTTTTTGAACCACCAAAAGCAAGACCGGCCATGAAAAAAGCAAAAAACAAGGCTGTATTCAGATATATACTTCCAAAGAACACCTGGTAGGCCAGTAATAAAATAATTTCCAGCGAAGCCCCTGTAAAACCACCGGTGTAAAGCCCGGCAGTCAACCGGTTCGTCCTGACAAAAAACAACAGGAACAGCAATAAAGGTATAATGATCAACAAACGGTAGTGACTTTGGAAATAACTCATCCAATTGGCAATTTGCCTTACAAACATGTAGGGATAAAAATCGCGGTTAACCGGAACCTGCTCACTGAATTGTGATGTTAACCCCTCGCTGCGCATGGCAATCAACATATCATCCACATACCAGGGATTCACATAATCCGTAGGTATCTGTTTTGCTGAAATTTTCTCTGCAACTGATGTACTCAGCGGGCTGTCTGACGCTAAAAAGTAGTTTTTTTCACCAGTAATCAATAACTGATGCTTAAAAAACAACCCCATGGTTTTCCATAACGACGATTGTGCCCCCAGGGCGTTATCCTCAGCATAGTTAGCTGTTGATGGCAGTCTGGTGCAAATCACGGTTTTTTCATTACAGTGCTTTTTTACCTGTTTGAAAAATTCTTCGGTATAAAAGCGGTTTAAACCCAACGATAAAGGCGGTGGAAGATTCATCAGAATTACATCGTATACCTGATCAGTGCCCGCAATAAACCGGCGGATGTCTTTTTTTACAATTTCAACGTTATCGGCCTGAGGTAAGGTATCGAGATATTTAGGAAGCCATTTAAACAATTCCGGATTAGTTTCCAGGTAGGTAATATGATCCACCTTATACTTTTCAATTTCGGCAATCATTCCGGCCATTCCCCCTGAAACCAGCAATATATTCCTTGGATTTTCGTGCTGAATCATAGCATAATGCACGGCTTCCTCATTCATCATTACATTGTGGGTATAAAACTGCAGGTTATTATTTTCATAAACATTCAGCTGCCCGGCCTGCTTTGTAATCATCAGATTGCCATAGCGGGTACTTTTGTTGAGTACCAACTGCTGATTTGGAAACATTAACTTCTTAATGTAATGGTCAGGATTTATGGTGAAAATAAGCACTGGAATCAATAATCCTATAGAAAGCTTTCCCCAGGAACGATGATTTGAGAATTTAAAATCCAACCAAACACCAGTAATCAATACAAGTATGGCCATCAGGGCAAATATCTGAAATGCAGTAAAAAACCGCCCCAGAATTAAACTGAAAAGTACACCTCCGGCCAGACTCCCCAGTGATTCAAAAGCATAAGATTTGCCAGTAAGATTTACATTGCCCGATACCGAATTGTATGTTGAGAAAACCGTAAACAAATGCCCCGATAAGAAACATACAGGAAACAATAAAACTATCGCAGCCAGGATTGAATAGTTCAGGTCAACAATAGTACCCGGAGGAAACATCAGGCTTTTTAATCCGAAAAGCAGAGCCAGCAAAAGCATTGGGAATAAAGTAAGCGATGTCAGCATTACCATTCCCCTTTGAAACGTAAACTTTAAAGGAAGTCTTTTGCGGGCAGCCAGGGCACCCCAACCTGTCAACAGCATCCAAACCGAAAGGATTATGCCCACCACCAATTCGTTTCCGGACAATACATTGATAAATTCCCGGATAAAAACCACCTGGTTCACCATGGTGATAAATCCAAGCAATAAAAGCATGACTCGTGTCATAAATGCATCGATATCTGTTATTTCAGGAATAATAGTTTCAGATTTTACCTTGCTTTTTCGAAAAGTGAAATAGTATTTTAAGTGCCACCACAAATGAAAAAACGCGATGATTACCATGGCAATTCCAAAAGAAACATGCCATTGCATAAAAGTTTCGTAGTAAGGAATTTCGAGCTTATAGTTTACTTTAACCACACTCAACATTCCCAGTAATCCCGAAATCAGGAAAGTAATCAACAGTAAATAATTCCAGAATTTACGATGCCATTTTTGTTTTAGTATTTCCCAACGAACAAAAATCCAGGTGGTGAAATAAGCCAGAAAGGTAATCAGGGTAACGGGGAAAAGCGGATAGGCGATATTCATTTTTCGTGTGATAATTCATTCTCGTCAAAAACAAGGGCTTCGTAAGTGTAGAGATCGGCATCCTTCCAGCCATCCCAGCCAATACCTGCTTTATCGCGTGCACAATGTCCCAGGAAATCCTCCTTAGTCCACCCGGTAGAATTGGCAACCTGGGGCAAAAAAGTACCACTTCGCATCCCTTTAATAATATAAATTCCCTGCTTACCCAGGGTAAAATCATCAATGGAATAAATCCGTTTTAAAGGTGTAAGTACGGAAATTTCAATCTTTATTTTATCCAAATCGCTTTTTACTACAGGGTCGAATCGAGGATCCTGAAAGGCAGCAGCCTGGGCCATTTCCTGCACCACTTTATAAAGAGGAATATCGGGCATAAAACGGCCAATACAACCTTTTAACTGTCCGTGGATGGTCAGTGTTACAAAAGCTCCGCAATCCGATTTGAGATTTTCGGAAAAATCACTGGCATCAAGAGTTGGAGCAGCACCCTTTGTAAGTTTTGATTCAATTGCCTCACGGGCAATTTTTAAAAGTGTTTTTTTATCATCTATTGAAAGTGAAAAGTTTTCAGTTTGTTCACTGTCAGCCTGGCGTGTAAAAATAAAAGACTGGTAACCCACCACCCGATCCTTATCGCCATACTGCGTATCGCCGGAATTCATGTATTTGATATGTTTAACCGCGATATCCTTTTCTCCCGAGGTAATATTGAGCAAGGTTAATATAGAACTCCATCCGCAACAACTGGTAACAAGGTTTGGTACTTCCATGTTTTCATTGGTTGAAAGGGTTTTCAAAAATACATCGGGTGAATTACTGGCTACGGCTTTTCCTGTGGCAGCGTCTACAGTTTCAGCATTAACATAAGAAGGGTAATGTGAAAAATCGCTGCTGATAATAAAAAGGTTATTTTTTGTAAAATAGGGTTTTAAAATTTCAGCCAGTTTTTTGCACGTTTCTGCAGATTGCGTACCAATAACCATTGGTACAATTTTAAAAGGCTTTTTTAAATGATATTGTAAATAAGGCAGCTGAACCTCAATACTGTGCTCTTTATCGTGTGCCCCGGGTATGTATGAAATGAGTTTGTTGTCTTTAATTAGTTTATTTGCTATTTCCAAATCGACAGGAACAATTCCCAACGGAGTTTTATAATCGCCCTGGTTATATACCGATGCTCCGTTTAAAAGCACATGGTGACTGGTACCAATAATGAAAATCCGACTGTAAGCTTGTTCAGGATCAATCTTTGCATATGCCGAAGCTGCTACCGGTCCACAAAAAATATAACCGGCATGGGGTACAATAATGGCAGCTATGTTCTTATTTACGGTTTTATCTTCAACATTTTCAAAAAACGTAGCTAACTGTGCTTTTAAAGCGTCCGGTTCTCCCGGGTAAAATGCTCCTGCTACAGCAGGCTGCCTCACCTTGTTTTCTACCTGTCCGTGGCAACTTGAAATTCCCAAAAATACTATTAGTATGGATATTTGTAGTTTAAAATTCGTCATAGCAAAATGATTTAAACCACCTTAAAATTAAGAATTTCCAAACTAATATCATTAATATTAAGACTTTTTCATTTGGACATTACGGTTTATAATTTTTACTAAAAAAACTAAAGGGATACATCAATTATTACGGAATTTGTATCACCAAAATTAAGCTATTACTATTCCTATATGGTTATATATTTCACAAGTTATTGCTTTTAACAGCCGAAAATGAATCGGCATACGATTTAAAATTCAAGGCATGGCAAACCGGATCGAACGTAATCCTGAAATCGGGATATCCTCCGTAATGATATCCATCAACAAAATAATGATTTTCACCTACGGCGTACATCTGAACAGGAACAATAGCGCATCGGGGAAGTATGTTCAAAATAAACAAACCCTGTATTATTCCCCCGGCATTAAATGTAAGTACCATAAGTACTTCCGATTTTTCAAAATGATATGCGATATGGTAACTTAAACTACTCTGATCGTTATCCACTTTATATATGGTGTACGACTGAAAAGCACCACTTTGCGCTGTTATAAAATTCCACCCCCCTGTTAACCGGCCAATTGCTTCTTTATTAAAAAGATTTGCCTTTAAATCGTCGCTCACATAAACTTCGAAACCTTCTAAATTACCAGAAACAATGGCATCTGAAAATTTACGGCAGATATTCATATTTTCTGAATTTTCAGACAACGGCAAATGGATTGAATAATCGAAAATACTCAGTGGGCAAAAGGAGAGCATAAGTGTATCATTTCGCGAAAACACCTTCATAGTGTGTAATGAATCAAGTTGATAACTACCACAAATAGATAGATCGGTATTTTTTGCCGGAAGCGGTAAAAATTCTACCTGCTGTTGAAACATCAATTGTAAAATATTTTCTGAAATATCTTCAACAAACGAAAATTTGGCTCCTTTGATCGATTCATCGGTAAGGTCGCGGACTAAATTTGAGAGAATGATAATGGAAAGTTTTTTTGAAGGCATGTAAATGATTTTGGTTGAATAACCATTATCGCTTCCACTATGTGCATAATAAGTCTCGTTTTCAAAGGTTTGCTTCTCCCAGCCCAATGTCCATTGAACGTTTGGAAAAGTGGAATTTACGCAGGAATCGAGCATCAAGTGACGTGTATTTTCCGAAAAGAACCGGTTTGAAAAAACAGCATCAATAAATTTTGACATATCGGTTACTGATGCGTACATTCCTCCCGCTCCCATTATCCAGCTCGGGTCGTATTCCTGCGCCGTTACCGGCTTACGTTCAATGGTGCCAATTCCGGCATATCCGGTTGATGCAGGCTCACTCAAAGCCGATTTAAAAAAAGTATGGTACATTCCTGCCGGTTGACAGATTTCATGTTGCATATAAGTGGCAAAATTATCGCCTGAAACTTTTTCAATAATATAAGCCAATAATACATATCCATAATTATTATATTCGAATTCGGTACCGGGAACGAATTTCAGTTTTGTGTGACAAAATTTTGCCAGCATTGAGTCGCGCGAAACAGGTTTATTATCGGGTAAAACCAGGCCATTTCCCTGGTCGTCGCTCTGACAAATATTCGCCTCCATTCCTGAAGTATGGTTTAGCAGATTAATAATTCGGATATTCTTTGAATCCGCATCAATAAAACCTGGCAGATACTTATCCACACGGTCGAAAACACTCAATTTACCCTGATCGTGCAATTTAAAAATAGCTGCAGCTGTCAGGGTTTTTGATACTGAAGCCAGGTTGTATAAGGCATTCGTATCATTGGGAATCTTAAGATCAATATTGGCAAATCCGTTATTAGCCTGAAACACTACATGGTGATTTTGCACCACTAAAATACTGCCCCAAAATCGGTTATAGGCTTCGTAGCCTTTTAAAATTTTAGTAAAGTCCTGTGCCATACCTTGAATTCCACAAAAAGCAGCACAAAGAACCAAGTATATGCAAGCGGTAATCCTTTTCATAATTATAAATTTATGTTATTGTTTTTCGATTTTAAGCTAAATAAATGCATCACAATAAAGTCAGCAATTCTTTTATTTAAATGAGGTTGAATTCTATCTGTAAGGTTTAATAAATTGTTCGTATCACTTTTACATCGAAATAACGATGGGTTACATAGCAAAATAGTACATTTGAATAAGCGATTACTATATTGCGATAACATTGGGTAGTTTTGAGCCTAAAACCAACAGAATTTGAATACACAACGCACAAAAACTATTGAAATCACAGGTCACTTGGCATTCTGGGTGGTGCCCACCTTTTTAATGATCCGGTTTAAAATAGTTCAGTTTGGTACCGAATTAAGCACTGCACCGGCAATTTTCTCTTTTCTGATTAATGTTATGACAAATGCTTCATTGGTATACCTTGTTATATTTGGACTTAACCCTGCCTACTTTAAACGAAGAATTAAAAAATGGGAATATATTGGATTATTAGCAGTAGTTGTGTTATCAGGTGCCTTAGTAAAGATTAGTATTAATGAGTTTTGCAGCCGGATATTTACCGGGCAATGGTTTACTAAATCTCTGGTTTCCGACCTGATTCTGCTTGAATTTATTTTTTCCCTGTTTTTTGTTATTCAGGCCATAATGTATGGTTCGATTAAGGAATGGATAAGAACAACGATTGTAAACCGCAAACTGAACGAAGAAAAATTGACACTCGAATTAAAATACCTCAAATCACAGATCAATCCGCATTTCTTGTTCAACACGCTCAATAACCTTTATTCGCTGGCCCTTACCAACAACGACAAAAAAACCGCCGACGGTATCAGCCAGTTGTCACGAATGATGCGTTATATGCTGAAAGATCAGGTTTCGAAAACCATTTCACTCAATCTGGAACAGGAATACCTAAAAAGTTACATTGAACTGCAAAAACTCAGGTTTTGTGAAACCGACGACATTTCTATTACAATGAGCTGTGAAGGTGAATCAGAAAGCGTAAAAGTGCCGCCATTCCTGTTTATAGGGTTCGTTGAAAATGCATTTAAATACGGTATCGATTTTAAAACTCATTCGTTTATCGATATCAGGTTCGAAATCAAAAACCAAACTTTAATATTTACATGTAGCAATTCCGTAAAAAAAGATGAAGTTATACAGAAAAATGGTATTGGTCTGATAAATATCCGGAATCGATTATCGTTGTTATATCCTGATAAACATCAGTTAATGATTGATCAAATTGAAAGTACCTTTCATGTAAAACTGGAAATAAAACTCGAAAACCATGAATAGTTTTATCATTGACGATGAGTCCCAGGCACTAAAAATCCTTGAATCATATATTGAAAAAACAGCTTTTATAGATTTAAAAGGTTCGTTCCGCGACCCGGTACAAGCCATGAACGCGATATTAACAAAAAAACCTGACCTTATTTTTCTCGACATCAATATGCCCGGATTGACTGGGATTCAACTTATGAAATCGTTGAAAACACCCCCAATGGTTATATTTACAACGGCTTATTCCGAATATGCTCTTTCGGGCTATGAGCTCGACGTAATCGATTATCTGTTAAAACCCATTGAATTTGAGCGCTTTTTAAAAGCAGCAACCAAAGCCAAACAACTGTATGATTTAAAACAAACCCCGCTAAAACCAACAGCTGTTATTAATAATAGCACTCAGGATGAGGCGATATATATTAAAAGCGGAACCATAACTCACCGGGTTGAAATAGCTGATATTCTGTTCCTTGAAGCAATGGGAAATTACGTAAATTTTATACTGCCCGATAAAAAAATTTGTGCGTACATGAGCTTACAGGATACTATTGACCTATTGCCCTCGCAACAATTTATCAGGGTTCATAAATCGTTCGTAATTGCAATGAAACATATCGACACCATTGAAGTGCACCAAATAAAAATCGAAAAGTTTACTATCCCTATTGGCAAAAACTACCGCGACGGAATATTAAACCTGAAGAAACTTAAGTAAAATTTCATATAATATTTTGGTTTTAAATTTTAAAAATTTTGTTAAAAACTTATTACTCTCAACGGCAATAAATATGGGATTACAAATTAATTAATTTTTATCATTGCAAGCATCAATAAAAATCAAATAAAATAGTGGCGAAAAAATTATTGATTATAATAAAAAACCCATACTTTTGTTCGGTATTTTACGAACATTATGTCAGATAAAGAAGTAATATCCGAAGAATTGAAAAAAATGGCCCGGTATGCCAAGGCCATGGGGCATCCAATACGAATGTATGTATTAGAACTGCTTTCGCGACAAAGCTGTTGTTACAGCGGTGATTTATCAGACGAATTGCCCATTGTAAAGTCAACACTTTCACAACATTTAAAGGAACTAAAGGAAGCGGGATTAATACAGGGCGAAATTGAAACTCCAAAAGTTAAATACTGTATTAACAAAGAAAACTGGAACGAAGCTCAAACCTTATTCCGGAAATTTTTAAAAATGTAAAAAAATTTGAACTTAATGTTCGTTGTTTTGCGAACTACGAATTAACTCTTAATATCAATCAATATGGACTTATCAAATTTAAAACCGGCACGGACCGAAATAAAAATACTGGGAACCGGCTGTGCCAGATGCAGAACACTTGAAGATCACACCCGGGAAGCAGTAAAACAGCTCTCACTGGATGTTGATGTGATTAAAGTTGAGGAAATTACCGAGATTATGAAATTTGGTGTAATGACAACACCTGCATTAGTGATAAACGGAAAAGTTGTAGTCAAAGGAAAGGTTCCTTCCGTTTTGGAGATTAAAGATTTATTAACCCAATAAATGTACGTTTATGAAAAAAATCATCAGTACTTTAAGCATAGTATTATTATCAGTGATAATACTTGTAGGCGCACCAAGGTGCAACAATACTATCGCCAATACCGATAAAAATCAGGCAAATTCTGAACAAGTTCAAAATAATAGCGAAGTTCAGGCTTACTATTTTCACTTAACCCACAGGTGCGTTACCTGCCAGGCAGTTGAGAAAGTTACCGGCGATGCCCTTAAAGAATTATATGGTAACAAAATCGCCTTCCAGTCTATAAATATTGAGGAAGATAAGGAAAATCCACTAATTGAAAAATACAAAATCAGTGGACAGACACTATTAATCATAAAAGGCGACAAGGTTATTGACCTGACCAACGAAGCATTTATGAATGCCCGTACCAATCCTGACAAATTAAAATCGCTTATTAAATCGACGGTTGACTCGCTTATTTGAAGCATGGAAGTATTACAAAACATTTTTGAAACATCACATCTTCCAATACTTTCGGCATTTCTGCTGGGACTAATGACCGCTATAAGCCCCTGCCCGCTTGCCACAAATATTACGGCCATTGGATACCTCAGTCAGGATATTGATAACCGGAAAAGAGTATTTATAAACGGCCTAATTTACATAAGTGGCCGGGCCATTACCTATACAAGTATTGGTTTGATTTTCTTTTTCGGAGCAAGTCAGTTTAAAATTTCAGGTGTCCTGCAAGTGTGGGGCGAGAAACTCATTGGCCCGCTATTAATTATTATTGGCTTATTTATGCTGGGCATACTTAAGTTGCAAATTCCGGGAACAGGATTCCTTACCGCAAAAATGGAAGACCGAAAAAACCGGGGCTTCTGGGGAGTACTCTTGTTGGGAATTGTATTTGCCCTGGCCTTTTGTCCGTACAGCGGTGTATTGTATTTCGGTATGTTGATTCCCATGACTGTAACAAGTGTTGGTGGCTTGTTTTTACCCATATCATTCGCTATCGCTACGGGAATTCCGGTCATTATTTTTGCCTGGCTTATCGCTTTTAGCATGGGATCAATCGGGAACCTGTATAAAAACATAAAAGTTTTTGAACTTTGGTTTCGCAGAGCCATGGCCGGCATTTTTATTATTATTGGTATATACCAAAGCTATATAATATTCTGGCCATAAATATTTTTCAAAAAATACTCGATTCAAGGAGAACGGATTTAATAACAACATGAAAGAAAGAGTAATTACATTACAAAAAAACACCAACGGCTGGTTTATCCCGTTAACCCTGTTACCTGTATGGATATTGATATACATAAATCTGCAACATTTTGCCGATTTTATAATCAATAAAGTAGCTGGTTTGACACCGGGCCAGCACCTGACAGAAACTTTACGTTTCTTTATTTTTGAAGTACCAAAAGTATTACTGCTGTTGGTTTTGATCATTTTTGGAGTCGGTATTATCCGAAGCTTTTTCTCTACAGAAAAAACACGCAAATTGCTTGAGGGCAAATCACTTTTTACGGGCAATATAATGGCAGCCATGCTAGGGATCGTAACTCCTTTCTGTTCCTGTTCTGCTATCCCTTTGTTTTTAGGGTTTGTTGAAGCCGGAATACCCATCGGGGTAACTTTCTCATTCCTGATTGCCGCCCCTATGATTAACGAAGTGGCAGTGGTTTTGCTTGTAGGATTGTTTGGATGGAAAACTGCCTTAATTTATGTTTTCACTGGTTTAACTATTGCCATTATTTCGGGTTGGATTTTAGGTAAGTTAAAACTTGAAAAATATGTGGCTGACTGGGTGTACACCATCAAATCCAACGCTGATGATACCGGCGAAGACAAACTCAGTTTTTACCATCGTATTCAGTATGGTTTTGATGCGGTAAAAGAAATTGTAGGCAAAATATGGATTTACATAATAATTGGTATTGCCGTTGGTGCCGGGGCTCATGGTTACGTGCCCGAAGATTTTTTAGGTGCACTGTTAGGCAAAGGAAATTGGTACGGAGTTCCCCTGGCAATTTTAATCGGGGTTCCCATGTATTCGAATGCAGCCGGAATTATTCCTATTGTTAGTGTCCTTATCGAGAAAGGTGTTTCGCTGGGCACTGCCCTGGCCTTTATGATGTCGGTAATCGCCTTGTCGTTACCTGAAATCATTATTCTTAAAAAAGTACTGAAATGGCAGCTTATAGCAACATTTGTTGGCGTTGTTGCCTTAGGAATAGTAATCGTGGGGTTCATTTTTAACTACATCATGTAGGGTTGAAAACAACATGTTAATAAATAAAAAATCACTTATGCCCAGTAAATTAATTTAGATTTCTCACTTTGTTCGAAATGAGAAATTTCAAAATAGTTGGAAGAATTAGTTTATTCTAAACATTAAATAATTAAAAATTTAAATTTTAGCACTATGAAACTTACACAAAAACAAGCAAATTTTATTTCCATGGCTTTAATGGTATTACTTATGACCATGGTAGTAACATTGGTAATGGCCTTTTTAAATTCAGCTTTTGAATGGCAAAGATGGCTGAAAGGCTGGATGCTATCATTCCTTGTAGCCTTGCCAACTGTACTCATAATAATGCCGGTAACCAGAAAAGTCGTATTTAAATATGTAGAATAATGTGAACTCGATTTAAGAGAAAGGTTATATGTTCTTATTAATCCATTAAAACATACCATTATGAAAACGAAATCACTTGGCTTTATCGGTGGAGGGAGAATCACCCGGATCTTCCTTTACGGATTTAAAAACAAGAACATTGAATTCCCATCAATTATGGTATTTGATACCAATAATGAGATTCTGGGGAAGCTAAAAAACGAGTTTCCTAAAATTAAAACTGCATCATCGCCTGAAGAAGCAGCTGCAAATGATGTGGTTTTTATTGCGCTACACCCCCCTGTAGTGGGCGAAACCCTTTCGAAACTAAAGGATGCTTTTAGCAAAAATACGCTGATCATTTCGCTTGCTCCTAAAATCAGTATCCAAAAGCTTTCTGATCTTACAGGTAATCCAAGAATTGCCCGAATGATACCCAATGCCACTTCGTTTGTTAACCTTGGGTTTAATCCGGTTTGCTTTGCAGAAACCATCGAAGCATCAGAAAAGAATTCGGTAATGGAAGTTTTAAAGACCCTGGGAACTACCTTCGAAACCGCTGAACCTAAACTGGAATCCTATGCCATTGCATCAGCCATGTTACCCACTTATTTTTGGTTTCAGTGGGGCGAAATGGAACTAATTTCCCAGAAAATGGGATTAACCAAAGATGAAAGCCGGAAAACGATTTATGAAACCTTAAAAGCCTCGTTGGATTTAATGTATAATTCCGGCCTCAGCTATTCTGAAACTACCGACTTAATTCCGGTGAAACCCATCGGGGAAAACGAAGCCGAAATCAAAGAAATTCTGAATACCAAATTACTGGGACTATTTGAAAAAATTAAACCCTAAATGATTAAGAAAATATTACCCTGGTTCGTTTTTATCAGCTTATTGTTGTTTATTATCATAGGCTTTGCTTCAAAAGATAAGCTAAACCAGTACATCTCGAATACGATGGTAAAAAATGCAGCTCCTGAAATTATTAATAATGGAGCTGCTTACATTGACTCTGCCTACAATTATTCAACAAACGGGTTAAACTACCAGCTTACTTTTCTTGAATTTGGGGCTACCAGTTGCGTAGCCTGTCGAAAAATGGAAAAAGTAATGGAAGAAGTCAGGTCAAAATATCCCGAAAAAGTAAATGTGGTTTTTCTTAATATTCTGAAACCTGAAAGTCAAATGCTGATGAATTACTACGGAATTTCGGTTATCCCCACACAAATATTGCTAAACAAAGAAGGAAAAAAATTCTTCAAACATACCGGATTTTATTCATTTGATGAATTGAGGAAAGAATTTAACTATGCTTACGGATTTAAATAGTTTAGAGTACAACAATCACAGAAAAGTAGTTTAAGTGAATTTTATTTGTTTCAGCGTTTGTATTTTTGCTCAGAAATTTACGTACAGCCACTACTTTGAAACCTATTTTATCTCTTCTACATTCCGATCAGAAATTTGAGTTTCACAAATAAAAAGGTGAAATTTGAATGCCAAATCATCAAAAAACCAGATGATAACAAAAATTATATAATATGGGACACGAATACCATCACCATAATGCTAATGGGAAAAACCTGGGTTGGACAATCCTGCTAAATGTGATTATTACAATGGCTGAAGCTATAGGTGGTGTTTTTTCGGGTAGTATGTCGTTGTTAAGCGATGCCGTTCACAATTTTAGCGATGTTTTATCCTTGGTTATCAGTTATATTGCCGGCAAACTAACCCATAGAGAAGCTACACCGGAACGAACCTACGGATTTAAACGTTCCGAGATACTGGCAGCATTTGTCAACTCAGCAACGTTGGCAGGTTTGTCATTACTTATCCTTATAGAAGGAATTCATCGCATCCAAAATCAAGTTAATATAAACTCAGAATGGGTAATCTGGCTGGCACTTTTAAGTATTATTGTGAATGGAGCAAGCGTGCTTTTTATCCGTAAAGATGCCCACGATAACATTAACATAAAATCGACTTACTTACACCTTTTTAGCGATATGCTTACATCAGTTGCTGTACTACTGGGTGGATTGGCAATGAAATACTTGCATTGGTACCATATTGATGCAATTTTTTCAGTTCTGATAGCTATTTATCTTTTGTATACCTCCTGGGGCATTCTTAAAACATCGTTAAAGATTTTTATGCAGTTCACCCCTGAAAATATTAATATCGAATTAATTGTTAAGCAATTGGAACAATTATCGGGTGTAAAAAACATTCATCATGTACATGTATGGCAAATTAACGAACATGACATTATGTTTGAGTCTCACGTTGATTTGAATAATGATATCAAAATGAGCGATTTTGAAATAATTTTAACAAAAATGAAAGAAATTCTTGACCAGCATAAAATAGAACATGTTACCATCCAACCTGAATTTTCAATTTCAGATAATAAACAAATTATAAATTAAAATTAACAATTAATTAATCTTGAAATCTTTTTGACATACAAATTATGTCGTATGTTTGCGACATACAAAATAAAAAATTACAGATGGATAAACGGGAAATATTTGAGGATGAGTTGCAGGAACTGGCTCAGTTCGCCAAAGTCATTTCTCATCCTGCCCGGCTGGCCATTTTAAAGTACCTGGCTGACACAAAAACCTGCATTTCCGGTGATATTTCCGACCAATTACCTTTAAGCCGCACAACGGTTTCACAACATTTAAAGGAATTGAAAAATGCCGGTTTGATTCACGGTGAAGTGGAAGGTCTTAAAATCAATTACTGCTTATGCGGTTCAACCATTAAAAAGTTCAAAATGCTTTTTAATGATTTTTTTGTAGAAGAATCATTTTGTATGGATAATCAATGTTAACAGAAATCAATAAAACGGGTGTCAAGTCAAGCTTGCACTTTCACAATATTTTACATCGAATCGGGGCGCGACTCAAACCTAAAATCCGCAGGTCTAATTTTCTTAAAATTTTATTGTAAAATTGGGCTTGTGGATTTCGATTTAATTGATAATCTGGACTTCTTCCAATAGCACGGAAAACAAATATCACCCAT
>JBJKSB010000009.1:0-203503 GCA_046704385.1 Bacteroidales bacterium | reverse complement strand
CTTTCTCCCCTATGGCTTTATCCAAACTGGCACAATTAAATAAACCCTGCTTGGTTCTGCGAAACTCACCGCAAACCTTCGAAAAATTACTGGGCCTGGTAATAGGTTTTCCTTTTGTATCAGTTATTACGGATCCAACGCCTGTGGCATCTGAAAAAGTATCCTGCAGCTGTTGTAATAAATTAATATCAATAATCTCTTCAAGGCTTGAATTAATATTATCGATGTTGGGTGAAAGAATGGACTCTAGTCTCAGCTTAAGCTGATCCCGGGTAGTACTCAGTTCTTTGTTTAGTGCTTCTGCCTCTAATTTGGCTTTTATCAGGTTCTCTTCATTAATTTTTCGCTGGGTTATATCCTGAATAACTCCAATGGCACTTACAGGTTTATTTGAATTGTCAAATATAATATCCGCTTTACCATGAATCCATTTCAACTCTCCCCGGACCAAAATACGGTGTTCAATATTATAACCCTTGCCTTTGGACGCATTCTCCCACTCCTTCTTTAGCCTTTCCCTGTCATCAGGATGAACTAAATCCATCATCGTTTTAGAATAGATTTTATTATCCAATGGTAAATTAAATATTTTATAGTACTCTTCAGTCCAATTTACCAGTTTGGTATTAAAATCATAAGTCCAGGAACCAATTTTACCAATCTCTTGTGCTTTTTTCAGATAATTTTTTTCCAATAAGTGTTCCGATATATCACGGATAATGGATAAAATATGGGGTTCATTGTGAATTTCAATCAACTGTGCAGACATTAAACCGGTTCTCATTTTCCCTTCCTTGGTAATGTAAAACATCTCCATATTATCAACATAACCTTTTTCACGAAGTTTCTCAACAAACCTGGTCCGTTGTTCCGGATAGGGCCACATGTTTATTTCAACCGAAGTCCGGCCAATAACCTCCTCCCGGGTATAACCTGTCACTCGCGTAAACCCTTCATTAACATCAACAATTTGTGAATCAAGTTTAGTTATGTTAATGGAATCGAGGCTGGTCTGAAAAGCAATCCTGTACTTATCCTCACTTTCCTTTAGCCTTTCAAAAGCCATGGTTAGTTTAATTTCCTTTTCCTTAATATCAGTAACATCCTCTACACTTACCAATACACCCTTTTTACCATCCATGTTAATTTGGATGGCAGATAGTAATAAGATTCGTTTTGAAACAGTTTTTTCCGAATCAGTAACCTCTAAACTAACCTCAACCCTTTCAATATCTTGACCGGTTTTAAACACCTGATCGATGGATTTTCTTACCCTGCAGGATTTGCACCGTTCCCCAAATCCGCATCCATCCAGATTATCAATCTTTCCTATACAGTTAAATACATCACCATTTCTTAATCCGACAATATTTTTTCCAACCCAACCGGTTTGGTCAAGTCCGGTTTTATTCATTTGGATTATTTCGGAATTTTCATCAAGGAGCATCATTAAAACAGGAGAATTCTCAAATATTGCGTGCCATAGCTTTTCACCGGACTGAGTTTTTTGCATCGATGCTACATATTTTTCATTCAGCTCTTCAAGTTCTTTGTTTTTTGCTTGTAATTGTTTATCAGCCAGCACTCGGTCTGTAACATCAACAAAAGTTAAAGCAAAAAGTCCATTTTGAGGCAAATAAGAACGGGTTTCAAAAAAACGACCTCCTTTTTCAAAAGTTCTTGGTTCGAATGGTTTTTGCCCGTCTAATTGACATTTGACCGGACAATTTGAATGTGGATTTGTAGCGTTACAAACTACATCATAACATTTTAAACCAACAGTCGGCTTCCCCTCGAGGTCAAACAGTTTACGCCCGCGGGAATTAATATACTCAATTTCAAAATCGGACTTAACAACCATTATGGCTTCGTCAAGTAAATCATAATAAGTATTTTCCATCCAATCCCTGTTATTATTATGTTTTGAAAATTAACCTACAGTGCTTAGTTTTTCAATTAAATCAGGTCTTTTAATTATAATCGTATTTTTATCAATATCAATTAATCCGTCATTTTTTAGCTGAAGAATTATTTTGTTAGCGCTTTCAACAGAAATGCCGGCCAAATCAGCCAAATCTTTTCGCGAAAGTAAATTTAAAACATCGGTGCTAAACCTGCCATTTGTAAGATACAAAATTGCTGTTGCCAATTTACCATGACTGTTACGGGTAGTCCCCACCACCAATTTATGATAAAGGTAAAGAAACTCATCCGAGTTTTGCTTGGTAATAAATTTAAATGCATCAACCCGGCCATTAACAAATTCCATTAGTTTTGTTTTTCGCACCATACAAATTTCAACCTTTGTCAGGGCTATCACAGAAAAAGGGTATACCTCCTCATTTCCAAAAAGCGATAATCCTATCGGGGTTACTCCTTCGCTGATTTTTATTAAAGTATTTTTATCATTCTTCCCTTCAATCACTTTTTTTATAATACCCAACCGTAAAAAAATAAATTCAGATATAAAAGTCCCCTGCCTAACAATATAATCCCCGGGGTTATACTTTAAAATGGTCTGAAATTTATCAATTTCTATAAAATCATCACTCTTAAGGAAATGGTTCAGACAATTGTAAGTACATGAGACACAATTATGTTCCTGACTTATATTCTTCATGCCAACAATATACTAATTGAATTAAGTACAAACAAATAAGTATTAACAAATATTTTTCATTTCCGGTTGTTTAAATTCCACACTATTCTGCACTCCAATCTAATTTTTATGAAAATATTTGCATGATCAGGTAAAAATACCAAAAACTGCTGGTAAAATTACTTTAATAAAATGAGAAACATACTCGCCATTTTTAACTTAGTTGTACCCATTTACCTTTAATTTTAATACCGACTAAAAACTATGCTTATGGAAGATGTAATACTTAAAGAAGCCAAAATCATTTCATACCTCACATTTAGTATCGGGGTTGAACATTTTGCGCTTAACGTAGGTAAGGTTATTAACATTTTAGAAATGCAGACCATTACCGAGGTTCCAAAATCACCGGTTTATATGAGCGGAGTGATTAATCTTCGGGGTGAAGTTTTACCCGTGATCGATTCTAAATTAAAATTAGGATTGGGTAAAATTGAAACCTCTGCTAACACTTGCATACTGGTGATTGAAGCCGAAAATAAGAAAAAAACCATCAGGTTCGGAGCCATTGTTGATGCAGTACACGAAGTACTTGAAATTGAGGACAAAAAAATTCTGCCCCCACCCGCTATGGGTGAAAGTTTCGAAACCGACCTGATAACAGGAGTAGTTGAGGATAATGAAAAATTTATTATGATTCTTGATATTAATAGACTCCTGGAATCGAAAGACATTATTGAATTGACCAAATTAAAGAGTGTTAAAAAAACTGAATAGGAACTAAAAACTAATACTGGAGGAACAACTATGAATTTTAAAAATCTAAAACTAGGAGTAAAATTATCTATCGGCTTCGGAGTCCTGATACTAATTTCCATTGTATTAGGTAGTATAGCCGTGGTTGATATGTCGCGTATATCGACTGAATCATCATACCTTGATCAGGAATATATACCCATTGTAAGAATTGCTACCGATTTAAGGGGAGCAGCGAATCGTGTAATGTACCAGATGCGTGGATACACTTATACTGAAGACAATCAATATTATAAAAGTGCTATAAATGAAATTGCAGCCCTGAAAAAAGCTCTTAACGATGGAAAAGATTTGCAAAGCAGAGCTGAAAGGCTTCAGGCACTGGCTGAACAATTAAAAATTGCTGATGAAGCCAGCCAAAAGTACGATGACTTGGTTGATCAAACGGCGCAAATTAACAAAACGTTAGAAGAGGAAAGGAACAACATGCATCAGGCTGAAACCTTATACATGCAGAATTGTGAAAAATACCTGACCAACCAAAACAAAGCTATGCTAAATGAAATAAGATCGAAAGGTACTACAGAATCACGGCTGACAAAAATTAACCTGATGAATCAGATTATTGCTACCGGAAATGAAGTAAGTATTGCCAATTATAAATCGCAGGCCAATCGCGATCCTAAAATATTTGAAGAAGGAATGTCAAAATTCCCGGAAGTTAACAGCTTACTGGCCGATATCAGAAAATACACCAAAGTAGATGCTGATTTGCAAGCTCTTGATAATATTGTAAGAGAAGCAGATAATTATGAAAAATCGATGCAAACCTTTAACGAAGGCTGGTTAAAACGTGAAGACATTGCCTCGCAATTAGATGCTGCCGGAAATAATCTGATAGATGCCAGTAAAGTTACTGCCCAGGAAGGATTAGACGGAACACAAAACCTTGCCGACCAGTCGATGAAAGTATTAAAAGCATCGAGCTTTACCCTGATTACAGGATTATTAGTGGCTTTAGTAATAGGTATTGTATTTGCCCTGTTCTTAACCAGGATAATTACAGGCCCAATTAATAAAGGGGTTTTATTTGCAAAACAACTGTCGGAAGGCGATTTAACCGCTACCATTGAAGTTGACCAGAAAGATGAAATTGGCCAGTTGGCACAAGCCTTGTCAAATATGGGAAGTAAGTTGCGTGAAATAGTTGAAAGCATATTAATAGGTGCTGATAATATTGCCGCTGCAAGTCAGCAAATGAGCAGTACCTCACAGGAAATGAGCCAGGGTGCCAGCGAACAGGCCTCGTCGGTTGAAGAGGTTTCGAGCAGTATGGAACAAATGTCGGCCAATATTGACCAGAATACTGATAATGCCATGGGTACTGAGAAAATTGCTTTAACAGCTGCAAAAGGTATAAAAGAAGGACGTGAACCAACCAACACAGCCGTAGTCAGTATGAAAGATATTGCAGAAAAAATCAGGATCATTAATGATATTGCTTTCCAAACCAATATTTTGGCATTAAATGCTGCGGTTGAGGCTGCAAGGGCCGGTGAACATGGAAAAGGTTTTGCCGTAGTGGCCGCCGAAGTTCGCAAACTTGCTGAACGCAGTAAAGTTGCCGCCGATGAAATAGATGAATTATCAAGAAATGGAGTAAGTGTAGCCGAAAAAGCCGGAACCACCCTTAACGACATTGTTCCTGATATTGAAAAAACCGCCCAACTGGTTCAGGAAATTGCATCTGCCAGCCTCGAGCAGCGTAATGGTGCCGAGCAGGTTAACAGTGCCATGCAGCAATTAAACAGTGTTACCCAACAAAATGCTGCTGCCAGCGAAGAAATGGCCACCAGTGCCGAAGAATTAGCCAGCCAGGCAGAACAACTGAAAGATATAATTGAATTCTTTAAAATCGGAAAAAATTTGAAAGCTGCACATCAAAAAAAGCATAAAATTTCAGTGGGACATTTAAAAGATGACCACCATGCACAATCAGCACATAAAGGAGTGAAGCTGAATATATATAACGATAATGTTCCTGAAAATGAATTTGAAAATTACTAATTACGCCAATAATAGCAAGTGCTTTTAAAGCACTTGCTATTTAAAAAACACGATATTGAATATTTAAGCCAAACAATAATTAAAAAACAATGATGAAAAAGGTACTGATTATAGATGATTCTGACGTTAACCTTTATTTAATTCAGACCATTTTTGAAGATGATCCGGAAATAAATGTAATATTAGAAAGTGATAGCACTAAAGCTATGGATGTGATTAGCAAATCAATGCCTGATGTATTGGTACTCGATCTGATGATGCCTTTTGTAGATGGTTTCGAATTATTAAGGTTAATAAAACAAAATGGTCCCCTTACCCGAATTCCGGTTCTGGTAATTAGCGCCAATCTTGATGAAACAGTAATTGCATCACTTAATAATTATGGTATTAAAGAGTATATGGCTAAGCCTATAGATCTACTGGAGACTGAAAAGCGAATCCGGTCTCTGATATGGAAATAAAATTGCCCAAAGGATTACCCTGACTGTAATTAAAACAGTCACCTTGAAAATAGAGTGAAATAGCAACAGGCTGTCGTGAAGAGGGCAGCTTATTTGAACACAAATGCAACCCAAAATAAAGAATGAAGAATCATAGCGTTTTAATCGGTATGGAAAATTTTAATCATAAATTTGATAAAAAATCACAAATACTTTATAAGTACTATACGGGTGAAATCTCAATAAAAGACATTACGGATTCATGGAGATCGATGATAGAAAACGATCTGATTCCCAAAGATACAAAAGGTTTTATTCTTGATTACCGCGATGCCCGATTCAGTATTCATGTTAAAAACTCAGAACATAAAGAAATACCCAATTTTTATCAGCAGAATTTGAATATCTTTCAAGGAACCAAAATTGCTATCGTAACTGAAAATCCTAAAGATATTACAATCCCGGTGTTGGTAAAGGAAATGGATGACGGATATATGTCCCAGCCCTTCACAACTATTGAAGCAGCAATTAATTGGATATTAAATACATAAAAAACATAATAAATTATAGCTGTTATGGACTATTGTGATAATTTGTTTGATTTCCTCTATGAGCGGGCTTATGAATTAATCCCCGAAAATGAAATTAAATTACAGTCTTCATCACCATTGGATAATAATGATTTTTTTACCATTCCAAAACCAAAAGGTGCAGAAAGTAAAAAGCAGATTATTTTAAAGCGAATATTAAAGGTTATTCATGAACTCACCGTAATAGTAGATATGCAAAAAAATAGTCCGGAAACATTATCAGTTAGCATTGATTTTTTCTTAAATCAGCAAATACTTCGCATTGCCGATAAAAAGATTGAATATAATACTGCACATCCCCTGTATGGTTATAAACCGTTCACCGACAAACTATTACTTCACTATATTAAAACCGGGGATTATGAGAGCTGCGTAAAAATTGACCACGAAATGCTGATATATTACAGCAAATTAGGTCAAACACATTTAACCT
Organism: Bacteroidales bacterium; assembly: GCA_046704385.1. Classification (GTDB taxonomy): domain Bacteria; phylum Bacteroidota; class Bacteroidia; order Bacteroidales; family SZUA-534; genus GH45. Next base: position 196,618 of record JBJKSB010000009.1, on the reverse strand, counting down.
AAAAACGTATATAATGACATAAATACTGATATTTTTTTATCATGCCGAGGGAACTAAAACTTTTGAGAAGAACTTATATGCTGGTAATCTTCGGATTAACAATGCTCGTTTTAGTTTCACTATATATCCAAATAAGACAAGAGCAACAAAATACACATCAATTTGCAAAAATTGAAGCCGAAGCCAGTTACAAAAAAGACATTTTATACCAGAAGTGGGTAGCAATGCACGGTGGAATTTACGTACCTGCTACACAATTCAAAAAGCCAAACCTGGAAACCGATCAAAATAAACTCCATGATATAACCCTGTCCAACGGTGAAAAACTTACCTTGATGTCCCCATTAAACATGATTTGTCAGGTACATGAACTTGCAAAACAAGATTATGATTTAAAGGGTCATATTGCAAGTTTAACCCCATTACAACCCGAAAATGAGCCTGATGCCTGGGAAAAAAAAGTACTGAATATGTTTGAGCATGGAAAAAATGAATACTGGGGCATTGACTCAATAGACGGTAAAGAATATATAAGATATATGAAAGTCCTGGAACTTGAAAACCCAGGTGTGGAGTACTATGCTGGTGGAATATCAAAAGTTGCTGATATAAAAGAAGGTATAAGTGAGTCGGTTCCAACTGCATATTATGACAATATCGCTAAAGCATCTATACTGGATTCAATATATATTTACGGGATAATATACATGGTGATTGTTTCATTAGGAACTTATTATTATAAAAATCTTGAAAAGCATATCAACATGAGATATGTAATGCAAAATAAATTAGAAAGGAATGAAGCCAATCTGCGAATTCAAAACGAAGAACTAAAAAATGCCAAAGAAACAGCCGAAGAAGGGAACCGGTTAAAAACAGCATTTCTGCATAATTTAAGCCATGAGGTAAGAACGCCAATGAACTCAATTATTGGATTTTCTCAAATTCTTTCAGAACCTAATCTTACCCGTGAAAAGCATATTAAATTTTCACAAATTGTTAACGAAAGTGCTAATAACCTTCTGGCTATTATTGATGATGTTTTAGCCATTTCCACCATTGAAACCAACCAATCGCCTTTAATTATTACTACATTTAATGTACAATCAATTTTTAAAGAAATTTCAGGCAGGTTTCGTAAAAAATGTAAGGAAAAAAAACTTGAATTTATTATTAACATAGATGTCCCCGGCGAATCATTTACTTTTGAATCCGATAGAGATAAACTTACCGATATACTGATCCATCTAACTAATAATGCCTTGAAATTTACGCATAAAGGCAGCATTGAACTGGGATGCAAAAATACAGATGATGGATTATACTTTTATGTCAAAGACACAGGCATAGGAATACAAACCGACTATCAGCTCAGTATTTTCCAACCCTTTATAAAAGCTGATGAAACAGCTGAAGAATCCTTTAATGGCACAGGCCTTGGGCTTTCTATTGCACAAGGATATGCCAGTTTACTTAAGAGCCGGATTATGGTTGAATCGGAACTTGGGAAAGGTTCCTGTTTTTACTTTTCAATTACTAGTAAATTTTAGCTTGTTATTTATCCATTTCAGGATAAAAACATGACAAATAAAAACGGTCAATCAAAAGACGTTAAGAAAATGCTCAATTTTGTTATATACTAAAACGGTAGAAATCAAATTTAGCATCTGAAAAACATGAAAAAATGCTGATACATAATAAAATTAATTTATTTTTATGTAGATAATTATTGAAGAAAGTTTTTAAGATTAACAAGTTTTGCAAAAAAACATCAAAAATGTTGATTTTCATGATTTTTGTTATTTTTTAAGGAATAAAGTTATTCTAAGTTTGTAGTCCCTACAACAAAATGAGTGAAAATCTATCGGGTTATTTAATAACCTTCAGATGCAATGAGAGTTTAATCAGAATATTATCGTTAAGTATCTAATTTATTAGAGCATATAATCAGAAAATATTTTTCAAAGTTATTTTCAATTTTAAAATTACACCATTATGAGATTTAAAGATTTAAAATTAAGTATGAAAATAATTATACCATTTATGGTTATAATTATTTTAGTAGTTACAGCTGCTTTAGTTTCCGGGACTTACATCAATGAAATATCAAACGCTGGTTCCGATGTAAACAAAAATGTTATGCATGCTGAGTTGTGGCTGGGAATTCTTGGTTCCCTAACCATAATTATTTCAGTAATTTCAGTTTTAAATTTATCACTGCGTTTAAAAAAACCAATAAAAGAGGATGTACGGTTCCTTGATAATTTGGCAAATGGCGATTATTCCCAACAAATACAGGATAACCGTAAAGATGAATTCGGAACGTTGGCCAATTCAATTAACGATATTGCAAAACTAATTAAGAAAAAAGATAACTATCTGAATAGTATCCCTACTCCGGTAATGGCAATCGATACCAACTTTAATGTTACCTTTATGAATGAAACCGGGGCAAAAGCCGTTGGTAAAACACCGGAAGAAGTCCTTGGAAAAAAATGTTATAATTTATTCAATACCACGCATTGCAATACAGGTGAATGCCGGTGTGCACAAGCAATGAACAAAAACACCACGGCAACCGGCGAAACTGTTGCCAAACTGCCTGGAGGAGAATTACCCATACAATACACCGGAACTCCGATAAAAGATGAAGAGGGAAAAATTGTGGGAGCCATAGAATACGTGGCAGAAATTTCTGAACTTAAAAAAGTGATAAACGATTCCAATTTAAAAGTTGATTACCTGAATAAAATTCCCACACCGGTAATGGTTGTTGACCGTGATTTTACGGTTCAGTTTATGAATCCGGCCGGAGCCAGTGCCGTTGCAATGACACCCGAAACCGTTAGGGGACAAAAATGTTACCATTTATTTAAAACAGGTCATTGCAATACCGGCGATTGCCAGGTGGCAAAAGCCATGAACCAAAATGGTGTTTTTACCAACGATACAGTTGCCAACCTCCCCGGCGGAAAAGTTCCCATCAGGTATACAGGTGCCCCGTTAAAGGATGTAAACGGTAATATAATTGGAGGTTTGGAATATGTGCTGGACATTACAAAAGAGGTTGAAGTAACCAATGGAGTGCTTGAATTGGCAGATGCAGCTGAAAACGGCTTGCTTGAGACACGTGCCGATTTAAATAAATTTGAAGGAAACTACAAACAAATAATTAACGGAGTTAACAAAACCCTCGATAATATAATTAATCCATTGAATGTGGCCGCTAATTATATCGATAAAATATCAGTTGGAAAAATACCCAATAAAATAACCGAGGAATATAAAGGAGATTTTAATACCATTAAAAACAACCTGAACAACCTGATTGATGCCATGGATTTAATCTCCTCAAGAGCTAAAAGTATTTCAGAAGGCGATTTAACCGTTACCATCGACAAACGTTCAAATGAAGATGTTTTAATGGAATCATTATCGAATATGGTTGTAAAATTACAGGAAACCGTCATGGACATAATTAACGGAGCCAATAATATTGCAGAAGCCAGTATGCAAATGAGTTCAACATCGCAACAATTATCACAGGGTGCAACTGAACAGGCCTCATCAACCGAAGAGGTAAGTTCATCGATGGAAGAAATGAGCAGTAATATTATGCAAAATTCCGATAATGCTTTACAAACTGAGAAAATCTCGGTATTTGCAGTTGAAGGAATTAATAAAGTTGCCACGGCTTCGAATCAAAGCCTGAATTCCATCAAAGATATTGCACAAAAAATTACCATCATTAATGATATTGCTTTTCAAACTAACATTCTGGCGTTGAATGCAGCAGTTGAAGCTGCCCGTGCCGGAGAACATGGTAAAGGTTTTGCAGTAGTGGCTGCCGAAGTTCGCAAATTGGCTGAACGAAGTAAAGTAGCTGCCGACGAAATTGATGTGCTCTCAAAAGCCAGTGTAGGCGTTACTGAAAATGCTGTGAAACTTATGGATGGTTTGTTACCTGAAATACAAAAAACCTCAAAACTGGTTCAGGAAATTGCAGCTGCCTCACAGGAACAAAACAGCGGAGCCGATCAAATAAACGGAGCCATCCAGCAACTTAATTCAGTAACTCAACAAAATGCAGCGGCTTCTGAGGAATTGGCCTCTGGTGCTGAAGAACTTGCAGGGCAGGCTGAACAACTAAAAGACGTTATTTCGTTTTTTCAGATTGAGGATGAATCAAGAACAAAATCACGGTCTGAAGGTCAAAAAAAGATGAATCCTGCAAATGGTCGCACGCAGGGAAAAAATCAATCGGCAGCAGGAAAATCCGGCGCGCAGATTAAAGGAACCAAATTGAATATGTACCAGGATCAGGCGAATGACCAAGGGTTTGAAAAAATTTAGATTACCAGCCTGATTCATCGGATAACTAACACTTTGATTATCAATAATGTAATCCGTTGAATAGGATTGAAAATATTTTTAAACGACTTGTTGTATCGATACCGAACTTATTTCTATATTACAAAACCGGTATCTATACTTTTCTAAAAAAGGTTTTTGATTTTTTTAAATACAGCAAAATCAAAAACCTTTTACTTTTTATATACCTGCTATTTTAATCCTGAATTAGTGATTTTCAGAAACTTTAGTCAATGTTTACAGACATTTCATCACTTAATGATAAAATAACGTTGACATGCTTTCTGTTCTGGTTTAAATATGTAATTTTGCACAAAAATTTCCCTTTATCACGTTGGGTGGCTTGATAAACGGCGAAAAATTTTTAAATAGGGATTCTCAAATTAAATATAATAGGTGGAATAAAATTATATGAAACTTAAAAACTATAAAACGGCAACCGTTGTCTCCTTAATATCAGTAATTATTATATTGATAATGAGTATTGTTTTTGTATTTATTGTTGATTTTTTTTATAAAAAGGAAGCATTAGATGTGGCTCGCGAAAAAGCTGAACTTATGCTGGACAATAACCTTTCGATACACGATTATTTTAACAAAAATCTAAAGCCGGAATTACTTAAAAAACTAAAAGATACCTTAAAAGAAGGAAATCATTATGAACCTTCCTGGATGTCTTCATCCGTTGCCGTTAGGAAATTGAATGATTATTTTCTTCAAAGAAATAATTATGGATACTATTATAAAGATGCTGCTGCCAATGCAATAAATGCTGATAACAAAGCCGACAGTTTTGAAAATGATTATCTTGACAGGTTAAATAAAAATCCAAATCTTAATGACGAGGAAGGAATAATTACAATTAATGATACCGACTACTATTATTTGTTAAAAAAAGACGAAACAACAGCTTCGCAATACCTGACTGGTGAAAGCGGGTCGGATTCAGCTACTACCGAACCGGATAGTGAATATAGTGCAGAAAACAATTTATCATCTGTAGTTTCCATTAGAATCCCGTTAAATCAGGCATATGAAAGATCGAGACATACTTTGTTGATTATAAATTTGATTATGTTGATACTGTTTGCAGGATTGGTAATTACATTCTTGCTTTTTCAACACCGGCTTATTTTTTCTCCCATCAAATTTCTGCAAAAGAAATCATCTGCTATTGCCAGCGACAATTCATTACTTGGTGAAACCATACAATTGAACACTACCAAAGAATTATCCGATTTTGTAGCCGCTTTTAACAGTATGTCACAAAAGTTGTATGAAAACCAGCATATGCTTGAAGAAAAAGTTAAAGAAAAAACAATTGATCTTGAGGATAAAATTAAGGAAGTCAACCAGTTAAATGCCGATAAGGATGTGTTTATTTCAATACTGGCCCACGACTTAAAAAGTCCGTTGAATGCATTATTGGGATTTTCAGAATTACTGGCCATGAAAGCAGGCCGGTACAGTACTGATAAAATCGAAAAACATGCCGGGATTATAAACAATACCGCCAAACAAATGTTCGACCTTCTTGAAGGTATTTTACTCTGGACCCGGTCACAATCAGGTAAACTGCCTTTTAACCCTATGGAGGTAAATTTATTGAGCACTTGTAACTCAGTTATTGAAGCCCTTCAAATTGTGGCTGACACAAAAAGCATTACTATTGATTGCAAGATTGATCAACAAATTACCGTATTTGCCGATTTGGATATGTTAAAAACCGTAATTCGCAACTTGCTCAGTAATGCCCTCAAATTCACCAATGAAAATGGTTTAATTTCAGTGAATGCTACCAAAAATGATCAAAACACATTGGTTTCAGTTACTGATAATGGCATTGGCATGAATGATGAGCAGTTACAAAGGCTATTTAAAAACCCGGGTCACTCGGTTCAGGATGGAACTGCCGGCGAACATGGCACCGGATTGGGATTGGTACTTTGCAAAGAGTTTATTGAGAAACATAATGGCGAAATATCAGTTGAAAGTAAATTGGGTTCCGGAACTACCTTTAGTTTTACCTTACCTTAGTCGCAAGTTCATTTTTTGCTATAACGACATAACCTATTGGTGCACGTAATGAAAATAGAATAGTTCCTTTGGGTAATAGTTTTGCAAAAGAATAATCTAAACCTGTCTTCGATATACCTCGATTTCCCTTTGAAATAAATTTTTAATTGTATCCCGACAAATCAGAGCATATCTATAATGTCTTTGTAAGTATCATTTAGACTTGTATAAGCAATTATAACTCCTGAAATTACAGCTCTTTCCATACTTATAGGATTTTTCCAAATCATAGTAAATTTATCGATTATTAATGGAATAAATAGTATTTATCGATTCAAGAGTCGATAAATAGCGTTTATCGATTTATAAATCAATATTTTTTTAAAATTTAATTAGTGGAATTATCATTCTATGCAATCGTGTAAAACCGTGTGTATTATAAAAAAAACAGCCCCAAACTGAGTGTTCAAGGCTGTTTAATTTTTTTTCAGTGACTCCGGAGGGATTCAAACCCCCAACCTCCTGATCCGTAGTCAGGTGCACTATTCAGTTATGCTACGGAGCCTGATTGCGGGTGCAAATATAGATAAAAATTATTATTTAATACAAAATAAAAATGAATCTTTTTGTACACTCATAATATTTCCGGGCAAACAACTGATAGCCCGGTTTATAAGCGAATGGAAGCAAATTGAACCTTAATAAATTAATGCCTGTTTTATCGTTTCTTTTTTTTATCTTGCAATACATTAAATTAAATTCCGCTGAAATGAAAATTCAACCTAGCCTGAAATTAATATTAATCAGCATTGTATTAATAGTATTTGCTTTTTCCTGCCATACAGGTTCAAATACCCCAAACCGCATTATTTTTGAAAACCATGAATGGTACCTGGGCGATAAACTGGTTATCAGAAACGATTCGTGTGTTTCATTTACCAGGTACGATACCATAAAAAAAACGAGTTTTAACCCTATGTCCTTTGCCATAGGCCTTAACGATACTTCATTAATTTTTACCCGATATCAGGAACAGGGTTATTTCGATAACAATCGTGAGTTTGTTGTAACGCATCTTGAAAAACTAATAGATACCGTTGTTTATGACCTGAATTATATAAATAAGAAACCAAAACTGATTCTATATACTGATCCGTTTCCTACCATTTTAAGTACAAAACAGAATGTGGAATTACCCGAAACGCATCATTTTAACCAGATAAAATTTATGATTGCCGATTATACCATTGGGGAACAAATTGATCGGTCAATTATTAAAACACGAGGCATATACAATTACCCGAACTACACTATCGAAGATTGTGAATTTACTGAAAATAAAGACATTACATTTAAAATAATCGGTTACAATACGATCTTCAGCATCGAACGGCGTCGCATTGAAGATTATCGCGTTAAGGAAATTGTAAATGTAGTGACTTCAAAACTTGGGGTTAAACCTGAGTACAGACCCATGCGCCAATGGATTGATGGATCGGATTATGAGTATGAATTTTATCGTTGGTCTGGTCATGGGGTTCAGATTAATTTATCGCGTAGCAAATATGTAGGTAACTCTACTTACAAAACACTGGTCGGAAATGATGACTGGACCCTTTCATACGATGATTCATATGTTCAGGCAATGTTGGTTGAAACCTACCGCAACGGCAAACCTCAGTCAAGTATAATTAATTAAGTTGTTCTTAACACACCTTAGCTAATAGCCCCCAAAGATTACTGAAATTTACATTTCAAACCAATCCTTTACCTCTTTCTTTGAATCCACTGGTGGATTCACATGGAAAAACTCGTTTTTCTTATTATTATAGATGTAGTCTTTTTTCCATTCTTTATAATTGGCAATTATTTGTTTTAAAGCATCTACAAATTGATATACCTCCCTATCGGTAACTGTAGGATGTAATGACCATCTTACCCAGCCAGGTTTCTCGGATAAATCGCCATGATTAATTTTTTCAGTAATTTCATGCGATTTTTCATGAGATACCTCTAAAAGATAATGGCCGTATGTTCCGGCACAGGCACATCCTCCCCTCACCTGGATTCCAAAACGATCGCTCAGTAATTTAACCACCAAATTGAAATGGATATCAGTTATATAAAAAGAAATAACCCCAAGTCGTTCCTTAATATTTTCAGCCAGAATATGAACTTCAGGGATCGCTTCCATTTCGGCGAAAGCAATATCCAACAACTCTTTTTCACGTGCTAAAATATTATCCACCCCCATCTTATCCTTTACCTCAAAGGCAAGGGCTGCACGAATCAATTGTAGAAAACCCGGAGTTCCTCCATCCTCTCGGGCCTCAATACTCTCAACATATTTGTATTCATTCCATGGGTTAGTCCAGTCCACCGTTCCACCACCCGGATTATCCGGAATATCATTGGTGTATATCTTGGAATCGAACAATAAAATACCTGACGATCCCGGACCTCCCAAGAATTTGTGCGGACTGAAGTAAATACCATCCAGTTTAGACATTTCATCACCCGGATGCATATTAATTTCTTCGTAAGGCGCTGAAGCAGCAAAATCAATAAAAACCAATCCGCTATATTCATGCACAATTTTTGCCAGCTCATAATACGGCGTGTGCACACCTGTTACATTGGAACATGCAGTAAATGCACCAATCTTGTACTTTCTGTCCTTATATTTTTCAAGTTGATTACGCAATTCTTTGGGGTCAACAGTCAAACCTTCGCCAGGTGGAATAATTATTACTTCAGCGTTGGTTTCGAGCCAGGAAGTATGATTCGAATGATGTTCCATATGGGTAATAAACACTACCGGTTTTTCGCTATCTTTTAAACAGGTTTTATGAGATAAAAACCCACAGGTTCGCAAACCCATAATTCTTATCAGCTTATTCACCACAGCAGTCATCCCAAAACCAGCCGCAATAATAACATCATCAGTACCCGCATTAACATGTTTTTTGATAACAGACTGTGCATAATGATAAGCCTGTGTCATCCTGGTTCCGGTTTCGCTGGTTTCGGTATGCGTATTGGCAACAAAAGGACCAAATACATTTGTAATTCTTTCCTCAACCTGCTTGTATAACCTGCCACTGGCAATCCAGTCAGCATAAATGATCTTTTTATTCCCATAAGGTGATACATATATAGCATCGTCACCAACAATGTCTTTCCTGAATTCCTGAAAATACGATTCCAAACTACTCATAAATCCTGCTATTTATTTACAATGAATATTTGTTTCAATTGCGCCTGAAATTAATGATAATCGAATAATAAACTAAGATATTAAAAGATGTTATAAAATAACATCCCCACATATCTTTGACTAACAATATTTTACAAAATTTTCATTTTGCTTTAAGCGATTATTTTGCTTACCCGGTTTAAGATTGTAACAAGTCACCAATTTCGCTATGTTGCCAAATCCATATTATTCATTACATTTGGATGTTCAAAAATTTACAATAATTTATATGAGAAAATACTTGGTTCTGTTGTTTACCTTATTCATTATAAATGGATTCAGCCAGATAAAAACTGTTTCAAAACCAGCATTCGGCCCTAATGAAAAACTTTCGTATGTAGCTTCGTATACCATGAAGGGTTTGATGACTGAACTGGCTGGTATCGATATGGAAGTTACTGATGTCCCGGGAAAAAAGAAACCTATTTATCGGTTAAAATTTACCGCAAATACTTTAACTTCGTGGGACAACTATGTAAAAATCCGCCATGCTTACCAAACTTATGTTGATGTAGCATCACTCAGACCTTTAATTATGGCTCAAAACTCTGATGTTAAAGGTAAAATAACCAATGCTAAATATACATTTAAATATAGCTCAAAATTGGTTAAAATGGAGATTACCAAAACTGACCAACCTGCAATTAACAGAAACCTTCCTATTAAATCGAATACTTACGACCTGGTTTCGTTTATATATCTGTCGCGCAGTTTGGACTATGCTAATATGAAGACAGGACAAAAAACACCTTTAAGCCTGGCGTTCCTTGAAAATTTAATCCAATTCAATGTTAAATACATGGGTAAGGAAAATATTATGGTCAAAGGTATGGGCAATAAACCATGTTATAAAATTGGAATTGTGCTGAACCAAAAGTTTATTGTTGAACCTAATGTAACCTATGTTTGGCTTACTGCAGACGATAACAGGGTTCCAGTATTAATTACAACCGTTTACAAAGATGGTAAAGCCAAAATCGAACTTTCTAAATTTGAAGGATTAAAAAACTAAAATCAGATAATTATGGAAAAATCACCTGTTTATTTAAAAATTATTGGAGTTTTAGGAACACTATCCGCTCTCCTTGGATTGTATATGGCTATTAAAATACCCGGTAATATTGCTCTTGCGCCATTATTTTTTGGTTTAATATTGGGGTTATTTGCCTTCTTGGTAGCAAAAAATAAAAAAATCAGAAGCATCAGCAGTTTGACTGCCTTGGGATTAGCTATAGTAGGAATTATTGTGAGTATGGTTGTACAGGCAACGTCAGAACCTACTGTAGCCGTAGACAAAACGCAGGAACAAGTAATTGAACAAAGAGATTCTGCAATCACCAGTGGAGATGAATTAGATAATGCTCTTGATGAATTGGATGATTTAGATGATTCAACAAATTGAGAACTGATAAAATTAAATTAAAGGGTTGTCTTCTATGTTGAAAACAACCTTTTTTTATATCTTCACTCCTATAAGGGTTATATCATCAATCTGGTCAAACTCCGATCCCATCCAATTTCTTAATTCACGTTCTATTTCCGATTTTTGTTCCTTCATTGGAAGATGGGCAACCTTAAGTAATAACTCTTTTAATCTCCGCTTTTTGAATTTTTCACCCGTTGTTCCACCGAATTGATCAACAATCCCATCTGAAAAAACATACACTATATCACCTTTACTAATAGCAATTTCAGTATTGGTAAACGATTCCTTCTCCTTAAGATAAACTCCAATAGGCATTTTATCAGGTTTAAACTCTTCAAGCTCAAATGAGTTTTTTCCTTTTACAGGTCTGACCAGGAATAAGGGATTATTTGCACCGGCATATTGGATACTCATATTCTCATAATCCAGTATACATAATGCCATATCCATACCATCCTTAACTTGTGTATTAGTAGTTTTTTGATGGAGCTGGTTTTTAACATTTTCGCGCAACCTGTTTAATATCCGGGCGGCATTAATTTCAGTGGTAAATTCTGTGACTATTTCATTTAAAAATGAGGTTCCAAGCATACTCATAAATGCCCCGGGTACTCCATGTCCGGTACAATCAACCGCCGCAAAAATCTTGTACAATTTTTCCTGAATCTTAATTTCCTTAAACCAATAGAAATCCCCACTTACGATATCCTTGGGTTCAAAAACAATAAAACTCTCAAGTGCCACTTTTTCAATCTCTGAAGTGGTATCAAGCACAGCCTTTTGTATCCGGCTTGCATATTCAATACTGCTGGTTATTTGCTTCTTTTGAAAAGTAATTTCATCACGTTGTTTTGCCAGGTACTCATTTTGAGTAGCCAGTTCATCATTCTGGGCATTAATCTCTTCGTTTTGCGTTTTAATTTCCTCATGTGCCTGGGCCAGATTTTTATTGGTTTCTGCAAGACGGTGATTACTTACAAATGAATGAAAAATAAAATCGGATATATAACGATCAAAAAAGCCTGAAATTAAAATGAAGGTACTTGAATAGATGATTATTACCAGTTGGCTGCCTAAATACCAGTGCATAATTACATTAAGCACAATGCCTAAAGCAGTACTGAAAAATATTACCGGTACCTGAATTTTTAATGCTGAAACTGAGTTTATGGTAATAAAGAAAATGGTTGCCAACAATAAAAGCTGATCCAATGAAATAGGGATTATTGAAAGCATTAGATCTTTACCGGCAACAAATGCCACAAAAACCCACATATAATCCACAAATACCGTTATATATTTTAATGCCGGACGAGGCTTTCGTTGTTTTGTAATAACATGCAACCATCCCAGACAAGAATAAATAACAAGGGCAAATAAGATACCATAAACAACAAAACTGGCTTTAAACACTCCAAGTATATGAGCAGTTATAAAATCGCCCACACTCAAAAAAGTAATCAGGAAAATCCTGAACTTATTGATAAAATTCTCAAGCCACAACTCCCGGTTTTTAATTTCCTTCAGGACCTCCGGTTCTTTACAATAATGATTTCTGAAAAAATGCATGTTTTTTATTTGTAAATGAAAATGAAAATTTATTGCATACCAACTTTTTTCCGGTAAAGCGGTAATTTTTATCGATTAATGCAAAAAAACCATTTTGGTTTGCCAGTTGGCATTTACAAGTCGGATTATTATTTTAGCTATTTTTAGCTTATTATTTCAAAGTTTTACCACAAATTGATGTAAATATTAATTGCATGTTATCAGAGTATCAAAAAAATAAATTAATCCAGGAACTTAGTTTTAGTGCTGTACGCAGCAGTGGACCGGGTGGTCAGAATGTAAATAAGGTAAGTTCCAAAATTGAATTGCGGTTTCATGTTTCAGCTTCAGATATTTTAAACGAAGAACAAATAATCACGCTCCTTTCCAAATTAAAAAGCAAATTAACCATTGAAAACGAACTCATAATTACCGTACAAACATCCCGGTCGCAGCTTAAAAACAAAGAAGAGGCCATCGCAAAATTCTTTCAGTTAATTGAAAGGGCTCTTAAACCCGTAAAAAAAAGAAAACCCACAAAACCCACAGTAACCTCCTTATTAAAGAAAGCAGAAAATAAGAAACAACAATCCCAAAAAAAGCTATTGCGACGTAAACCGGAAATCTAAATTGCATTTCTCAGGAAACTCTGAATTTTAAAAAAAATACACAACGGGGGTAGGGTTATTAAACTACGAATTGTTTAATAGTTATGTGTAGCATTTTTAGCTACGAGTATTTTGCTTACTATTTTAAAATACAAAGATGGAAAAAGACATTAAACTAGGCATATACCGAATCCTAAGAAAACTAGGCGTTAACCGCGATGAAATTACACCCGAAACACAATTTCAAAATGATTTATTTTTTGATGAAAGTGATTGGAACTGTTTCCTGTTCTTTATTGAGAGTCGGTTTAATATTTCGTTAAGTAACGAAGAAGAAAAACAATTATATACCATAGGAAATTCAATTGACATAATTGACAGGCATTTACATCAAGTTGAAGTTTGCTAAATGCTTTCGTTTTAAAAATTAGCGACATAATCAAATTGAAAAGAACCGGTGTGCCACCGGTTTTTTTTATACACCTCGGTCCTCTTATTTCGGAATCCCTCGCACCCTTAACATCAACTTCACAGCAGAACACCCTTGTTTTCAATAATTTAAAATAATGTAACCTTCATAATTTAACCTGAGCGTTGGCCTGACAAAATTTGCTGACCAACGTAGGGGTAAATGTCAAATAAATGAATCCACCACAAATTTCAAGTGATCTTATAAAATCAGAAGAGAAAAAGCGGTACCTTGAAGCAAGCCTTCGATTATTTTTTTTATTAAAATCTCCCAAAAAGGTGAAAAATCCTTCTAATCTGACTTATCTTCTAAAAAAACAGCTATTTTTGTCACACTCGGAATAAAACATCATAAATATTCCTCAAATAATTGAAATTTAAAGAAATACATACAATATTATGAGTATAGTTGATAACTTTTTAACAAAACTATTTGGCAATAAATCCGATCGCGATATTAGGGAAATTTCACCCTATGTTGAAGCAGTAAAGGAACAATATGCAAAAATAACATCGCTTACCAACGACGATCTTCGCAATAAAACTCTTGACTTACAGAAAGAAATAACTGACTTTATTCAGGAAGAAAACAATCAAATTGAAGAACTGAGAAAAAACCTGGACAATGATAATATTGAAATTGATAAAAAGGAAGAGATCTACAATGAAATTGACAAGATTGAAAAGTCGATTGATGATAAAATAGAAGAAGTTTTAGATAAAATACTGCCTGTTGCATTTTCAGTTATTAAAGAAACTGCACGTCGATTTAAAGAGAATGAGTTTGTTGAGGTTACTGCCACCGATTTTGACCGCAATATAGCTGCTCAACGCGATAGTGTTGAAATTAAAGGCGATAAAGCCATTTGGTATAACCAGTGGATAGCTGGTGGAAATGAAATTACCTGGGACATGGTACATTACGATGTACAGCTCATTGGGGGTGTTGTTCTTCATAAAGGCAAAATTGCTGAAATGGCCACTGGTGAAGGTAAAACACTTGTTGCTACGCTGCCGGTATTTCTAAATGCCCTTACCCATCGTGGTGTTCATGTGGTAACCGTGAACGATTACCTGGCAAAAAGGGATGCCGAGTGGATGGGACCATTATACGAATTTCACGGACTTTCAGTTGACTGTATCGACAAACATCAACCCAACTCCGAAGCAAGACGAAAAGCTTATCAATCAGATATAACGTTCGGTACCAACAACGAATTCGGTTTCGACTATCTGCGTGATAATATGGCTATTAGCCCTGATGATCTGGTACAACGCCGACATAATTATTCCATTGTCGATGAGGTCGACTCTGTATTAATTGACGATGCCCGTACTCCGTTAATCATTTCAGGTCCGGTTCCAAAAGGTGAAAACCAGTTATTTGATGAACTAAAACCTAAAATTCAAAAGATATACCAGGCTCAAAAAAACCTGGTTACCTCTCTCCTTTCCGAAAGCAAAAAACTATTATCAGATGGTAAATACGATGAAGGTTCAATGTTGTTGTTACGAGCTTTTAAAGGTTTGCCAAAAAATAAGGCGCTTATAAAATATTTAAGCGAACCTGGCATTAAAGTACAGATGCAAAAAACAGAAAACTTTTATATGCAGGACAACAACAAAAACATGCATAAAGTTACTGACGATCTGTTCTTTGTAATCGATGAAAAGCAAAATGCAGTTGAGCTAACAGATAAAGGTATCGACCTGATTTCAACGGATACTGAAGATCACAGCTTTTTCGTTTTACCCGATATCGGAGCCAAAATTGCAGAATTGGAGCGAATGGAGCTAACTGGTGATGAAAAAATGAAGCAGAAGGATGAAATGCTTCAGGACTATGCAGTGAAATCAGAACGTGTGCATACCATCAACCAGTTGTTAAAGGCCTATGCCATGTTCGAACTCGATGTGGAATACGTGGTAATCGAGAACAAAGTAAAAATAGTAGATGAACAAACCGGCCGTATCATGGAGGGCCGCCGTTATTCCGATGGGTTACACCAGGCAATTGAGGCCAAGGAAAATGTAAAAGTTGAAGCCGCCACGCAGACCTTTGCAACTATTACCCTGCAAAATTATTTCAGAATGTACAACAAACTTGCAGGTATGACCGGTACTGCCGAAACCGAAGCTGGTGAATTCTGGAATATTTATGAACTTGACGTGGTTGTAATTCCAACAAACAGGCCCATTGCCCGTAACGACCACGAAGATCTGGTTTATAAAACCACCCGTGAAAAATATAATGCTGTAATTGAAGAAATTGTAAGCCTGGTAAACAATAACCGGCCGGTTTTGGTGGGTACAACTTCTGTTGAGATATCAGAATTGCTCAGCCGGATGCTTAAAATCAGAGGCATAAAACACAATGTATTAAATGCTAAATTACACCAGCGTGAGGCCGATATTGTAGCTGAAGCCGGAAAAGCTAAAACGGTAACTATTGCAACAAATATGGCTGGTAGGGGTACCGATATTAAACTTTCGGAAGAGGTACGTACCGCCGGAGGTTTGGCAATATTAGGTACAGAACGTCATGAATCACGTCGTGTCGACCGTCAGTTGCGCGGTCGTGCCGGTCGTCAGGGTGACCCGGGAACTTCACAGTTTTTTGTTTCCCTTGAAGACAACCTGATGCGTTTGTTTGGTTCAGACCGAATTGCAGGCATGATGGACCGGTTGGGACTAAAAGAGGGCGAAGTTATTCAACATTCCATGATCTCAAAATCAATTGAACGAGCTCAGCGGAAAGTAGAAGAAAATAACTTCGGTATTCGTAAAAGATTGCTGGAATATGATGATGTTATGAACAACCAGCGCGAAGTTATTTATAAACGACGTAAGCATGCTTTATTTGGTGACAGATTAAGTGTTGACATAGCCAATAATATGTTTGATGTTTGCGAAAACCTTGTGGAAGAGTTCCATGGAACTCACGATTATGAAGGTTTCAAATTTGAATGTATTAGAGCACTTTCAGTTGAATCGCCATTTTCGCAGGAAGATTTCTTAAAAGAAAATACCAGTGAATTATCTGAACAACTATATCGTATTGTATTAGAGGCCTATAAAAGAAAATCGGAAAGTATCCAAAAAAGAGTTTATCCGGTTGTAAAAAATGTATATGAACGTCAGGGCCAGGTTTATGAAAACATAGTAATTCCAATTTCGGATGGTCAAAAAACCTATAATATTGTAACCAACTTAAAGAAAGCTTATGAATCAGATGGTAAAGATTTAGTGCGTTCAATCGAAAAATCTATCAGTTTATTAACCATTGATGAAGCATGGAAAGAGCATTTGCGTGAAATGGATGAATTGAAACAATCAGTTCAGAACGCAACTTATGAGCAAAAAGATCCACTTTTAATTTATAAATTTGAAAGTTTCGACCTTTTCAAGGACATGGTTGGAAAAGTAAACCGCGATCAGGTTTCAATTTTAATGAAAGGTAATATCCCTGTGCAGGATCCCGAGCAGGTGAAACAAGCCGAACAACGCAGGAAACTTGATATGAGTAAATACAATACCAGCCGTACCGATGATTCAATGAGCGGAAGTCCCGAGCAACAACAACGCAAAGTTCAACCTGTAAGGGTTGAGAAAAAAGTTGGCCGAAATGATCCCTGCCCTTGCGGTAGCGGGAAAAAATACAAGCAATGTCATGGGAAAATGGAAGAATAGTTAATGGCAAAGGAAAAAAAATATAATCGGCTTAAATTAAAACTCAGTAACTGGGCATTAAGCAAAGGTTTGAAGAATGAAGTCAGAAATACAAAGGTTTGTTCATTAAAGAATGCAAAAACAGTTGGAGTAACATTTGCTGCAACATCACCCAAAATTCTTGAAGACGTAAAAAAACTTCTTAAAGATCTCGCTTCAAAAGGAATTCAAACTTTTGTTCTGGCATATATTCCGGAAAAAAAGCCCTCAGATTTCTTTTTAAGCGAAAAGGCTTTTAATTTTTTTTACGACAAAGAACTCGATTGGCTTTTAAGGCCATCAAGTCAGGCAGCTCTGGAATTTCAAAACTTTGAGTTCGATATTTTAATTGATTTTGGAAGTGTTTCATTTTACCCTATGAAATATCTGCTTTCAAAATCCAAAGCAAAGTTTAAAATAGGTTATTTTATAAATGATAGCCCATTTGATTTAATGATGGATATTAATCCGGATTCTGATTCCAGGTATTATTTTGACCAGGTATTGCACTATTTAGACAAATTCAATTAAACTCATGGATAACTCAAAATTTAAAGGTACGGGTGTAGCTATTATAACTCCTTTCAGAGTGGATAAAAGTATCGATTTTAATGCTCTGGAAAAATTAGTCAACTTTCAGATTGAAAATGGTACAAATTATATTGTAGCGCTTGGAACAACCAGTGAAGCAGCTACATTAACTCAGGATGAAAGAAAGGCTGTAGTTGATTTTATTATCGAAATTAACCAAAACAGGGTACCTTTAGTGGTTGGTTGTGGTGGAAATAACACGGCTGATATTATTAAAAAGGCCCGGGAATTGGAAAAACAGGGAATTGATGCATTATTATCGGTTGCCCCTTACTATAATAAACCAAACCAGACTGGCTTGTACGAACACTTTAAAGCCATTGCAAATGCTACGCATCAACCCATCATTTTATATAATGTACCAGGTCGTACAGCGTCAAATCTGGCAGCAACTACAACAGTAAAACTTGCCAAAGAATTCAAAAATATAATTGGAGTTAAAGAAGCATCAGGTGACTTTACTCAAATAATGCAAATTATAAAAAACAAACCTAAGGGTTTTCTAATGCTTTCAGGCGACGATGCCACTACACTCCCCCTCATTTCGCTGGGTTTCGATGGTGTTATATCAGTTATATCCAATGCATTCCCGGCCCAATTTTCGGCAATGGTAAATCTTGCATTAAAAGAAAAATTTAATGAAGCCAGAGCAATCCACTATAAGCTGATCGATATCATGAATTCATTGTTTGAAGAGGGAAATCCAGCTGGTGTTAAAGCTTATATGAAACATTTAGGACTGATTGAAAATAGCCTTAGATTACCACTGGTTGAAGCCAGTGATAAATTGGAAACTAAAATCAAACAACTCTCAAATCAATTGAATTAATATAATCCATAAAGGATATTAGGGTCGTTTTTAATTTCTTGTTGGTGGTTGATACTGCGAAGCATTAAACACTAAATAGCTTAAAAGAAAATTTCGTTTCACCATAAGGCTGACTTATTTATATATGGATTTGTCTGGACTATGTTTGGCAAATCAATAAATTAAAATATCTTTATTGGGGTGTTTTCTTTTAAACGTTGGGAATTATAATGAACCAGTTGAGTATTCTGATTATAGAAGACAGCATAACCTATGCTGAATATCTTGTATCATTATTGGGTCAAAATGATTATTCCATTAAATTGGCTCATTCAGGACAAGCCGGCCTTGATGAATTAAAACAAAACCAATTTAACCTGGTGCTGCTTGATTTGGAGCTTCCTGATACCAACGGAATGCAAGTTTTGAAAATTGTCAGGAAATATTATACCCAAAGTGAGCTCCCTATAGTGGTAGTAAGTGCTTCTTCGCAGGAACACAAAATCATTAAAGCCCTGGCACGGGGAGCCAATGATTATCTGACAAAACCCGTAACCGAAATTTCATTACGGATAAAAGTCAATAACCTGATTAAGCTTCAGCAAACCACTGAACAGCTCAAACACACCAATCACAAACTGGCAGAAAGTGAAGAAAAATACCGATTGATTTTTGAAAATTCTCCTATTGGATTAATCTCGTACAACTCTGACGGTATAATTACCACCTGTAATGAAAGTATTTCACAAATACTTGGAACCTCCAAAGGACACCTTCTCGGTTTAAACATGCTTTCTCTATTGGATAAGAGACTTACCTCTTACATTAAAAATTCACTTAAAGGGATTACAGAAATTCAGGAGGGAAATTATCAATCTGCTACATCAGGAAAAAAAATAATGGCCCAGGCCATCTTTGCTCCCTTAAAAGATAAAAATCAACTTATTATTGGTGGCCTTGGTATTATTAATGATGTAACTGAACGAAATCAACTCATCGAAGAACGTAATAGAACCGAACAGAGGCTTCGCAGCCTCATTGATGTATTACAACAGCCTTTCGATAATGTTCGCGATTTTCTTCAATACTCTCTTGAACAGGCTATCACTCTTAGCGGAAGTAAAATAGGATACATTTATCATTATTTTGAAAATCGCAACGTATTTATAATGAATACTTTGTCGCATGGGGTGAAGCCTTCATGCAAAATACAAAATAAAACAAAAGTTCATTTTCTCGATGATACCGGATTATGGGGTGATGTAGTACGCCAACGAAAACCAATTTTAGTAAATGATTTTCATACCGAAAATCCTTTAAAAAAAGGATTTCCGGAAGGACATGTGCCGTTAGATAATTTTATGTCGATACCGGTTTTCAGAAATCAAAAAATTGTTGGGGTGATAGGGGTTGCCAATAAAGAAGGGGATTACGACGAAACCGATGTGCATCAACTTTCATTATTCATGGAAACTATTTGGGAAGTTATTGACCATGTAAGGGCCAAACAGGCTTTAAAAGAAAGTGAAGAGCAAAACCGGAACATTTTACAGACTACGCTTGATGGTTTTTGGATGTTAGACAATCAGGGACAGTTTCTCGATGTTAATGATGCTTACTGCCAGATGATTGGTTATAGTCGTAATGAGATCCTTTCTATGAACTTTTCTGAAATAGTTTTATCCGGTTCTTTGAACAAGGAGGCTTTGACGATGAGTAAAATTAAAGAACTGGGACAGGCACACTTTGAAAGCAGACATCGAAAAAAAGACGGACAATTGATTGATTTCGAAGTAAGTGCCCAATATCAGGATATTGACGGAGGACGTTTCATTGGCTTTTTCCACGACATCACTCAGCGAAAACAGGCCGCTGAAAAAATTAAAATACAATTAAAGGAATTGGAATGTATTTATAATATTATTTACATCAAACAGGACCCAAACCTATCTATTGAAAGAATCCTTCAGGGTACCATCAATTTAATTCCTTCCGGATTTCAATATCCGGGAAAAACCGCAGCCCGTTTGGTATTTAATCAAAACGAATTCAAAACCAATAACTATAAACAAAGTGCATTAAAAATCTCAACGCCTTTAATAACCAACAACCAAAATGTTGGATTTATTGAAGTGTATTTTTTAGACAGGAGATTTAAAACGGCAGATCAGGTTTTTCTAAAAGAAGAGATGGATTTATTGGAGGTAATTGCCGAAAATACCGGGAAAGTTATCGAGCGTAAGCTATTTGAAGCTGAAATTAACATAAAAAACACACAGCTCAATCAGGCTGTCGCTGATAAAAACCGTTTTATTTCAATCCTTGCGCACGATCTGAAAAACCCGTTTGTAACTATACTCGGATTCCTGAATTTACTCCGAAAAAATATCAGAAAGTATGACATTGATAAAATTGAAAACCAATTAGACATTATTAATCATACAGCCAAAAACACTTATGAACTTTTAGATGAATTGCTTATCTGGATTCGGTCGCAAACCGGGATCATTCCTTTTATCCCAGTTAATTTAAATTTGAAAGAACTTTGCGTTGAAATAACCGAAATATTGAATCAGAATGCCTCGGTTAAGAACATACATATTGAACTTAAAGTATCTGACGAAATTATAGTAACAGCCGACGAAGAAATGCTAAAAACCATTTTGAGAAACCTGGTTTCAAATGCCATAAAGTTCACCAACAATAATGGTACAATAATAATTCAAGCTACATTATCAGCCACCAAAATAACTATAGGTGTTCTGGATAACGGAATCGGTATTCCACCCCATGAAATTGAACAGCTTTTTGACGGCTCAAGGGTAAAGTCGAAGCCGGGTACCGGAGATGAACCAGGAACCGGACTGGGATTATCTCTTTGCAAAGAATTTGTTGAAAGACATGGAGGACAAATTTGGGTAAGAAGCAAAGTGAGTCGGGGTAGCAAGTTTTATTTTACGGTTCCGCTAAAATAAAAGCCGGATTCTTTTGAAACCCGGCTTTAAACTATTATAAATATTCTTCTTCTAATACATTTCTCTGTGACAATCAGAGCATGATGATTCCTTCCAGGCCTGATCGATATCAACCGGATGCCTGAATTCAAGATTTTCATTAAACTTGGCATATTGAACGGAATCCTGATTTCCTTGTTGCATAATAGAATGGCACAAATTGCAATCGCGTGAAATAACCTTTCCTGATGTTGACTGATGCTGGTCATTATGACAACGGAAACAACCGTTAAATTCCATATGCCCAATATGATCCGGATAAGCATTCCAATCAGCCTTCATCTCCGGGAACATATTTTGTTTATATCCTTTTTGAAGCCCTGCTATAGCTTGTTTTACCACCGATTCTTTTTGAGCAATCAATTCAGGATAATTTTCCATATAATAATTCCATACCTTATTCTCTATCACTTTCATTGCAGTGTCAGTATTCGAATACTGTTCAGCAAAAATCTCCATGGCAAGTGCTTTTATTCCGGGTAATTCCGGCGACACTTCACCACCCGCCATTGCATTATTAACAAAAGTTGACGGAGTCAGATATTTGTGAGCCGGACGGTTATGACAGTCCATGCAGTCCATTTCCCTCATCGATAAAGTATCTTTTGCATTTTCATCAAGTGGATCCGAATTATCTTCAAATATGGTAGTATCACCAGTAGCTTTATTAATATATCTGACCCATGGAATCACTTCACGTTTTTTATCCGAAGCTATATAATCAATCTGAACATCAGGATTAATATGCCAGTGAATACCTTCTGTATAACCCTGTGAACTATGATCGGCACCAATCTTCATTCTTAACTGTATTTCCCATGGAGTATTTTCCTCGTCACTCAGGTAAAATTTAAGGTCACGTAACGAATTTGAATAAAACTTTTGGGGCCAGTGGCACTTTTCACAAGTTTCACGTGCGGGACGCAAATTAGCAATTGGAGTTTCAATCGGATGAGGCACTTTATTAGCCAACACAGCATAAACCTGGTACAAACCTGATATTTTAGCTTTTACAAACCATTTTGCTCCTGAACCAATGTGGCATTGTGCACACATAACCTTTGCATGAGGCGATTTTTGATAGGCTGTGTATTCAGGGCTCATTGCCTGGTGACATACCTGTCCACAAAATTCAACCGATTCTGAATAATGATATAGTTCGTAACTGCCAATTCCCGTAAAAAACAGAAAAACCATGGTTCCAAAAATAAAAACAAGTGCAGCATTACGGTGTCTTCTATCATTTAAGTTCAAAATAAATCTGCTATCAGTTAATGACCCGTGGTCTCTTTTAACCTTACGCGCTTTCAACCACATTCCAAGCGGGATCAAGATAAGACCCAAAACCAGAAGTGCCGGTAATAGCAAGAATAGAATAATCCCAATATAAGGATTGGTTTCTTGCATACGCGTAGTAAGTATCATCATAAAAATTATCACAGACAGACTTAATCCCGCAATGGATACCCCTATGTACGAAACCAGGTTGTAATATGAAGATGGTAATTTCATAATCAAATAATTTTTTAGTTTAAATTGAACGGCAAACTTATAAATAAATGATGGAGAAAAAACTTGAATACCAATAAAGTTACAGTTCTATCCAATGATTTATATATATCAATTTGTAATTTTATATCAATTATACTATTGATTTAAATTAATTGTACAGAAACGCATTCTAATAAATATCAATACAAGATATTAACTTTCAATACATTAAACAAATTTATTTTAAGAGAAAAAAAAATCCCCTGACAGAATGCCAGGGGATTATGTATAATAAAACTGAATACTATTTTGCTGGATTTGGATGTGCAATCTTCTTCACATATGTATCAAAATCAAATGGTTTGTGGAATGGATTTTTTTCATTATGACATTTCACACAAGTTTCTTTTGTAGGTACAACTAAACCATTTGCTTTAGCTTTAGCCAAATCTTTCATGATAGTCATTGATTTATATGAACTACCAGGTCCATGACATGATTCACATGAAACACCTTCTTTTTCAGTAATCGTTGCCATTAAACTTTCACTTGCACTATGATAAGTGCTATGACATGCTAAACAGGTTTTGTCTTTTGCTGGATCGGCAATGTTATGAGCTTTGGCATATTCTTTAGCTTTGTCACTGCTCAAACTTTCCATTGCTTTAGCATGAGGACTGGCAGCCCAGATGTCATACTGTTTTCCTGTGGTTGATTTATTGTGGCACATTTTGCATTTCACAGCCCCAATATATTCATGATCCTGAGCTGATGATACACTTACCATCAAAAATCCAAAACAGATTAATAATACAAAATTTTTTAACATAATTGGTTCCTTTCTATTAAATTAATACTACTAACATTATATCAATTCGACCATCTCCTAACACTGGTCATTTTCTGAAGATCAAATTTACTACTATTAACATAAAATTAATTCTTTTTAAAAGGAAATTTGCTTGTTTTAAAAAAAAACTCTACAACCACCAAATTGATACAGAATTTTATCAATAAAGTTGTATATTAACCATGATATTATTTTACATCAATTACAATACGTATCAAATTCAATTTTTATACTAGTAAATAAGTAAGAATAATAGCCTTATTGCTCCCTAAATATTAATATTTTCAAACACGATAATATTATTATGGTATTAAAAACCAATTTAATTTTTTGTTAGCTTAATAATTCAAAATCAATAATTTATAAATAGCCTAATATTATGATATTACTTACTAGTTACCGTTTTTGTAAAAAAACAATACTAATTTTACTATTCTTCTTCGGTTTGCTCTGCCATTACAATGTTATGGGTCAAACCAATGATGATTGTATGACTTGTCATGAAGATCCTGAATTAACAAAGGAGGTTGGTGGAAAAAGTATTTCTTTATTTGTTAACCTGAACACCTTAAAAAATTCACCACACAAAGATCTGGATTGTACTTTTTGTCACGAAGATGCCGCCGTTGAGGAATTCCCCCATAAGGAAAATCTTGCTAAAGTAAACTGCGGCAACTGCCATGATGATGTTGAAAAGGAATACGATGAAGGAGTTCACGGAAAAGCTTTAAAAGCCAAAGCCAAATACGCTCCAAGTTGTAAAGAGTGTCACGGAACCCATGATATTTTGGCCAATTCCAATCCAAAATCAAGGACCTATAAAATGAATATTCCGCTGTTATGTGGAAAATGTCATAAAGAAGGTGCTCCAGTGGCCCGATCGTATAATATTTCTGAACATAACATTCTTGAAAATTACAGTCAAAGTATTCACGGAAGAGGTTTATACCAGAGTGGTCTGACGGTTACAGCAACATGTAACGATTGTCATGGAAATCATAAAATTCTGCCGCATACCAATAAAAATTCAAGTATTTCAGTTAACAATATTGCCTCGACCTGTATGAAGTGTCATGCCCGCATCGAAGATGTGCACGTTAAGGTAATTAATAAGCAATTATGGGAGAAGAAGCCGGGTGCAGTTCCTGCTTGTTCCGATTGCCATCCTCCACATATCGTTAACCAACAAAATATTATTGAGTCAATATCTGATAATTCCTGTTTAAAATGCCATGCGAAAGATGACATTCATAAAACAGTTGACGGCAAGTCTGTTTCACTTAAAGTGACGCCTGCTGATTTTATTGGATCGAAGCATATTAATATTAAATGCGTTAAGTGTCACTCCGATGTTACTACTAGGGCTATGAGACCTTGTGAGACGGCAAAAAAAGTGGATTGCTCAGCATGTCACCAGGAAGTTGCGGAAAAATACTTTGAAAGTGGACATGGCCAGGCCTATTTCGCCAAAAATGAAAATGCGCCTTATTGTACTACCTGCCATGGCACACACCTGGTAAAAGGCCATGAAGATGACTCCTCGCCTACTTACCGCACTGCCGTACCCGGCTTATGCGGAGGTTGCCATAATGAAAATGGTAAGGCCAATCAAAACACAAATCTTAAAGAAAAAAATCCAATTGCCGACTATTCAAAGAGTGTTCATGGTCAAAGCATGGAGAAGAAAGGATTGATAAATACGGCTATTTGTACCGACTGCCACACAGCCCACTTTGAACTAAAAGAGGAAGATGAGCGGTCATCAATTAATCCCAAAAATGTTCCTAAAACCTGTGCAAAATGTCATAAAGGAATTTATGATGAATACATTGCCAGCGACCACTCCATACTTAAAGATAAAGGTGATAATAAATTTCCGACCTGCGTAGTTTGTCACTCGGCTCACGTAATTTCCGATATAAAAGGTGACAAATTTATGTTTGAAATCACAGAGCAGTGTGGACGTTGCCATCAACATTTAGCTGAAACATATATGGAAACATACCATGGAAAAGCTTATACTCTGGGATATAAAGAAGCAGCGAAATGTTCTGATTGCCATGGTGCTCATAAAATATTGAATGTAAAAAATCCTGAATCGGAAGTTAGCAGACAAAATATATTAGGTACCTGTCAAAAATGTCACCCTGATGCACGCCACCGCTTTACCGGGTTTTTGACTCATGCCACCCATAACAACCGCGACGAATACCCTGCATTATATTATGCATTCTGGGGAATGACCTTCCTGTTGATTGGTGTATTTGCCTTCTTTGGTCTTCATACACTGCTATGGCTGCCTCGTTCATTGAAAGAGCGTAAACGCAGAAAAGAACTGCATCATAAGGCTGGTAATAAGGTATATATAAGAAGATTCAAAACCCGACACCGGGTAACTCATATTTTTGTAATAATCAGCTTTATAATTCTGGCACTTACCGGAATGATGCTAAAATTTGCCAATATGCCATGGGCCAAAACTTTATCTGAGGCTATTGGTGGTGTACATGCTGCAGGCAACTGGCACCGATTTGCTGCTATTATTACCTTTGGTTATTTTGCATTCCACTTAAGTGCTTTGCTATATACTAAATTCAAGAAAGGTATTAAGTTTAATAAATTTATATTCAGTAGCTCTTCATTAATGTTTAACCGTCAGGATATCAGAGATTTTGGAGCTACCATTAAATGGTTTATCGGCCGTGGCCCCAAACCTCAATACGGAAGATGGACTTATTGGGAAAAATTTGATTATATGGCAGTATTTTGGGGGGTTGGAGTAATTGGATTGTCAGGATTACTCATGTGGTTCCCTGAAATATTTACCCGAATCGCACCCGGATGGTTAATAAATGTTGCCCAGATTATCCACAGTGATGAAGCCTTACTGGCTGTTGGTTTTATTTTCACAATACACTTCTTCAATACACACTTCAGGCCAGAAGCCTTTCCAATGGATACCGTAATATTTACCGGCCATATTCCTGAAGAGGAATATAAGGAAGATCGACCTAAAGAATACGAAGAACTGGTTAAATCGGGTAAAATTAAAGAAGTTAAAGTTGAGATGGAAATTTCGAAAAACAGGATGAGATTTATCAAAACATTTGGCTTTATTTTCCTCTCGGTAGGAATTTCCCTGATTATCCTGATAATTTACTCTCTGTTATTTGGATCAAATTAGAACTAATATTTATAACATTAAAAAGCAGGAAAAATACTATCCTGCTTTTTTTGTTGGCACTGGAGGTATATCCGCCACCTATTTTATAATAGTTAGTTTAATTTAATTTGAAAGCAAAAAGCCCACAAACACATGGTGCAATTAAGCTTAGTTTGTTAGTGTTCGTTTCATTTTACTTATTAATCCTTAATACATCTTATCGATAAATATAAATTTCCTGTAAACGGAATAAGATTCGTCTTTTTTTATTGGAGATCCAACATCGCACAGTGTTGTTCTCAAATTATTTGCCAACCAAATTTGTGATCCAATCTTAATAGTCAGATGAAGGCGCTTAATCATCATTTATATTTTCACCATTATCTTCAGATAATTTTCTCCTGCGAGAATAAAAGATCGATATAAAAATCAAAATTAATGACAATCCTAAAAACGCAATTACCCTGAAAACCAGCTCTATTTTTGACATATCAATAATAAAAAGATAAAAAGCTGTTGCTATTAACGTTCCTATTGCCAGATACCGGTATTTAACTTTTTTCAATAGCTGACTTAATAAAAAATAACCAACCGCTAACAATGCCCACGAAATGGTGACATATTGCGCTGGAACTGTTTTATATAATGATATTGGAAATATTATAAAAGCAGCTATTAAGTAGGTATTTCTTAAAAACTCAGTTTTAATTTCAAGTCGTTCTTTTTTCCAATTAATAATGCGCGCTGAAAATATAGCCACAATACCAAAAGTGAAATATGTTATGCTTTGGAAATCGGAATAAAACAGGTTTAAAAGAAGCAGTAATGTATACAAAGCCAGGTTGAGTATGATGATAATTTTGGTCCTGTACCATAACGATATGGCTACTACCAGTAAACTTTCAATAGATAACCAGAAAAGAGCCCATGGTAAAGCATAAAAACTAAAAACAGCCACACTAAATGCCATAAAACTATATAAGGCGTATAAAGCGGTTACATTTACCCATTCTGACTTTAGCTTTAACCAGGCTGAAAATGCAAGGCAAATAATAAATAAACTTAAAAATATCCAGATAAAATGCTTCTCGAACAAGGCAATAACTGAAATACCCAGAATTAAACTAAACAAAATACCATTGAGGATTATGGCACTAAATATTCCATCATTAACATAGGGATGTTCTGATTTAGGTTGCAAAGCCAGTTGAGAATAAATAGCGGCGATAGCGATCACAAAAATCAATATAAACTGATCGTCTTGTATAAAATGTAAATTATGGCCAACAATCGGATTTCCTAATATATAAACCAATATACCTATATAAGAGGTAAAAATACTGAAAAGTAAAAGCTTTGCACTTTTTATCTGCTTATATGCATAAAAGTGCCCATAGGCCGCTAAAGTGAATAATATGAAACACAAAACGGAATTATCGGTAAGAATTGCTGTTAGGGTGATTAAAACAACACCTATCGCACCTTTAATGGTATTCTTCGATTTTAAAAAGTCAATAAATAAAAATACATTGTGAACAAGTAAAAAGAAAATTACAATATATTTTTGCTTAATTACCGGCTCCTCCATAAAAAAGAATAGTCGCATTATAAAATAATAAAGCAAAACATAACCGGTAAGCTGAAACAATAATGCAAGACTTTGATAATTAATTTTAAAGTATTTTGACAGGTAAAAAACAATTCCTGTTGTTATTAGTCCAAGAACACTTGACAAAAAAGTAAATCCAAGAGAATTAAAGTATTGTGTAAGAAAAATGATACCAAAGGTCAGAATAATATTTCCTAACCAGGCCATTCCGTGCTCACCAATGCGGTTTTCGACTGAATCATCATCTTTTACAACCGGTTTCTTTTTCTGCAAAAACCGATCTTCACCATTTTTATATTTTTCCTCATCAAAACTTAAGGACAAAGCTCCTTCAATCCGGCTTATCCTGTATTCCAATTTATCGAGCCTTTCAATTAACGATTGCCCGGTATTTTCATTATTATCATCAATTCCCATTTTGAGTCATTTTTGAATATAAATACTATAAAAACACAGCAATACAACCTATTGTCCCAAAAATTGGTTTGCACTTAGAACATGACAACCACCTGGGTACAAAAACTTTGTCCTTAAGTCTATTTTTTACTCCCTGAAAAAATACGTTTACTCAACAACAGTTTTCTTCCAGGGTGGGAACAGGTATAATAAAGCAGTCAGAATTAAAAATGGCACAATCATCCAAACACAAGCCATTAAAATTCCTTCTGAACCTATTAATTGAAGTTTGAAACTTGTGAACCCCAGGAAGCTTTTCGAAAATAGCTGCCCACCGATAACCACATTCCATCTCATGAAGAATATTCCTACTAACACAAGAACACTAACAATAAAATAAGCCCACTTCCTGATTATTTCCTTCGGTTTGTAAAACTGAAAGAAACCCAGGGTTAGCAAAGGAACAATGGTTCCAAGCAAAACCTGCATTATACCCAGAGTAAATATTAATTTACCCGAAACCAGCATCGAAATAATCTGGAATGATTCACCGGCCTCATAAATCCTGTGAATCTGATCGAGTGATTCCAGCGTAAAATCAATAATAATAATGTAAAACAAATACTTAGCGATCGTATCCATACAAGGCATATCAATAGCCTTTTTCCTGATATAGTTTATAATAAAATATACGAATATTATCAGTGCAATACCAGAAACCATGGCCGAAAAGAGGAATATAACCGGCATCATTACTGACGACCACCAGGGATTTGCTTTAACCGATCCAAAAATAAAACCTACATATCCGTGTAACAGAAATGCAGAAGGAATACCGATAACAGTAACAATATACCCAAGCTTCTCATCCCATTTTAATGCCTTTGGTGAAATATCATCAATACCAAGGGTAAGAATTTTGTAAAAGACTTTTAATAATCCCTTTTTCTCCTTCGACCATATAACGATATCCCGTCGGTAATCGAACCAAAGTTCTAAAAGTAACACTACCATAAGATACCATAGGTAAACAAACCCGAAAATAGCCATCGCTGATGTGGAGTGCGGTGTCATCATGAGTTCATAGAATCGCCCGGGGTGTCCAAGGTGACTTATTAGCGGCATGGTAGCGGTAAGCATAAATGCCAGGGCCGTAAGTAATGCCAGGACATAAATGGGTTTAAGAACTTTAACGTTAAAAACCCGTTCGAGCGAAGCCAGAATAAAAGCTCCTGCTACCAAACCGGTAATATACGGATACAAAACTATTAAAATTGACCAGTTAAGTTCAATTTCATTAGGGTATATAAAACCGTCAACTTTTGACAAAGCTTCATATAAATGTTGAAATTCCACAACCATTTTACCTTACCTCCATGTTTAGTGCGTTATAATAAGCTTTACTACCAGTATTCATATGTGGTTTTAATACCTGGCAATTATGTTCCTTCAGGAATTCAGCCAGTTTTCCACTTTTGTCTCTAAGATTACCCATAATTCTGGCACCCGTAGGACAAACCTCCATACAGGCAGGATTCATACCTTTTGTTAATCGGTGGTAACAAAGCGTACATTTTGAGGCAACCTTTTTAACAGGATGAATAAATCGTGCACCATAAGGACAGGCCTGAACACAGTACCTGCAACCAATACAGTACTTTTCATCAACTAGTACAACACCATCGGGAGTTATAAAAGTAGCGCCTACAGGACAAACCTGAACACAAGGTGCTTTTGCACAATGATTACACAATTTGGGGACAAAAAAGGTTTTGTAAATTTCATCATCGGGCACCTGTTGGGTAAAGCCATCAATGCCACCATTAGGTGATTCAACTAAAACTTTTTCATCATTTGTTATAGTATATTGTTCAACCCAGGTTCTGAAAAAGAAAGGTTCAACAGGTACATTATTCTCTTTTTTACAGGCATCTGCACATCTTCCACAACCAATACATTTTTCAATATCGATACCGATGCCATACCAAACATCGGACTTGGGTGCGTTATTTGATACGCTGGCTACAGCCTTATAAGGTTTTAACATAGCCGATAATAAAGTACCACCAGCTAACATTCCGGCAGCCTTTAAAAATTCACGCCTTGATTTTTTCTTTATCTCATTTCGTTCCATGGATCGTGCGGATTATGACAGTTAAAACATTGATCTTCATCGATATTGTGTTCTTTCACGTCGACTTGTTTAATATTCGACTCCGAACGCGCAGGATTTTTTGCATGACATTTTGCACAAAAATCGCGACCTGAAGGTTTAATAATATCTGCTGCTTCATTTGAATCAACATGTTTATAACCAGGTCCATGGCAGGTTTCACACTTCATATTTTTGTGTGGACCAGTGGCAAGCAATCCTGCTTCATCATCATGACATTCCTTACAAGCTTCACTCCCAACATACTTAGGTTGACCAGCGGCAATTTCCTTAATGGCATTAGCCCGGTAATGTCCTAACTCTCCAAAAGATTCGGGTACTAAAAAATGTCGTGCCACTAAAAAGAGGACTACAAAACTAAATAAAAGCAATAAAATGCGTCTTAATTGTATAGGCATACAAGAATTTTAAATTAATTAAACAATATAAAACTTCGAAACCAACCCAATGAGGTATGGTATTGTAAGGCATAGCATCTCGCTATATGATCGATATTTTTATTATTCTATTTTCAATTTAAAATTAACCCCTTTGTATTCTAATTTTGATGAGTTTGAATTTACCGATATTAAATTATTATCGCAAAATATTTTTAATCAAGATGATGGTAAACATATATCAACGCACAAGGAATTAAATATTTAACATAGCAACAATATAAATCACCGGAATATATCTGGTTATTTGTTTATGTAAACCTGTTATTTACAACTAATTACCACCAGAGCGATGGTTCAAACTGTTGAATTAGTTATAATTTGGGGAAGTTAACCGATAGGACGAACAGAATATTAAAAAGCCGGTATAGTCTACATATACCGGCTTTGTGCTAATTCATTTATATGAAAAAAAGATTTTACTCCGATTCATGGTAACCTGATAGTATACTTTTGTAGTTCCGTAATGGATGCTTGCCTATTGAGGCCACATACAGATGGATAATCAGGAAAAAAGATATAAAGAATCCCGCAATTGAATGCAATACAGCTGTAACCTGTACACCACTAAATCCAAGAACTTTTTCATAAATAAGTTCAGGATATAATAACCCTATACCTGTAAGAACAACCAAAGGCATCAAAGTATACATAGCCACAGCATAAGAAACCCGTTGCAAAGGATTAAACTTATTTTCCTTAGTGATTGGGTAAGGTTTAGGATCGCCTTTAAAATACCCATATACATAATACGTAATCTGTTTATAAAAACGGGTATATAAGCCTCTTATTTTAAACCTGTAATGTATGCCATTATCAGATACAAAATTTCCAACAAAAAATAAAATAAAACCAATTGCAGCAATGCTCCCACAAATATTATGCATCAATACTGAGGTTTTGAACGGAATTAACGGGTAATCGATGTTACCATATTGCATGCTGAGACCCGTAAAAATAAGAACTATGATACACACTGCATTTATTCCATGCCAGATTCTTAACCAAACAGGATAAAGATATACTTTATGATTTTCCATTTTTACTTCTTATTAATGATTCTAAAAAATATATGAATGCCAATTCCAATCAAGGCTGCTCCAAAAATAAGGAGACTAAAAATATTCAGATACCTGTTCCGGTTTGCACCAATAACATAAGCATCATTCAGAAATACCGAATTATAAAATCCCGATTGTAAACGACGTTGTTTAGCAACGTACTTGTATAGTTTATCACGCAAAATACTACTTGTTGAATGGCAATCGCTACATAGATGAACGGCCTGTTCTTTTGGTAAAATTTTATGCGAAACCATCAGGGTATCTCCGGTAGGTGTGTGACATTCAATACACCTTACATTTAAAAAGTGCAATTCCTGATTTGGCAACCAGCTATGGGTTTGTAACAATTCAGGCTTATTTTGATCTGTTAATATCTGGTATTTCGACAAATTATTATGACAACTCAAACACATTTGATTATCGGCAACCACAATATCTTTAATTTTAGCATTCTGGTTCCGTGCAACCGGGTGGTAACTGTGTAAATCGTGACAAAGTGTACATCTGAAATTAAAACCAAAAGCGGTTTTATGAACGCTTTGTTCAACCTCTGCATCAATTTCATCAAAATGGTATTTGGCAAAGGTTTCATCACCACCATGACAATCAAGGCATGTTAATTTGGGTTCAAGTTTTAGCTCAGAGGGATGTGGATAAGTATTGTACTCTGAAGAGTGACAATCTTCGCATGAAAAATCATGATGTACGGCTTTTTTGAATAGCGTAGTATCGATGAAAAAATAAGGATTCATCCTTTTACGTTCAGTTTGTTCAGTAACCTTATTGTAAAAGGAATAGTAATGATTCCCATGACAATGGGCACAAACTTCATTTGCCTCTGAAAGCTGGGGCAAATCATCATCCTGGGCTTTAAGTCCTGGCCCGGCTATTTGTAAAACCAGGGTAAGACAAAACGGTAAAATAAATTTATATTTCATAGTTGTGTAAGTTTATCATAATGCCAAAAGTAAATATTAAAGAATTTTATAAATATGATAATTGTCGTGGTTTGAAATATTTTTGGACTACAACTATATAAATATATAAAAAAACCTCCTTCTGAAAAAATCTGAAGGAGGCTTCATATAAAAATGTTATTTATTGTTATTCCCACATATGGGTAATCACAAATCCTATATTAAACTGCTTAATTTCGAATCCGCTCTTGGTTTCATGTACCATCATAAATTGTGGTAAAATCTCCTTTGAACGTCCCAAATAAATTTGGAAAGAGTGTGTTACTGTGGCAATTTCCCATCCTATAGATACATTAGGTTCCAAATCGGTTCCGCTGTGTTCAGAAAGTTGGAAGGTTTTAAGAGGCTGATCGTAGTTAAATATTAATGAACCCATTCCGGTTACCTTAATTCTGCCCAATGCATGAAGACCAATTCTGTCGAAATCAAAATTAGCACGGTTGGCAAAATTAAAGTGAGAAAAACTGGCAGCTACCTGGAATGTCATTCTATCATTAAATTTACGACCTACCATTACCTCGCCAAAATAACTTAAACGATCTCCAAATTTGTATTCGCTACCATAATCAGCATCAGGGTTGCCACTTAAACCAATATTTCCGTAAACACCCAATGCAACAGGCATAGTATTTTTGCGGGTTTGCTCAAAAATGGTATACTTAACATTTAAATCGTGAGTAAGGCTACTACGGTTTAAACCGTAACCAACCTGAAGGTTTTTGTAAGGTACATAATCAACTGAAAGTCTGATATTAGCTGAACTATAAATACCCCAAATATCTGACCGTCCATTTTCAAGTGTACCAAATTTATGCTGAATAGCCATGTCAATAGTACCCTTTTCAAATATAGTTGTAGTTTGAGCATCTAATAGGTCACCGCAAAAGAAAGCTTCGCTTACCGGTCTGTCAACTGTTTTTTCCTCTTCCTGAGCAAAAATAGCAGTAGAAACAAATAGAATGGAAATAATAACTGTATATAATTTTTTCATCTCAATTAAATTTAAATGTTAGTTATTTTGTGCGCCTTGTTGTATCCAAACTAAAACCAGCTGAGCCTCAGCAGCAGTATATTTTGCATAGTGAGAACCGTCAGGTGATGGATGTGTGTAGATTAAACTTTCCTCAGGTGAATCAAGATTTACATGAGAAGGAACGATTTTATCATAAGATACTCCCTCTTCCAAATCCAATCCCATTGGCGCTGAAGATCCGGCATGACAACCAATACATTTTGCTGTAAAGATAGGTTGAATGTCTGTAGCAAAACTAATTGTATCAGTTGAATCAATTGGTGGAGCCACTTCGGGAACATATTCGTTATAGGTACATGAAGCCATGAACCCCACTATTACAACTACAAATAGTAAATAGATTGTTTTCATATTATTTTAAATTAAAAAATTAACAGTATTTAGTTTACAATAAATTTCAGGTGTCAAAGATAGTTTGAAGTACTTTACGCAACCTAACTTTACCTGTTGATTAAGCAATCCAATATTTCCTGCGAAAAACAACGACATGATTGATGTATATCAATTAATTCATTTTCTGCCGTTTTCAGCCAATGAATAATAAACTCAAAATATGATTAATTAAAAGTTTTAATAAAAAAGCAACTTTATTGAGAATAGAATTATCACAACCATCATAAACCATCGTACCACATTGGCTCCTTTTTGAATGGCAAAACGTGAAGCTACAATTCCTCCAAAAACATTACCGATGGCCGAAATTAATCCTAACCTGTAATCAACCTGGTGATTAAACATGAAAATACCTAAAGCAAACGGGCTATATAAGAAAACAATAAACACTTTCAATGCATTAGCTTTTACCAATTCGTAACCGGCATTTAATACAAGAATAGCAATTAAAAAAATTCCGACACCAATATGTATAAATCCTCCATAAAGTCCTATCCCGAAAAAAAGCAAAACCTGCAACCCAGTAATTCTATGTTTGATCTTTTGTACCTGTTCCTGTAACCATCGTTTGGGATCGTAAAAAATAAAGACGATCATACCCAACATGATTACAGCCAGTACTTTTTCAAAAACTTCATGATCAATATGAGTTGCAATTTGGGCTCCCAACACCGTTCCAATGATTACAGGTATACTGAACCATAATCCTTTCCTGGCATCCAGTTTTCCACCCTTATAAAATGTCAAAGATGAAGCCAGGGTTTGCATTATAACACCAAACCTTATAGTTCCATTCGCTACATTGGCTGGTAATCCCAAAAACATAAATAATGAATAGGTAATGGCAGTACCTGAACCAGCCAGGGTATTGATGATTCCAACCATAAAACCGGCTACAATTAAGGCCATTACCACCCAAAATGAAAGTACTATTCTGCCGGTTTCAGAATCAAAAACCAGAAGCTGATGCAAACTATCCCACATATTTAATGTTGGTTTGATCTAATTATATTTATTTGAACTACAATATTTTAAAAGGGTTTATAATTTTAATTCAGGAATTTTTAAAAACAGGAAATTGGAAAAATGGAATTATCCCTAATTATATATTACAAAATTCCAATTTTCCAATTTAATTCCTAGGACTTTTGTTAATAATAAGGAGTAAAAACTAATTCTTTGGAATATTCTTTAATACATCCAATAAATGATCCCAGAATTTTTCAACGGTGACTATACTGATTTTTTCATCGGGCGAATGAACATTTCTGAGGGTGGGTCCAAACGAAACCATATCCATACCCGGGAATTTCTCCAAAAACAAACCACATTCCAAACCGGCATGAATAGCCCGAACTATTGGTTTTTTGTGAAATAACCTTTCATAACTGGCCTCTGTAATTTTTAATATTTCTGATTCCGTATTGGGATTCCATCCCGGGTATCCGTCTGAATGTTGAATGTGTGCTTTTCCTAAATTAAATACAGTACCCACCATGTCAGCAATATCAGTTTTTGAACTATCCATACTACTACGTTGGCTTGTAACGACTTCAATTATATTACCCTCATGAAATTTAACCGAAGCCAGGTTTGTTGATGTTTCAACCAAACCAGGCAAATCATGGCTCATGGCAATTACTCCGTTTGGACAGGCATAAATAGCATTCAGTAAATCGTGCTGATCTTTCATTTTAAGAACATTACGAGGCAAATCGCATTTATTCAAATCAAAAGATAGTTTTTTTTCTACTCCTTTATATTCCCTGAAAATGGTTTTACAGTAATTCGAATAATACTTTTCAAAAGCTATTACATATTTTTCTTTAACAGTCACAATGGCAAATGCTTCACGCGGAATGGCATTTCGCAGGTTTCCACCATCGAATGTGCTGAGGCGCATATTAAATTGATTACCGGCATTCCACAAAAAACGGTTTAATATTTTATTGGCATTTCCATAACCTTTGTGAATATCATCGCCCGAATGTCCGCCACGTAATCCTTTAACTTCAATCTTAAAAGCATATGATTTATAAGGCACCGGCCTGGTTCTGAAATTAAATGTGGCCACCGTATCCATACCACCGGCACAACCAATAAATAATTCACCTTCATCTTCCGAATCAAGATTCAGTAATATCCGTCCTTTTAAAAAATCGGGTTCAATAGCAAAAGCCCCAGTCAGACCGGTTTCTTCATCCACAGTAAAAAGACATTCCAGTTCAGGATGTTCAATGGAATCTGCCGCAAGAATGGCAAGTTGTGCTGCCATACCGATACCATCATCCGCTCCCAGCGTGGTACCTTTTGCTGAAACCCAGTCTCCACTTACA
This sequence comes from Bacteroidales bacterium, assembly GCA_046704385.1. GTDB lineage: Bacteria > Bacteroidota > Bacteroidia > Bacteroidales > SZUA-534 > GH45. The sequence goes on along the minus strand of JBJKSB010000009.1, from coordinate 158,882 downwards.
ACGGGTTGAATGGCATCTTTTAAAAAATCGTGCTGGATCTCAGAATTTTTCTCACAAACCATATCCATATGGCTTTGCAGAACCAAGGTTTTTGCTTTATCAAATCCTTTTGTGGCTGGCTTTCGGATAACTACATTCCCGGCTCTATCAGTTTTGGTTTCAAGATTGTGTGCTTTACCGAAATCTGTCAGGTACTCTATTATTTTCTCTTCTTTCTTCGAAGGTCTTGGAACCTGGCAAATTTCGCCAAAATAGTGCCAGACTTCCTGAGGTTTTAAATCATTAAGTGGATTCATATATCGTTTTTTTATATTAATAATATATTGATAAGTGTACAAGATAGCAATTTAAATTCAGCATTTTATGCAAACCTTTGAGGATTTTAAACAAATAAAAGGTCTCAAATTTCATACCCTTCAAACCCCTAATGTTTATTAATTATGGGGTGTTTTTAGTTGAATTTTTGCCTGGATTTCTAAAACAAAAATAAATAAAAAACTTACTTTAAATTCATTAAATATACCAAACTGATTGACATGAATTGGGTTGATTTTTATAACTTTGATATCATTAATGATACAACCGTGGCCTATTTAAATATTGATAAGACTAAACTTATAAATCTTGAATATGCTTTAAAAAGGGAGGTAATCAGAACCAACCGGTCAGGAGCCTATGGTTGCACAACTATTATTGATTGTAATACCCGCAAATATCATGGTCTGTTGATATGTCAGCTTCCCCAGGTTGACGGAGGAAGGCATGTATTGCTTTCAGGAGTTGACGAAACCATTATACAATACGACAGCGCATTTAACCTGGGTTTGCATAAATATGCCGGCGATAATTATGAACCCAAAGGGCATAAATACATCAGAGATTTTTCGAGCAATCCAATTCCACGACTAGAATACAGGGTTGGCGGTGTGGTTCTCTCAAAAGAAAAAATATTGGTTCATGATGAAAATCAATTGCTTATAAAATATACACTTCTTGAAGCAAAAGGTGAAACACGGATCAGATTCAAACCTTTTTTAGCTTTTCGAAATATTCATGCGCTAAGCAAAGCAAATTTGGATGTTAATACCAAATTTACTTCAGTGAGCAATGGTATAGCTTCAAAACTTTATGAAGTTTACCCGCAATTATTTATGCAATTTAATAAACCAAACGATTTTATCCCTGCCCCCGATTGGTACTATAATATTGAATATATTGAAGATCAGAAACGAGGTTATGATTATAAAGAAGATTTATTTGTACCCGGTTACTTTGAAATACCGGTAAAACAAGGCGAAACGATAATTTTCAGCACTTCCTTAAGTGAAACCAATCCTGATCTGTTGGTCAGGAAGTTTAATACTGAAATAAAAATAAGAATCCCCCGTGTTGATTTCGATTCATGCCTTACAAATTCCGTTCAACAGTTTTTTATTTATTCCAACGAAGCCATCGATATTATTGCCGGATTCCCTTGGTTACCAGTCCGTTCGCGTGATGCATTAATTGCTTTACCCGGACTTACCCTTCCGTTTAATGATGAAAATGCTTTTAAGTTGGCACTAAAAACCTACACGAACCGTTTCGAGCATCATCTGTTAAAAGAAATACCCGGGCATAATAATTCATTATACCCGCTTGATATCCCTCTATGGTTTATCCGGGCAGTACAGCAATTCGGGATACGTTACGGGAAAAAGAAAATATGGAAACTTTTCGGCTCTACCATTTTTAATATTATCCTGGGATATTTCAACGAAAAAAAATGGTTTGAAGTAGACAAAAACGGACTCCTTTATAGTCACCAAAGCACTCTCCCAAATTCATGGATGACTGCCTGGTTTAACGATAAATTATTAGTTGAACGTAAGGGATTTTTGGTTGAAGCCAATGCTCTTTGGTTTAATGCACTGAATTATATTCTTGAATTTAAATCAGAATTAAAAAATAAATCGTTGATACAACTTGTGGAATCAACCCTGGGTAAGATAAATACCTCCTTTATTTCAACATTCTGGAACGATACCACCGAGTACCTGAATGATTATGTTACAAGTGATGCTATAAACAGTCAATTCCGGCCCAACCAGCTTTTTGCCTGCTCATTGCCCTATGTAGTTTTAAATAAACACCAAATAAAAATCGTTCTGGAAAAAATCCGATCCGAGTTGTTAACTCCTTTCGGAATCAGAAGTCTTTCGCCCAGCGATGTAAATTATATACCCATTTATAAAGGTGATCCATTTTCGCGTGAGAATTCCGCATTCAATGGAAGTGCCTGGCCCTGGTTACTGACACCTTATTTTGAAGCATGGCTAAAAGTTCAGCCCGAAATTGTGGGCCGCGAAGCCATAAAATACTTAATGAATTTTGAAGAGGAGTTACAGATTAACGGCATTTGTTCTATATCTGAATTATATCATGGAAATCCGCCCCAAAAAGCAAAAGGGGCTATCTCATTTGCAAAAAACACAGGTGAATTGATCCGGTTAAAGCATATTATTGATGATTTAAAATAACTTTTATTTAACTTAATTGTTATAAAAAAGTACCAACTGGGAGCAAAAAACTGAATTGATTTTTGAATAATTTTTGCTATTTTTCTTTAAGAAATGACCAGCATTTAAAAAACCCATAAAAAATGAAAGTATTAATGTTCGGTTGGGAATTTCCCCCCCATATTTCCGGAGGATTGGGAACTGCATGTTACGGGCTTACTAAAGGCCTGTCAGTAATTGAAAATCTTGATGTCACCTTCGTCGTCCCCAAAACTTATGGTGATGAAGATCAACAAGCAATTCAACTGGTTGCGGCGGACGAGATACCCATGAACATTAACCAACACGAACATGAATTTGATTTTAACGAAAATTTTGAATATATCGAGGTTAAATCCAACCTTATTCCCTATTCCTCGCCAGATGAATTTTATGAATTAACACGAAAAAATCTGAAAGGAAAGAATCATTTTGTTGAAACCACCCTTGAAGGATTTATAAATTTTACAGGACAATACGGATACAACTTATTTTCCGAAATATATAATTATTCCCTGATCGCTTCGCAGATTGCGAAACTTTATCCTTTCGATATTATACACGCCCACGACTGGCTGACCTATCCGGCAGGCATTGCGGCAAAAAAAGTATCAGGAAAACCCTTGGTGGTTCATGTTCATGCCACCGATTTCGACCGTAGCGGGGGAAGCGTAAACCCCGACGTTTACCGAATTGAAAAACAAGGTTTCGACGAGGCCAACGAAATTGTTGCCGTAAGTAATTTTACCCGCAATATTGTTATTAAAAACTATGGCATTAACGAAAATAAAATTACGACAGTTTATAATGCAGTGGAACCTTCTGTTTTTGAAGATGCAACAGGAGAAAAAAAATCGGATGAAAAAATAGTTACGTTTTTAGGTCGGATAACCACACAAAAAGGGCCTGAATATTTTATTGAAGCTGCGAATAAAGTGATTAAGAAAATGGATAACGTTAGATTTGTTATGGCCGGAAGCGGTGATATGATGCAGAAAATGATAATACGGGCTGCAAAACTGGGCATCACCGATAAATTTCATTTTACAGGATTTTTAAAGGGCAGCGAAGTTTTTAAAATGTTCTCGCATAGCGATTTGTACATTATGCCATCGGTCTCCGAGCCATTCGGAATTTCACCTCTTGAGGCTATGCAATCAGGTGTACCGGTCATTATTTCAAAACAATCGGGAGTTAGCGAAATTTTAAAACATGCCATAAAAGTCGATTTTTGGGATATAGATAAAATGGCGAATGCTATTTATTCTATTTTAAATTATCCGGCCCTTACTAAAACCATTAAGCGTAACGGCCGCCAGGAAGCCAATAGTTTAAGGTGGGAAGAATCGGCAAAAAAAGTATATTCCATTTATCAAAAAGCACTGGCCAATAAAGAACCCTGAACTTATGAAGTATATCTGCCTCTATTTTCAAATCCATCAGCCCTTTCGGCTACGCAACTATTCATTCTTTGATATAGGCAGTGATCATTATTACTATGATGATTACCTGAATGAATCAATCCTGCAAAAAGTCACCCAAAAATGTTATTTACCCACAAATAATCTGATGCTAAAACTCATTAAAAAATATGGTGATCGGTTCAAAATATCCTATTCCATTTCGGGCGTTGCCTTAGACCAATTTGAATTATATGCACCTGAAATCATCGAAAGTTTTCAGGAGCTTGCGGCTACCGGCAATGTTGAATTTTTGGCCGAAACCTATAGCCATAGCCTTGTTTCACAAAAAGATTTTACCCTGTTTCGTAAACAAATAAAGGAACATGTTGACCGTATTGATGAGTTATTCCATCAAAGACCGAATGTATTCAGAAACACTGAATTAATTTATTCTGACCAGATAGGTGAAGAAATATATAACCTCGGTTTTCAAGGTATGCTGACTGAAGGGGCAAAACACGTACTGGGTTGGAAATCACCTAATTATCTGTATTATAATGCCTTACAACCAAAACTAAAATTACTACTTAAAAACTTTAAACTGAGTGATGATATTGCTTTCCGGTTTTCGAACCGAAGTTGGTCGGAATACCCTCTCACTTCAGAAAAATTCTCAAAATGGATCAGTAGTTTAAATGAAAAAGAAGAGATAATTAACCTGTTCATGGATTACGAAACATTTGGAGAGCATCAATGGGCTGATACCGGTATATTCCGGTTTATGGAAAATTTACCTGAAACCATTCTATCAAAGTCTGATTTCAGGTTTGATACACCATCGAATATTATTAACCAGCTTCAACCTGTGGCTGTTGCACACGTCCCCTACCCAATTTCCTGGGCCGACGAAGAACGTGATCTTTCAGCCTGGCTTGGAAACGACCTGCAAAACGAGGCGTTCAGTAAACTCTACGACCTAAGCGGAAAAGTTGATCAAATTGATGATCCGGAATTAATACAGGATTGGCAATACCTGCAGGCAAGTGACCATTTTTACTACATGAGCACCAAGTGGTTTTCCGATGGTGAGGTCCATGCCTATTTCAATCCATATAAGGATCCTTATGATGCTTTTATAAATTATATGAATGTGCTAAGCGATTTTGAGCTGCGACTTAAAAAACTGGTTCCGGATAGCACAGATAATTATGAAATAAAAAAACTGAACCAAATAATAATGGAACAGCAGGAAGAAATAAATCAGTTAAAAGAAAAACTTAAACGAAAAAAAAAATAGTTATGAACTAAAAAGGCCGTTTTATTATTTTTTTTTTGAATTCAACTCAAACGTTTTAAATCAACAATAAATATGAAATACTAGCTAATAATTGGCCCGAAAGAGTCTTAAGTTTATGAAAAACATGCAATACCAAGCAATTAATTGTTTTACTTTGTATATATAAAACCAGAAAGAGATGGCAAATAAAGGAAGGTTTCTGTTTGAAACCAGTTGGGAAGTTTGTAACAAAGTCGGAGGCATTCATACGGTAATTACTTCAAAATTACCTACCATATATAAGGAATTTGGCGATGATATATTGTTTATCGGGCCTGACCTTTTAAGAGATGAAAAACATCATCCTGAATTTATTGAAGATAAAAACCTTTTCATTGAATGGCGTCACGAAGCCCTATGCGATGGTGTCCGCGTCAGAGCAGGACATTGGAATATAATTCACAATCCAAAAGTTTTACTGATTGATTTTACTCCTTCAATCGCAAAAAAGGATGAAATTTTCACAGGGTTGTGGGAAACTTTTGAAGTAGATTCTCTGTCGGGACAATGGGATTATATTGAATCGGCACTGTTTGGTTATGCAGTGGGCAAAGTAATTAAATGTTTTACCGACTATTATTTAACTGGACGCGATGTAGTGGCACAATTCCATGAATGGATGACCGGAACCGGTGTTTTATTTCTGGAACAGCATGCACCTTATATAAGTACGGTTTTTACAACGCATGCAACTGTTCTGGGCAGATCGCTGGCCGGAAACGGGATAGCTCTGTACAAAAGCATTGGAAGTTTTGAACCCGATCAAAAAGCGAAAGAACTCGGGGTGATATCAAAGCATTCCGTTGAAAAAATGGCATCAAAATATTCGGGAATCTTCACTACAGTTAGTAATGTTACAAGTTTTGAATGTGAGTACCTTCTCAACAATAAACCTGATTTCATCACCCCTAACGGATTTGCTCTTGAACATCTTGATAAAATAACTGATGAAAAAAGGCAAAAATCAAGAGAAAAATTAAAACAGGTTACTAAAGCACTTACTGGGTTAGATTGCGATGATTCTACTGTTTTTGTAGCCACCAGTGGAAGATACGAGTTCAAAAACAAGGGAATTGATATATTTCTTGATACTTTAGGTAAACTCAACAACAATAAAAAACTTAGCCATAATGTTGTCGGTTTTATACTGGTTCCAAACGAGCAGTATGGTCCCGAAAAAGTATTGTTGGAAAATCTTGAATCAGGCACTTTTAAAACGTCTGACCATCCCATTACTACGCATAGTTTAAACCCAAACTCCTATGATCCGGTTATTGAAAAATGTACTCAGCTAAAACTGTTAAACGGCAACGAAAACAAAGTAAAAGTGATTTTTGCCCCGGTTTATCTGAATAGTGATGATGGCATTTTCAATATTTCATACTACGATTTATTAAGTGGATTCGATCTCACTGCCTTCCCTTCGTATTATGAACCCTGGGGTTATACACCCATGGAAAGCATGGCAGTTGGTGTACCCACTATTACCACCAGCTATTCGGGTTTTGGACAATGGATGAAGTCAAAATCTGAAAATATATTACAAGGGCTGGGAGTAATTACCCGTACCGAAGACAATTATTGGGAGGTAGTATCTGAAATTGAAGAGATAGTAATACAGATTAGCAAAGCTGATAACAATGCCAGGCAATCGATAAAACAAAATGCACAAAAACTGGCTGAAGAAACCGTATGGGAACATTTTGCCCCGTATTACCTTAAAGCCTATGACAAAGCACTGGACACTGCTGAATTACGAGAAAAAGACAAGTTTATTTCAAAATCAACATATAAGCATATGGAAATCAGACAGATAAGCAATGAACCTATTTGGAAAAAAATGATAATACACTCCAACCTGCCGGAACAATTAAAAGCTTTGGAAGAGCTTTCGATGAACCTTTGGTGGTGCTGGAATTATGATGCTATAGAATTATTTGAATCCATATCGCCTGAACTCTGGGCCAAGGTTCAAAAAAATCCGATATCCTTATTAAAAATTGTATCGGTCGACCGGTTCGAGGAACTTAAAAAGGACAAAAAGTTCATCAGGAAACTTGAAACCATATATCAGAAATTCAGGTCGTATATGGAAGCTCCAAACAAAGAGAAAATGCCACAAATAGGCTATTTCAGCATGGAATACGGGCTTACCGATAACCTGAAAATCTACTCGGGAGGTTTAGGAATATTAGCCGGTGATTATTTGAAGGAAGCCAGCGACTGTCGCATGCCAATGGTTGCAGTCGGTTTTCTTTACAAATTCGGTTACTTTACCCAACATCTCTCCGTTTCAGGCGAGCAACAAGCATCGTTCGATCCTCAAAAGTTCTCCGAGTTACCTATTAAACCTGTATTTGATGATTTAAAGCAACCCGTTACAATTTCGTTGAATTTACCCGGAAGGTTGGTAAAAGCAAAATTATGGAAGGTAATGGTAGGCCGAATCCCACTTTATTTGCTGGATACGGATTTCCTGGAAAACTCGTCGGAGGATCGTACTATTTCACACCAATTATATGGCGGTGACTGGGAAAACCGTTTAAAACAGGAAATGCTTTTGGGCATTGGTGGAATCAGGGCATTGAAAGAACTGGGATTAAATCCGGAAGTTTATCACTGTAACGAAGGACATGCGGCCATGATAAACGTGGAACGCCTGATAAACCTGGTACAACACGACAATTTAACATTTGATGAAGCCCTTGAAGTTGTCAGAGCATCATCACTGTTTACCACACATACACCGGTACCAGCCGGACACGATTCATTTGAGGAAGATTTAATCCGTACCTATTTGCGAAACATGCCCGACCGATTAAAAATCGATTGGGAAACATTCCTCAATTTAGGACGTGGTATTGAAAATCAGCAAGGCATGAAATTCTCGATGAGTGTGTTGGCAGCCAAAACCTCGCAGGAAATGAATGGTGTGAGCCGATTGCACGGGGAGGTTTCAAAAGATATGTTCCAGTACATGTGGAAAGGCTATTCATCGCAAGAACTTTATATTGATTATGTGACCAACGGCGTTCATTATCCCACATGGACCGCCAAAGCCTGGCGCCAATTATATGAAAGCGAATTCGGAGATGATTTTCTCGATAATTTATCGGATCAAAATTACTGGGAAAGAATATACGACGTTAAAGACGAAAAAATATGGGAAATTCGTAATCAGATGCGTAAAAAACTTATCGATTACGTAAAGGCCAGGTACGAGGAAAGTTTCGTACGCCGTCATGAAAATCCTAAAATGATTGTTGATGTATTGAACTCGATAAATGAAAACACCTTAACTATCGGATTTGCAAGGCGGTTTGCTACTTATAAAAGAGCACACCTTATATTCAGCGATATCGACAGGTTGGCCAGGATTTTAAACAAAAAAGACCGTCCGGTTCAATTCCTGTTTGCTGGTAAAGCGCATCCAAACGACAAAGCCGGACAGGATTTGATAAAACAGATTATAGAAATATCACGTCGTCCTGAGTTTATTGGCAAAATCCTATTCCTTGAAAACTACGACATGGAACTGGCCAAACGTTTGGTACGTGGTGTCGACATTTGGCTGAACAACCCAACCCGGCCATTAGAGGCTAGCGGCACAAGCGGACAAAAGGCTGAAATGAACGGGGTGCTTAATTTTAGTGTACTCGACGGATGGTGGGTTGAAGGATACAAAGAAAAAGCCGGGTGGGCACTGCCCGAAAAACGGACTTATGAAAACCAGGAATTTCAAAATGAACTTGATGCTGCCTCAATTTATAGTACCCTTGAAAATGAAATTGTCCCGCTTTATTATGATCGTAACGAAAAAAACATTCCAACTGAGTGGATACAATACATTAAAAAGTCAATAGCTGCTATTGCTCCCCATTTTACCACCAAGCGGATGCTCGACGATTATATCAATAAATATTATCTAAAATTGCACAAACGGTCAGACAGGCTAAATAAAAACAACTTTGAACTGGCGGTGGAACTGGCAAAATGGAAAAGCAAATTACGTGAGAAATGGGACTCCATTGAAGTAGTTTCTGTTGATTTTCCGAATACTATGAAAGCCACCTTCAAAATGGGTGAAATATATTATGGCGAAGTTGTATTAGATATCAAAGATTTAAACGACAACGATGTTGGAGTAGAATTGGTTTTCTCATTACAAAACGGACAAAAAATAATTGACATTATGGAGCTTAAGCTTGCTAAAAAAGTTGATACTCTTGCATTTTTTGATATCGAATTCGAACTAAAACGCCCGGGGACTTATGATTATGGATTAAGAGTTTATCCAAAAAATAAAGAATTACCACACCGACAGGATTTTGCCTATTTGCGCTGGGTATAGATATTTAAAGGGGTTTACGCCCCTTTTTTTATAAATGCCTGCCAAAAAATTTAAATTATTACATAACTTAACCGTTTTTACAACTTTTTTTACGAATAAAAACCATATTTATTTGAGTTGTCACTTAAAAATATATTTTTGTAATAGTGTTTAAGTTATTCATCTAATAGGAATGGATCAGAACCAAATCCAGAATCAAAATATAGAAAGGCTGGCTAATCTGGGATACTGGGAATGGCACCCCGCCAAGAACCAGACATCGTTTTCCGGGGGATTCCAGCGTATTTTAAATTTTATGGGTGATGATATTACCCCCCGGTCACTTTTATCGTATTTACGACAAAATTGTCAGTACCGTGAACCATTGGAACTTCTGAATTACCTGAAGAACCTAAGACAGGGAACTTTTCCTGGTATAAAAACTTTTGCTATTCCGATGCTTGATTTAAGTACCAAATATTTTGAAGTAAATGCCTCACTAATTAAAGATAATACGATAGATTACATCGCCGGGACCGTCCAGGAAGTGACCGACCGTGTAAAATATGATATCCTGAAAGAAAAAGAAATTAAGTTTGAAAAGAAAATTGCGGAAATTGCTTCCCGATTTATTAGTGGGTACGATTTTGAAGCCGCACTGTCACTTACTTTGACTGAACTAGGTGATTTATGCTCAGCCGACCAGGTTGACTTAATCAAAATCGAAAACGATATTATTTCGAATAAATACGAATGGAAAGGGGCTCTGGCTAATCACAATACATTTGTACAAGTTGGTTATTCAACGTCCGAAAACAAATATTTTATCGATCTGGTAAAGGAAAAAAAGCTGGTTTACTATCAAAATATTGAAGATTTTCCGGATCGATTGCCCCTTATGAAAACTAATTTAAAAAACTGTGGCGCAAGGTCGATTTTAATATCAGGAATCCAAAAGGACAAACAAACCATTGGTGCACTAATTCTGCTTCGCAATAAAACCGGGAATAAATGGGATTTTTCAGATATCCACATGCTTAAGATGACCAGTCTGATCTTTAGCAATGCTTTAAAGCAAAACCTGATGCACGAATCGTTAAAGAAAAGTGAAAAAAGGCTCCAGTTTGCATTAATGGCGGGAAATTTGGGAACCTATGAATATAACCTGGTGGATAAAACCCGGTATTATGATGAACGCAATGCACAAATTTTTGGATACAATAGTGGTACTTTAAACCGCATTGATAACTGGTTTCTGAAAAATATCCACCCCGATCACATTGTAGAATACACCAATTGTATCGATAGATGTATTGATGGCGAGATTAATTATTTTGAAATAGAATATCGTATTTGCTGTAAAGATGGAAATTACAAGTGGATTAATGATTGGGGAGTAGTTACCGAAGTAAATAACAATGCCGAACCCATCAGGATCGTGGGTGTTGTTCAGGATATTTCGCGTCGCAAAGACGCTGAAGAAGCCCTGATTTATGCAAAAGATAAGGCCGAAGAAAATGAAAAACTAAAAACAGCATTTCTTGCCAATGTAAGCCACGAAATCAGAACACCCATGAATGGCATTAATGGTTTTGCCGAACTTCTTTATAATAATATGGTAAGTGATAATGAAAAGCATCAGTACCTTGAAATTATCTATAAAAACAGCAACCGGTTACTGACCCTGATGAATAATATTATTGATATATCAAAACTTGATACCCGGCAACTAACTGTGTTTAAAAAAGAATTTAGTCTCGATCAGCTGCTGAAAGATACACATCGCCAATTAAAAAATATTCTGGAAAACAAACAAAATATTAAATTTTCAACGGTTACCGAACTCAATTGTGAATCAACGGTTATAAAATCAGATGAATCGCGATTGAGACAAGTTATAGTAAACCTGGTTGATAATGCCTTTAAATTTACCGATGAAGGATTTGTGGAACTGGGAATTAAACTCAACACCGATGGCCACCTTCAGTTTCATGTTAAAGATACCGGATTAGGAATTCCGCACGATTACCAGAAAAGACTTTACAGCCGCTTTACCCAAAGTGAAAATGCCATTAGGCAAAATTTTGGAGGTACCGGCCTTGGGTTGCCGATATCGAAAGGATTGATAGAACTTATGGGGGGAAACTTATGGGTTAAATCTCGCAAAGGGGTTGGCACCACATTTTATTTTACCCTGCCTTTACAAAACGAGAAAAACCAAAACTAAAAACTTGCCCGGGGGAGTATTTATCAAACATTAATTTGTTCACTTTTTGTTGGGAGGCAAATATCAAATTATAATTCCTTAATGTGCCAATGAGGTGATAAGTTAAATGTACTGATAAGATAATAAGCCAAAGTACTAATAATTAATGAGCACATGAGCATATGAGCACATGATCAAATCAACCAATTACCCATTATCATTAACAACCTTTATACTAAAGATGCAACATTGAAGAGCTTCTAACCTTAGCTCAATACCATCATTAATTATTTGAATAACATTGATTGATATTGCAGTATTCGAAAAATTATCTTTCAAATGAAGAGCTGTTATTTCCGAAATCTGCATTAAATGTATGGCATCAGCTGGTATTTTCAGGTTAAACTGCTGTGATTCGTTTTTATTAAAATTTACAACCACCAGAAGTTTTTCATTATTTGAATATCGCAAATAAGCATATATATACCTGGTATCGGGGCCACCATTAAAATTATTGCCCCACATTAAATCATAAAATTTTCCTTGTGAAACAGCACTACTATTAATGGCAAAATTCAAAAGCTTAGAGTAATAATTCCTGAGTTCAATCTGTCCTTTTGATAATAATTTGGTATTGAATTCACCGTTATTAAACCATTTTTGATGTTCCGGCACATTGTAGAAATCAAAAATAGTTGTCCGTCCGTCATCCCCGCTATATCCTGATTCTCCAGTTGCAGGTTCACCAAGTTCCTGGCCAAAATAAACCATTACAGGGCCACAGTTCATTGTTGCAGCAACCACCATTGCTGGCAGGGCATAAAATGGATCACTGGCAAAAAACCGGGAAGCAATCCGTTGTTCATCATGATTTTCCAAAAACCGTAACATCAGGTCATCAATACCGTTCAAACTTTGCCAGGTTTGGGTTATCTCAAAAGCCGGAGAACCAGTACAAATAATACTCCGCAGGGTATCATATAGTCCGACTTTATCATATAAATAATCAAATCTGCCAATATTCACATAACTCTGATATTCACCAGGATTATAAACTTCGGCAATAAAAATTACATCGGGATACTTTTGTTTTATCCAGGAAATGGCAAAATTCCAGAATTCAACGGGCACCATTTCAGCCATGTCGCACCTTATTCCATCCACATATTTCGAACACCAAAAATCCAGTATAGCCACCATTTTTTCCCAAAGTGGCGGAACCGGATCAAAATATTTCTGCCTGCCATTAAAATAATCAACCCCATAATTCAGTTTAACAGTTTCGTACCAGTCGTTCAGAGTTGGATTCGCATGAAACTGATCATTTCCGGTTGCTTTGGCAGGATATTCATGATATGTGTCATGGCCGCGTCCCGCAAAAAAAGTCCCCATTTCATCACTAAGATAAAGTGGTTCACCAGGAACATAATAAAAATCATTCAGAAGCGAAAAGGCTTTTGAATCATCATCATTTAAACCAAAGTCGGTCTCCGGCTTTTGATCTGATTTGTATTGCCGGGCCACATGGTTGGGAACAAAATCAATAATTACTTTCATACCAATATCATGAGTCCGCTGAACCAGGGATTCAAATTCTTCCATGCGTTTTTCGACATTTTCGGCCAGGTAAGGATTTACATCATAATAATCCGTAATTGCATAGGGTGAACCTGCCCTGCCTTTAACTACAGAAGGATGCTGGGAAAAAATTTCAAACTGCGGGAAACCTTCACAGGTTGCATGTTCTATAATACCTGTATACCAGATATGCGTGAATCCCATATCCTTAATGGATTGCAAAGCTATTCCGGTAAAATCATCCATTTTACCGGTTCCATTCTCATCCCTGCTTCCATTCCATACTGCATCACGGTTTGTATTTCCAAAAAGACGCATAAAAACCTGGTAAATGGAGATTTTCTTTGAGTCACTCATGCTTTCAAAATTCAATCAATTTGTCTTTCGTTTCTTTAATCCAAGCCTCTGATAAACACTTGGAATAGGAATTTTTTCAATTACAAGCGCTGAACGTGCCGGAAGGTATAATTTAATCTGGTAATAATTTTCGCCATGTGTTACATTTATAGAATGATAAATCTGGCCTTCATCATAACGACCAAATCCCCCGTAAATCAATTCATCAGAGCTAAATAGATACCTGTATTTACCTTCGGCCACAGTTATACCGTAATCAGTAAAGCTATGGGTTGGATGAAAATTAAAAACAAAAATCAAATCCGATCTTGAAAAGGCAAGCACCTTATCATTATCGTTTAAATGAAGTACATGAAAAGGAAAAATTCGCATCAGGTTTTTTGATTGCACCAATTCAATCATTCGCTTATCGAAATTATTCAGGTATTGAAATTTCAAATCAGTTCGGTCAACCAGGCTCCATTGCCTGATGGCATATTTGTACGACCAGTTATTTCCCTCACGGGGAAAATCAATCCATTCGGGATGTCCAAACTCATTGCCCATAAAATTTAAATACCCACCTCCTGAAGTAGCTATGGTTATCAGGCGTATCATTTTATGCAGGGCAATTCCCCTATCAATAACCATATTTGTGTCATCAACCTGCATATGATAATACATTTCCTTATCCATAAGCCTAAAAGCTATAGTTTTATCGCCAACCAAAGCCTGATCGTGCGATTCAGTGTAGGATATAGTTTTTTCATCAGATCGTTTTGCTGTAAGTTCGTGATATATCTGGCCAATTTTCCAGTCTTCATCACGACTTTCCTTGAGGGTTTTTATCCAATAATCGGGAATTCCCATGGCCAGGCGGTAATCAAAACCAATTCCACCATCCTTGTATTCACTGGCCAGTCCGGGATAACCGCTCATCTCTTCTGCAATCGAAATGGCATCAGGGTTTATTTCTTTAATTAGCTGGTTTGCAAGCATCAGGTAAGTAATAGCTTCTTCATCCTGTCCACTGTCAAAATAAAACTCATACGAGGTAAAATTACGCCCTAATCCATGATCGAAATAAAGCATACTGGTAACTCCATCGAAACGGAACCCGTCGAAACAGTACTCATCAAGCCAGAATTTAATATTTGACAAAAGGAAATGGATTACTTCGTTTTTACCATAATTGAAACAATAAGAATCCCATGCCGGATGCTCACCTTTAGCCCCGGCATGAAAAAACTGATATTGGGTACCGTCGTACTTTCCTAAGCCCTCAACCTCATTTCGTACAGCGTGCGAGTGCACAAGATCCATGATAACCCGCAATCCCATACCATGAGCTGTATCAATTAACTCCTTTAGTTCTTCAGGTGTACCAAACCGGGATGATACGGCAAAAAAGCTGCTTACATGGTAACCAAACGATCCGTAATACGGATGCTCCTGAATGGCCATCAGCTGCACTGTATTGTAACCAAGTTCAGCAATTCGTGGTAAAATATTTTGTGTAAATTCAGCAAAAGTGCTCACCTTCTCTTCTTCGCCCGACATTCCAATATGTACTTCATAAATTAAAGGGGCAATCTCGGGTAGTTTTTGGTTGTTTTTCCAGGGATATTCATTTTCAGGAATCCAAACCTGAGCACTAAAAATATTGGTGCCTGAATCCTGTACCACCCGCCGGCACCAGGCCGGAATCCTCTCACCTTCTCCTCCATTCCAAAATACCTTAATCTTATACAAATCTCCATGCTGAATAATTCCCCTGCCGATCTTTAATTCCCAAACACCATTGCCCCGGGCCTCAAAATCAAACCCTGGTTTTGTCTGCCAGTCAGAAAAATCACCTATTAAACAAACACGGGTAGCATTGGGTAACCATTCTCTGAAAATAATGGCTTCATGGTCGGCAAAACATCCAAACGATAAATGACCATTTGCAAAGTCAGAAAGGTCTTTGTGTTTTTTATTAAGAAGTTCCTCTCGTTTGGTTTCTGCATTTATTGTCCGATGTTTAATAACATCTTTGTAAGGATTTAACCAGGGGTCGTTTTGAATTAGCCTCGGTAACTTCATAGTATGGGTTTATTTGTATTTCGTATAAAATTAGGAATTTTCAGTTGATTGGAAAGGTAAAAAATTGCCTTCAAAAAAATAAATCAACATCAATGTTAAATAAAGCTATTATATATCACATTTTTAAATAGAAATCGATAAAGTAAATTTACCCTTACCAAAAAATGATGATTCTGTATTTAGAATCGCTAAACTTATAAAAATTACGATTATGGCTAAACGTACTATTGTAACCCTGCCGGGTGATGGAATTGGCAAAACTGTATTAAATGAAGCTATCAGGGTATTAAACGCAGCAGGTTTTGAGGCTGACTATGCAGAAGGCGACATTGGCTGGGATTTCTGGTGTAACGAAGGAAATCCGCTTCCTCAACGAACGTTGGACTTACTTGAGAAACATAAAATCGGACTTTTCGGAGCTATAACTTCAAAACCCAAAGACGAGGCGTTTGCTGAATTAAAACCTGAACTTAAAGATAAAGGATTAGTTTATTCAAGCCCAATTGTCGGGTTGCGTCAGCATTTTAACCTCGATATTTGTATAAGGCCATGTAAGACCTATAAAGGCAATCCATTGAATTTTATTCGGCGGGGAGCAAAAAATGTAATTGAAGAGCCTGAAGTTGATGTGGTTGTTTTCCGTCAGAATACAGAAGGTCTATACGGTGGTGTGGAATGGAGCAATCCACAGGGTGTAGTTTACGAAGCCTTGAAAAGCCACCCGAAATTCGTAAAAAACTTTGGTCGGGTACCCCAGGAAGAAATTTCGGTATCAACCCGTATTTTCTCAAAAAAAGCTACCGAACGTATTCTTCGCGCAGCCTTTCAATACGCCCGTGAATTCAGATACAAATCGGTTACGCTGTGTGAAAAACCCAACGTAATACGTGAAACTTCAGGTATGATGTATAAAATGGCACAAACCATTCAAAAAAATGATTATCCCGAGATAGAACTCTGGAATACAAATATTGATGCGCAAATGATGTGGCTGACCAAAAACCCGGAAACCTACGGAGTAATTGTTGCCGGTAATATGTTTGGCGATATTATTTCCGATGGCTTTGCCGGCCTGATTGGTGGCCTGGGTTTTGCCTGCAGTGCACAGATGGGTGAATCAGGTATTGCACTGTTTGAACCTACACACGGCTCGGCACCTAAATATGCCGGTTACAAATTGCCAATAGTTAACCCCATTGCCATGATAGAATCGGCCTGTATGATGCTGGATTATATTGGTGAGAAACAAAAAGCCGCTAAAATCAGAAAAGCTATTGCTGAAGTTATAAATGAGGGAAAGGTAAGAACCTACGATATGCTGAAAATGGCAGGACGTGAAGATGTTGTAAGCCATGGTGCAGCTTCAACAATACAAATGACTGATGCAATTATTGCCAAACTTTAAACCCGGTATTATGAACAAGGATGTAAAACAATTATGGGGCGAAGAAATAGGGTGGATCTCCGACCCCGAATTAAGAGAAAAAACAACAAAAGTATGGGAATTGGCATTTGAACGTAGTGTACTAAAACCTGACGATTTGAATCACATACCTTTTACCCTGCTTTGTGGTCCCGATTTAAAAGTGACATTTATGGATCACAAAAGGTCGGTGGTACACATTGCCAAAGCTGCGGGCGAAAAAATTAACAGTATGTATCACGGTGAACTTCCGGTTAATATGGACGTTTTAATTTCGGGAGCCATTTTATGTGATGTGGGAAAATTACTTGAATATGAACTTGATGAAAATGGCAAGGCCGTGCAGGGTAATTACGGAAAATATTTACGTCATCCTTATTCAGGAGTTTCGTTGGCCGAAGAATGTAAAGTTCCTGCGGATATATGCCACATTATTGCTACGCATGCCGGCGAAGGTAACCTGGTGAAAAGAACAACAGAAGCATATATTGTGCATCATGCCGATTTTATGACATTTTTACCATTTAAAGAGAGATTAATCGTATAAATTTGAACCGCCAGCTGGCGGTTTTTTTATATCTTGCTTTTTTATTGTCCGGTTTTTTATAAAAGAGATTAATCGACTCTTTGAAAACTACTTATTTACCGTTATATTAGTATGCTAAACAAAAACATAACAAAGGAGTAAAATGGCTGAGGTTAAATCCAATATAGTGGCTTTATTGAGAGAGGTTGAAATATTTTCGGAATTTACTAACGATATTCTGGAAGAGTTCGCAAACAATATGACCGAAGTTTACCTGAAAAAAGGAGAAACACTTTTTAATAAGGGCGACAAGGAAAGTGCAATGTTTATAATTCTTAATGGCTCTGTTGAAATTCATGATGGCGATTATATTTTTACAACTCTGAATTCAAAGCAATTTTTTGGAGAATATTCCCTGATTGACTCTGCCGTAAGGTCCGCCAGCGTCACAGCTATTCATAATACTCATTTGCTTGAATTACCTCAGTCAGTTTTTGAAAAAGTTACCTTTGACCGACCCTATTTATGGAAAAGCATCCTTATTTCATTGACTAAAAGGTTGCGCGATTATAATATTGTTGAGGAAAAACTGACGTTGCGTACACTGGATATTCAACGTAAAAAATTTGAAGTTGAACAGGAAAAGGAAAGTATAACCAATCAGAAAAAAGATTTGGAAGCGATTAATGCTACCAAAGATAAATTTTTCACCATTTTGGCTCATGACCTTAAAAATCCTTTCAGTACAGTTATGGGTATCACTGATTTAATTTTAAAAAAGAATAAAAAATTAACCGAAGAACAAATACTTGAACACATAAGACAAATTAACCAGTATTCGAAAAATGCGTATAACCTGCTTGAGAATTTGCTTTCGTGGGCACGGTCGCAAACCGGAAGCCTTAAAATAAATTTTAAGCGGGTCAATTTAAAAGCAATTACTGATAATGTAATTGAACTATTTGATGTGATAGCAAAACAAAAATCGATATCGCTCACAAGCGATGTTGATGAAGAATTATTCGGTTATTTTGATGTTGATATGATAACTACGGTTATACGAAATTTGATCTCAAACGCGTTAAAATTTACTAACAATAATGGCAAAATCAGTATCTCAGCCATTGAAATTGATGATATGCTCCAAATTGAAATTTCAGACACAGGCATTGGCATTGCCGAGCAAAATCTGGAAAATTTGTTTAATATTGAGAAAAAAACGATAATGAACGAATCAGGCGAAGATGAAGGCACTGGTTTGGGCATGGTACTAATTAAGGAATTTATATTAAAAAATGGAGGTAACATTTGGGTTGAAAGTGAATTAAATGTAGGTACTACCATTAAATTTACACTGCCTAAAGCCCTTTAAACTATTTTTATTTAAAAATAACAATTCAGAAAATGGCAAATCTTGGATTTTCATTACGATCGGCATTCGGTCTGATTCCAAAAACCGAAAAGATAGAATCGCAAAAAAATGCTTTGCAGGATGAGTACGACCGATTGAATAGTTACGTCGAATCCGAAGAATTAAAAGAATATCAGGAACTTAAAACATTGATTGAATCTAATGAATTTATTTCTAATAAGAAGAACATCGCAGCATTAAATTTTAAAAGCACTGAGGAATACCAAAAAGAAGTGAAGTTCATTAAGTTGAAAAAGGACAAGAGATTTGTAAACTTTTTTAAAGTATTGGCATCAAATGAACTTACTGCATTTAATGAAACGGAAACCTCGGATGAACTTAAACGATTCCGGGAATTAAATGAGTATCTGAGTAGCAATGATCACAAAGACCTTGTAAAGGACTTTTCAGAAAAACTTAATCTTGAAGTTGATAAGGCCAAACAATTAAAGGCATTGGACAAATCAAAGGAAATTAAAGATTATTATAAGACTCTGAATTCTGTATCACTAAAAAATTATAATAATCTGAAGGGATCGAGTGACCTTGATGAATATAACCAACTTAAAGAATTTACTAGTTCTTCAGAACTATCTGCCTTTAAAAAAGATATTGCACAACAATTGGTTGCTGAAAAAAATAAGACTAAAGAAGTTAAGCAACTGCGTAACAATCCAGCTATCAAGCAATATTTGAAAAACAAAAATAAAGAAGAACTTGAAAAACCTGAAGCCCTAACACAGCTTGAGGAACTTCAAGCTTACCTGAAATCAAGCAACTATCAGACAAAACTGAATCAACTCCAATATAAGAATACAGAAGAATTCAAAAAGGAAGAAAAATTCAAAGCTTTGCAAAAAGATCGGCGGTTTAAGGATTATTTTAAGTTCATTGCGTCCCCCCTTTTTAAACATTATTCAGTTTTCAAAGATTCTGATAAACTAAAAGAGTATGAGGATTTAAAAGCCTACGTTAACTCATCTGAATATCAGCAGGCCATATCGGAATACACCTATAAAAATACAGATGAATTTAAATTAGAAAAAGAGTTTGAATCCCTGAAAAAATCGTCGAGAATAACTACCTGGCAAAAGTACCAGAAATCGAAACCTTATTTATTGTTTAAAGAAATTGAAAACTCTGAGGCTTTGGCTGAATACCAGGAACTTGAAGATTTTATAGGATCAGATAAGTTTAAAGAGTTTAAAGAATATATGCTGGATAAAGACAAGTGGAAGAAAACAGATGATTATCAGAAAGAAATCCGCTACAATGAGCTGGCAAAATCGGAAAATATTAAGTGGTATTTTTCGATTAAAGATTCAAAAAAATTCGATGAGCTAAAAGCCTGGAACCTGACTTTTGAAGATGATTTTACCTCAGGCAAAGTAGATGATGAAAAATGGATGAACAGTTATTTCTGGGGAAAAATGCTGCTTAACGACCGCTATGTAGTTGCTGGTGACAGGCATTTTTATACCGACAATAAAAATATTGAACACAACGGAACAACGGTAAAAATTATTACTAAAAAAGAACAGACCCAGGGCAAGGTTTGGCATCCGGTTCATGGATTTTCAACCCAGGAATTTGGTTATACCTCAGGCATGCTGAGCACAGCACATAGTTTCCGTCAACTCTACGGTAAAATTGAAGCAAAAGTTAAACTTAATGGCGAATATCCCGTGTACCAGGCTTTTTGGTTAAAAGGTGAAAAAATAATGCCTGAAATTGATGTGTTCAAATTCAATATGGATAAGAAAAACCGGTTTCAGATGTCAAATATCTGGGGTGAACCCACCGATTTTAAATCAGTCCGGCGGAAAACCGAAAAGCTGAACGGTAGTGGGTTTACAAAAGATTATTTTATTTATTCGCTGGAATGGAACGAAAGTAAATTAACCTGGAAAGTTAATGGCGTTGAAGTATTTTCATGTACTGAAAATATACCCACGGAACCATTATATCTTTTACTTTCAGCTGGAATTCAAAAAGAGCCTCAACAGGAAATAGTTGATGCTGCATTTGAAATTGACTGGGTTCGCTGTTACGAAAAAGCGTAAAATTCTAAATAGATTTATATTTTTGAGGCTGCAATTGCAGCCTTTTATTTTTAATTATGGACAAAAAAGATTTCAGAATTGTATTTATGGGAACGCCGGAATTTGCAGTGGCAAGTTTAAAAGCGTTAGTTGATAATAATTTCAACGTAGTTGGTGTAATAACAAGCCCGGATAAACCGGCTGGCAGAGGACAAAAATTAAATCAATCGGCAGTTAAAAAATTCGCATCTGAAAACAATTTATATCTTCTGCAACCCACAAACTTAAAAGATGAAAACTTTTTATTCGAATTAAGGGAACTGCATGCTCATCTGAATATTATTGTGGCCTTCCGAATGCTTCCTGAAAGTGTTTGGAGTATGCCTCCAATGGGTTCTATAAATTTACACGGATCGTTGCTTCCGCATTACCGGGGTGCTGCTCCAATTAACTGGGTCGTAATTAACGGGGAATCAAAAACCGGGGTTACAACTTTTTTCCTGAAACATGAAATCGATACAGGTGATATTCTGTTCCAAGAAGAGCTCCCTATTGAATTAAACGATAATGCAGGAACCATTCACGATAAACTAATGAAAATAGGTGCAAAACTCATTATTAAAACAACACAGGCAATTATCGACGAAAATTACACTGAAATCCCGCAAAAAATCCTGGTAAAGGACGAACTTAAACCTGCTCCAAAAATTTTTAAACCTGATTGTCAGATAAACTGGACAAATAAGACCATGACCATCTTTAACCTGATTCGCGGATTAAGCCCCTTCCCTACTGCCTGGTCAACATTAATAGATTCGAATAATAATACTACAGATTTTAAAGTTTTTTCTGCTTCTCCAATTCCTGAACTCCATAATCAATCGCCAGGTCAAATAATCAGCGACGGAAAAACCTTCATTAATATAACCACTGCCGACGGTTATATTTCAATTTCAGAATTACAGCTTTCCGGTAAAAAACGAATGAAAACCGATGACTTATTAAGAGGTTTTAAAAATATTGCAGATTATAAATTGGTATATTAACCCTTATTCAATCACATTTAACCAGTGAATTAATAAAATTATCAGCGTTTGTAAAAAATTCACTACGACCATAAAGCACTATATACCTGATCTTTAAATAAAAAAACAAAGCAAAAAAAAATATTTTTTCATAATAAAGTGTAACGCTTTTTTTTGTAGCGCGTCTTTAAATCGAAACCATGATACAGAGACGTTCTTTAAATCCTTAAACAAATATTTTTAAAACCTTTTTTAGGGAAATAGTAACATTTCCCGACCGGAAGAAATACATTTTTTATTGACCCTTAAAACCATTTGATTATGAAAAATTTAGTTTTAATTTTAGTTGCTGCCTTTTTAGGCGCAGGTGTTGCAAACGCCAAAAGTTTACCCAATGTAGCCGAAAAAGTTCCGGCAAATTTAAAGCAGGAAATTGCTGATAATTTGAAATATCCTCAGTTTGCACAGGAGAATCAAATTGAAGGTGATGTATGGTTAAAATTAGCTGTAACTGAAGATTCGCAGTTAAAAATTGTTGAATTAAGTGCCACTAACCAGGAACTTGGTAATTATGTGAAACAAGAACTGGCAGATATGATGACAACCGGAACAAACCAATCCTTCAAAAATTTGTACTACCTCAAAGTTAAATTCGATCTGATATCAAAACAATAGACCGAATTCCGCACGATAGTTGTTGTTAATGAGGCCTACCTAATCCCAATGGCCAAAAAACGGATCTTTCTACAGGTCCGTTTTCTTTTTATCTGCTTGATGAAGTTCTGATAATTAAGGTGGCAGGAACTATTATTTCTTTTGTTGCACCAAAACCCGGTTTCCCGTTAATTTGTTCAAACAAAAGTTTTGCAGCCAGGGTACCAATCTTTTCAGGATTTTGGTCCATGGTAGTTAATGAAGGTTCTATATATCTTGACCGGTTGCTATTTGAAAAACCAACCACCATAATTTCTTCAGGAATTCTCAATCCGGCTTCTTTAATGGCAAACAACGAACCAATGGCAACTTCATCATTTATTCCAAAAATAGCATCTGGTGGATTATCCATAGCAAGTAATTTCTCGGTAGCATATCTTGCATCTTCAACCGTAAGGTTACATCGCATAATAATGCTTTCATCAAATTTAAGCATATTGTTTTCAAGGGCTGCCTTATAACCCCGATAACGGTTTCGTCCATTTAACATGTGTTCGGGACCGGTAATCAGAGCAATCCGCTTTGCCCCTTTGGATATCAAATGTGAAACAGCCATATAGGCAGCGTCAGCATCATTTGCTACTACTTTTGGCACATTTATTTCTTTTGAAGTCCGGTCGAATAATACCAAAGGAACCTCATTATCTTCAATATAATTAATATGCTCAAAACTTGTTGTAGCCTTTGATAGCGACACAATCATACCATCAACCCTATGATCAAGAAATCCATTAACATTGTTTTGCTCCTTTTTCATGTCCTCGTTTGAAGAACTCACAAACACCTGGTAGCCCAATTCGTTTGCAACCTGTTCAATTCCTTTTACAACTGAAGCATAAAAGGCGCTTACAATCTGGGGAACTACAACTCCAATAGAATAAGTACGCTGTGTTTTTAAAGCTACCGCCATGGAATTAGGCCTGTATTTCAATTTTTTAGCCATCTCGCGAACCAGTTTCTTGGTATCCTCCGAAATTTCAGGTTTATCCTGTAAGGCTCTCGAAACAGTTGAAATTGATACGCCAAGGGCTTTTGCTATGTCCTTAATAGTAGCGGCTTTTTTCATTGTATTAAATAATGATTTAAAATTTTACCCAAATTTATCAGACCATGAGTTCTTTCAGCTGATAATTCCTTTTATATCACTTACAAAAATAGAAAATTAATACACATAACCATGATACCCGCCTAAAATACATGCTCTTATAAGCTGTTTTATAGACAACAGGCTACTAAAGTGTGAGATTTTCCTTATCAAAATTCAGAGGAAGTAATTGCGAACAGTTTTCAATTACCTGGTATTTATCTTTACCTATTAAAATTACTTTAATAGGTGATTTAAACCTGATTTCTGTTTCAAGCAATACCTGGCGGCAAGCACCACAAGGAGGAACCGGATTATTAATTAATCCATTTTGATTAATGGCACAAATAGCAATAGCCTTAACCGAGTCATCAGGATAGATGGAATTTGCATAATAAATGGCCACCCTTTCGGCACATAATCCTGATGGATAAGCTGCGTTTTCCTGGTTGTTACCCGTAACATGTTTCCCATTTTCCAATAAAACACAAGCACCAACTTTAAAGTTTGAATACGGTGCATATGCATTCAGAGCTGATTGTTGGGCGGCATCAATAATGGTTTGTTCTTCTTCAGAAAAGTCAGTCAGTGAATCAAATTCATTAACCACCGTAATGTGTTCCTTTCTTATCATATCCGTTTTAAAATTAATTGGCCAAATATACAAAAAATAGGCTGCGTAAGTACTTAGCTGCAATCGTAAGTTTAAAATGCTGTTTTTAATTAGGTTTTATATTGTTAATTAATATTTAACAAGTTTTTTTTAAGTAAGGCTAAACCCTTTAATAATTTCAATAAATTCGGAGTTTAATTGATTTGATTTTTATAGGATGATAAGGAATTTAAAGGTTTTATCATTATTGATTTTATTTAGCATTTCTGCTTTTGCCCAAAAAAAGTATACCCGCAACGACTATATTGATCGTTACAAAGAAGTAGCCATTAAAGAAATGAAACGCTCTGGTGTACCAGCCAGCATTACCCTTGCACAAGGAATTCTTGAATCGGACAATGGAAATAGTGCCCTGGCAGTTAAGGCTAACAATCATTTTGGAATTAAATGCCACGATTGGTCGGGAAGAACATATTATCATGATGATGACCGACCGAATGAATGTTTCCGTAAATATAAAAATGCCAGCGAATCATTTCGTGACCATTCTGATTTTTTAACCACACAACAACGATATTCCTTTTTATTCGAGTATAAAACCACTGATTACAAAAGTTGGGCACACGGACTAAAAAGGGCTGGTTATGCTACTCATCCAAAATATGATAAATTGTTGATTGACATTATTGAGGAAAGTGAATTATACAAATACGATAGCCGTAAATATAAACCTGAACGAGGTCCAACCAAAGATAATGAAGAACCCCGACGGCAGTTAGCCGATAACGTGGACGACTTTACTATAAATCCCTTTGGTAATGTAGTGCATAATTATAATCGAATTGATTATATAAATGTTGAAGATGGACAAACCATCCAATCTATTGCAAAAGACCAGGGATTAAGGCCATGGCAACTATATAAATATAATGAACTGTCTGAAGGTTCCAAACTGGCACCCGGACAGCGAATTTACCTGCAACCCAAAAGACGTAAGGCTGAAGTTGGTAATAAATACCATACCATTGAGTCTGGTGAAAATATGTACATTATCTCGCAACTTTACGGAATTAAACTAAAACATTTATACCGGTTGAACAATCTTGAACCGGGTAGCGAACCAGAAGTTGGTTATACCCTTAATTTACGAAAAAGAAAAAGGAGCTAAATTATGTTACTGGTAAATGGAGACTGATTAACAGCAAAAATTCAGAACATTACGTTGGCATGTTATAAATTCTTATATTAAAGAAAAAAAGCTAAATTTATAAAGGTTACTTACTGTAATGAAATGATAAACAGTCACGACACAGAAAATACTGAAGCGGAAATTTATCAGGAGATTGACCTAATTAAAGAAAAGTTAATTGACTTATTATATTGGATTTTTAGCATCTTCATGTGGTTTGGCCTGGCGGGTTCGCTGTATCGTGCTATCGATCTGGGTGTTAGGCCGGTAAATTATATTCAAATTGCTATTGTTGGCGCTTTTTTAACGATTTTCTTTATTCGAAAAAAGATACCATACCTCTTTAAAACCATATTCTTTTTATTCATTCTATATGTACTGGGAACATCAGCTATGCTCACCTTTGGATTATTTTCGCAGGGGATGTATTTTTTTCTTTTATTTACAATTGTGACCGGTATTTTAATCAATACAAGATGGGGAATTATTGTCTTTATCGGATCATTTGTTACACAGGTAGTTACCTCATGGTTGTTTCTTACAAATAAAATCAAGCTCGACATCAATATTTCAAGCTATACTAAAGCCTTGTCTGCCTGGATAATGGCCATCCTGGTTTTTTTATTAGTGACAGGAATTATCATGATTTTTTGGCAAAGAATACTTCATTTTCTTGTAGCAAAAATTAAAGACACGGTGAATAATAAATCGACACTTGCTAAACTGAATAAACTTTTATCGAAAGAAATTGAATCCAGGGAAAAAGCTGATTTACTGCTTACTGAACAGTTTGAGGAAACTAAAATTCTAAATAAAGAATACGAGGAAATAAACAAACAATTAAAAGAAGCTAATTTAAATTTAGAGAAAACCAATGTGCTATTAAGCGAAGCAAAAAAGAAGACCGAAGAAGCTGACAGACTTAAATCAAGCTTTTTATCAAACATGTCGCACGAAATACGAACACCCATGAATGCTATTGTGGGATTTGCTTCACTGATTGCCAACAATAATATTTCAGCTGAGGATAAAAAAAATTACCTGGGAATTATTCAATCAAGTACCAATAGCTTACTCGATACTATTTCGGATATTATTAATATGGCAAAAATTGAATCGGGCCAATTTACTATTTATCCCAGATTGTTGGATTTAAATGAATTTATGGACCAATTAGAGGAAAAATTCACCCGCGAAATATTTATCAAACGTGAAACCAGTGTTAAAGTAATATTCACACGTAAATTCCCAACCCCTTGTAAAATAATAACTGATATAGATTGTCTGGATGAAATTGCATCGAAACTTATCGATAACGCCATAAAATTTACTGAAAAAGGAAAAATAATGATCATTTTTTCACTTTTAGAAAATGATATCTTAAACATTGTTGTACAGGATAGTGGCGTTGGAATACCTAAAAAAGTAAATAACGAGATTTATGAATCGTTCAGACAGATTGAACAAGGAAACAGCAGAAGATATGGAGGAACAGGTATAGGTTTATCAATTGCCAAAGGATTAATTGACTTATTATATGGTAATATTGAGTTTATTTCATCGCCTGGTAATGGTGCTACATTCAATGTTTCAATACCGGTAATTTTCAGAAACCAACCTGAAAATATACTTACCAAGGGAACCAGAACAGGTTATTCAAATAAAACTTTTATTATTGTGGGTAAAAATGCCTGGGAAAATCGGGAAATGAACCAAATTCTTCAGGAGATAAATTCAAATCTGATATATGTTGATACAGGTTTTCAGGCGCTTGATACATTAAAAGAACACCCCGAGATTGAGATGGTGGTTATGAATACTACGTTACCAGATATGAGCGGATTCCAGGTAGCAAAAATCATTAAAAAAACATACCCCGGACTGCCATTGCTGGTTCATATTCCAAAAGATCAATCATACAACAACGATGAAATAGATGAAAACAACTGTGATGGTATGCTAAAATCACCTTTTGACAAAAACAACTTCATTACTACCCTAAAACAACTTCTGGTAAATTAAATATAATTATTTGTTTATCAACACATTAACCTGAGTTTTACGAAATCAAGGATTTATATTAAAAACGTTTATACAGATAATTTCTGCATGTATAACAGGTTCAAATAAATTTGCGAATAGGCTTTAATTAACTACTTTCACGCTGCTAATAATCGAACTTTGAAAATTTTTATTGAATAATCATCTTTTTAATACAACAAATCAGCTATGAAAAATATTCTATGGGGAATGATTTTAGTCACTATAACAGTGATGATATCATGCAATTCAACCAATGTAAAAACTGAATCTATGAACAATCCACTGTTATCTGATTTTACAACTCCGTATGGCGTTCCGCCTTTTGATCAAATTAAACCTGAACACTATGTTCCGGCTTTTACTGAAGCTATGAAGATTCAAAAAGATAATATCAGTAAAATTGATGAAAACACTGATGAACCAACTTTTGAAAATACCATTGAAGCTTTCGAAAACAGCGGTGAACTTTTACGCAAGGTTGGCAGCGTATTCTCTAATATGACTGAGGCAGCAACAAGCGATACCTTAAAGGAAATTTCAAAAAAAGTATTTCCAATGCTGGCAAGTCATCGGGACGATATCAGACTCGATTCCACTTTGTTTTCAAAAATAAAAAAAGTGTATGACAACCGTAATAATCTGAATTTGACAACCGAACAACAAACCTTGCTTAAAAAAACCTATCGTGATTTTATAAGAGGCGGTGCAAACCTTAAAAACAAAAACAGGGAACGTTTCAGGGAAATAAATAAACAATTATCGTTATTATTCCTTCGCTTCAGCGATAATGTACTTGAAGAAAATAACCGTTTCGAGCTGGTTATTGACAATGAAAAAGATCTGGAAGGACTACCCGAAAATGCAATTAATGCAGCAAGAAAAACTGCTATCGAAAAAGGCTATGAAAACAAATGGGTTTTCACCATCCATAAACCAAGCATGTTACCTTTTCTTGAAAATGCCAAAAACAGGAATCTTCGCGAAAAAATATATAAAGCTTATATAACCAAGGGTGATCACAATGATTCACTCGATAATAAAAAAAATGTAAATGAAATTGTAAATCTCAGAATTGAGAGGGCTCATTTGCTGGGATATAAAAATCATGCTGAATTTATGCTTGAAGAAAACATGGCAAAAACTCCTGAAAATGTTTACAATTTACTTGATAAGTTAATGACTCCGGCGCTTAGAGTTGCCAAAAACGAAGTTGCGAATATGCAAAAAATAATTGATGCTGAAGGAAATCATTTCAAGGTAGAGGCCTGGGACTACCCATATTATCAAGCTAAAGTAAAGGAACAAAAATATGCATTTAATGAAAATGATTTACGACCTTACCTAAAACTTGAAAATGTTCGCGATGGAATGTTTTGGGTAGCAAACAAACTATATGGTATTACTTTTACCAGGCTGGATAGTATGCCGGTATATAATCCTGATTGTGAAGTTTATCTGGCTAAGGAATCAAATGGTGATGATATTGGTATTTTGTATCTCGATTATTTTCCACGCGACAATAAACAACAAGGAGCCTGGTGTACCAGTTTCAGAGAAGAGCGATATAAAGATGGCAAACGTATTTTACCAATCATGTCAGTGGTTTATAACCTTTCAAAACCTGTTGGCGACACTCCGGCACTTTTAAGTGTAGACGAAACACAAACCATGTTCCATGAATTTGGTCACAGCCTTGATGGCTTATTTAGTAATAAACATTATGCCAGCCTCGACACTCCCCAGGATTTTGTTGAGTTACCCTCACAAATTATGGAAAACTGGGCCATGGCTCCTGAAGTATTAAAACATTACGCAAAACATTACCAAACCGGCGAAATAATACCCGACGAACTCATAAAAAAAATTGAAAAATCAGGCAAATTTAACCAGGGTTTTATGACTACTGAATATTTGGCTGCCTGCTATCTGGACATGGATTACCATACTCTGAATCAAGAAGTTAATTTAGATGTAAATAAATTTGAAAAACAAAGTATGGATAAAATCCATTTAATTCCTGAAATTGATCCTCGTTACCGAAGCACTTATTTTCTGCATATATTCTCAGGAAGCAGTTATTCTGCCGGATATTACGATTATGTTTGGGCTGAAGTGCTTGATGCTGATGCTTTTGAAGACTTTAAGGAACACGGAATATTTGACAAAACCACTGCAGCTGCATTTAGAACCAACATTTTAGAATTAGGTGGAACTGAGGATGCAATGGATCTTTATCGTAAATTCAGAGGTGCTGATCCAAAAATTGACGCACTGCTTAACCGGAGAGGCCTGAACTAAAAAAAACACAAAAGGTTTTGATCGAATTCGAAACCTTTTGTCTTAAAATTATTTAGGGATTTTTAACATTAATAAATTATTGTTGTAAATTTATAAAAATTAAAAAAGAGCATTTTGATAAAACCTTAACATTTAGGTTGAATATTATTACGATTATTAACTTATTATTTATTTACTATGAACATTTACGTTGGCAACCTAAATTATAAGGTTGATGAAAACAAACTAAAAGAAGCATTTTCTGAATTTGGCACTGTTGATTCGGTTAAACTGATTCAGGATAAACTTTCAGGCCGCAGCAAAGGTTTTGGCTTTGTTGAGATGCCAGATGACACTGAAGGACAAAACGCAATTGAAAATTTAAACGGATCAGAATTTATGGGTCGGAAAATGGTTGTAAATGTAGCCCGCTCACGTGAATAAGCTCAAAATCCCTAAATATTTATTGCAATGTACAACGGAAAAGTAAAATGGTATAATGAAACCAAAGGCTTTGGTTTTATTGTAAATGAAGAGAATAAGGACATTTTTGTTCATAAGTCAGGCTTAAAAAAAATTAAGTCGCTTGAACCTGATCAAAATGTAAAATTCGATATAACCGATGGCGAAAAAGGGCCCATCGCTATAAATGTTGAATTAGCATAAAAAATAAAACCCGGAATTTCCGGGTTTTTTGATTATGCTGATATTATAAAATCATCATTAGCATCCACAGCATCCGCCATCACCACAACTGCTTGTTCCACAGCTTCCTGAACTACAACTTTCTGTTAACTCTTCAGGTTTGGCATCCCTTACTTCAACTACTTTTCCTTTAAAATGTAAATCTTCACCAGCCAGTGGATGGTTAAAATCCATTTTAACCTGTGAATCGGTAATTTCAAGAACTATTCCATGTAACCTGTTTCCATAACTATCCATCATTGGAATAGTATTACCAAGTTTAACAAGTTCCTGATCAACCTTACCATCAACTTCAAAAGCCTGCATTGGAACCTCAACAATGGCTTGTTCGGTAACCGGGCCATAAGCTTCATCTGAAGTCAATTTAAAATTAAATAAATCACCTGAAGATAAACCTTGTAAATTTTTCTCAAAATGCTCTAGCATTTTACCTGTCCCAAATAAAAATGTAAGCGGATTATCATTCTCAACTTTTTCTATCAACTGGGCATCGGCATCGTCATATTTAAGTTCGTATATAACTGAAACCATTTTGTCTTTTGAAACAACCATAACTGCAACTAAATGTTTAATTAAAACTTATAAATTCATGCAAAGTAACACTCAATAAACCGTTATTCAAAATTTTTATAACTAAGAATATGGTTATTTGCTCCCTGATACAAATAAAACATTGCTTTTGTTTGACTAATTAACGGAATTATTATCTGCAAACGTATCGCCACCAGTTTGCCGTTTACCATATTTTACCAATCCGATAGTCATCAATATACTCGATATAATAATCAGAAATAATAAAATTCCATTGTCAAATTCAGCCACCTTGAATTCATCAGGAATACTGAAGAACAGAAGAATAGTAATCAATCCGCGAGGAGCCGTTAACAGCTCCAGCGTGAAGGCCCTTCGCAAAAATACTTTCAATATTATCCAACGAATTCCATAGAGTACCGCAATCAATAAAATACTTATTATCAATACATTAACATCAATCAGACTGTGGAATAAAATAGTCATTCCAAAAATCACAAAAAAGAAAGTCCTAACTATAAAACTTGATTCAATCGTAACCAGCTTTAGTTGATCATAAACCTTATCAAGAGCCTCATCATTCATATATCTTTTAAACCGACCGAGTAAAAACAACTTGCGGTTGTTTAGCACTAATCCAAACGCCAGAATTATTAACAACGATGACAAGTGAAATAATTTACCCAGAGCATATAATAAAATCAAAACAGCAATTAAAAGGAATAACCGGATGCTATTCTCAAGCTTATGAAATATATATATCAACCCATAACTTGCCACTACCGATACAGCAAGGGTCAATAAAATATTTGTTAATACCGACAGTGCTATTTCTCCAACACTATCGGCTTCAAAGCTTTGGATTAACAAATAAAAAAACATAATACCCAGAATATCGGAAAGGGTGCTTTCGTAAATCAGAAATTCCTTTTTGCTTTTATGTATATTATTAACACTGGGTATTACAATAGCACTACTCATTATTGATAAAGGAATAGCATAAAGCATAGCGTTCACCAAATCAATGTGCCAAATAGAAATGAATATTAAAGCCACAGCAAACGTGCCTATTAAAAGGGATAAGATTGAAATAAAAAAAGAATTCAGAATTAGTGGCCGTTTTTCATGGTTCAGTTCCAGATCAAGTGAAGCTTCCAACACAATCATTATAAGCCCCACAATTCCAAAAACTTCGAGAACCGGTAACAAATCGATACCCGGAATACCCATATATTTTAAAACCAAATGAATTAAAATTCCCGTAACTAAAAGCATCAGAACACTGGGAATATTAGTTTTACGGGCAATTAATCCATAAAAATATGAGATAATAACTATCACACTGCAAGCAATAATCAGGGCATATGCGTTTAAATTCAACATTCAGTTATTAGTTAAAATAAAAATGAAACTCTTACAATTGGATTGGAATAATACGAGCCATACGATTCGTCAATGTTCCACAATAAAAGCAGCAAAATTTTTGATCGTTCGCCAACAGGCTGAATGAAGCCCCCTCCTATCAATGGTGTTTTAGCCCAATATCTATCACGTGATCCATGAATCTGTAGTGGGTCAAAATAAACTGATTCAAGATTTAAAGCTTCAAATTCACCATAAGCAACTACGGACTGGTAGAAAGCATACATAGCAAAAAAACTCCCTCCGTATATCGTTGTTGAAGCATCAAGGTTACTATTTTTTAAAAATTCATATTTACCTTTCAATCCAAGGTACAGATTGTTTACCGGTGTATAGCCCACCATTGGAGAAAATTCAATCGCCGTCAGGGTACCGAATTGCAGTCCCATGCCACCACCAAAAAAAACTTTATCACTTAAACTTCGGGTTTTTTTGATGGCTCCCTGACCTAAGCTAACCTGAGAACAAATTAAAAGACTAATAAAAATCAAAAACCTGGACATAACTTTCATTTTAATTGAAAAACAATTCGAATTTAGTAAAGTTTGTATGATCAAATTTATTTATTTTTATTTTCATTAAACTACAAAGTAGCAGTATGAATATTTTAGTTACCGGAGCAAGCCGGGGAATTGGGAAAGAATTAATTTATCGTTTTTCTGAAAAAGGAAATCACAACCTGTTTTTAACAGCACGCAATGAAAAAAGCCTGCAGTTAATTGCCGCCAAATCACAAAAAATAAATTTGCAAACCAGGTTATTTCCATTGGGTTTCGATCTTTCGGAGATTGATAAAATTAAAGATTTGGTTTCAGAAATGGGTAAGGAAACCGACCATATTGACATTATAGTTAATAATGCAGGCTACTTAATAAATAAACCTTTCGAAAACACCCAGCCTGAAGAAATTGAACGCATTTACAAAACCAATGTTTTTGCTCCCTTTGAATTGGTTAGGTGCCTTTTACCCTTGCTAAAAAAATCAGATAATGCCCATGTTATAAATATAAGCAGTATGGGCGGTTACCAGGGGAGTATTAAATTTCCAGGATTGGCAGCTTATTCATCAAGTAAAGGTGCTATTGCTATACTTACAGAAAGTTTAGCTGAAGAGTTTAAGGATACTCAAATTAAATTCAACTGCCTGGCATTGGGTGCAGTTGCCACTAAAATGCTGGCCGAAGCTTTTCCGGGTTACGAGGCTCCCACTACAGCGGAACAAATGTCTGAATACATTGCTGAATTTGCCTTAAATGGCCACAAAATGTTTAACGGAAAAATAATACCAGTATCTATAAGTACTCCGTAACCTGATTTTAGTAAGCTTTAGGTTCCAGTTCCCCTTTCATAACAAGTAAACCGTTCATAGCCAGCGCTGACATTTCATCCTCACCAGGATACACAAAAACCGGAGCAATAAAACCAACCATATTTCGGATGTAGGTAATTAATTCCTTATTATGAGCCACTCCACCTGTAATAATAATACCATGTACTTCACCATAAAGCACGGTAGCCATTTCACCAATAGCTTTGCCAATTTGGTAAGCCATGGCATCCTGTATTAATTTGGCCTTTTCATCGCCTTCTTTGGCGCGCATTTCAATATCATATGAAGAATTTGTTCCGAAATAAGCCATTAAACCACCTTTTCCGGTTAACTGCTTCTTCATCTCTTCGTATGTGTATTTTCCACTATAACAAAGCCTTACCAGTTGTCCGGCCGGTAAAGTACCAGAACGTTCGGGCGAAAATGGTCCATCGCCGTCAAGTCCATTGTTAACATCAATTACTTTACCACGATAATGGGCACCAACAGAGATTCCTCCACCCAAATGTGCAACAATTAAGTTAAGGTCTTCATACCTGGTATCCCTGCTTTTGGCAAATTGCCGAGCAATAGCTTTTTGATTTAACGCGTGAAAAATAGATACTCTGTCGATTTCGGGATGTCCTGAAATTCTGGCAACATCCTGTAATTCATCAACAACAACAGGATTGGCAATAAAGGCACGGGCTCCCGGAATGCTTTCGGCAATATTAGCGGCAATTAAACCGCCTAAATTACTGGCATGTTCACCCATAATTCCATTTTTGAGATCCTCCTTCATCAGGTCGTTTACCTCATAAATTCCACCTTCAACCGGCCTGACCAGACCACCTCTGCCTACTATGGCATTTAGTTCCTCGATACATATCTCGGCATTTACCAGTTCTTTCATAATAACCTCTTTGCGAAATTCAAACTGGTCGGTAATTTTATTGAACTTCTCCAAATCATCAACACTATGCCTGATTGTTTTAAGAAATATTGATTTATCGTTATTATAGACGGCTATTTTGGTAGAAGTGGAACCCGGGTTAATAGCCAATATACTAATCCTGCTCATTTTATTTTTTTTGCAAAATTCATAATAGCATTAAACATAACCAATAATTTGTATATTATGTTTAACAAACAACCATTATTAAAAAACACAAGGTTTTAACAGAATTTAAATAAAATCATCGAAACCTTTTAAGAACTATTTACGCATGGCAAGCATGGCACATAAAGCGATTGAATTTAACTTGGTTTGTGTTGAATCCCCACGCGATGAAAGCACACAGGGCACTTTGGCCCCTGCCACAAAAGCACCCATATCAGCCGTACTCATCTTCGAATTCATTTTATAAAATACATTAGCGGCATCAAGGTTCGGGAATAATAAACAATCGGCATCACCAGCTACCTTACTTTCAATTCCTTTGGTTTCAGCAGCCTCTTTATTTATGGATGCGTCAAGCGATAAAGGGCCATCAATAAGGGCACCTTTTATTTGTCCGCGGTCGCCCATTTTTGCTATAATTGCAGCTTCCATGGAAGAATTCAGTGCCGGCAACACCTGTTCAGATGCTGAAACCACAGCCATTTTAGGTTTTTGTATTCCCAGGGCATGGGCAGTCTGAATCAGATAATTAGCAATAGCTATTTTTTGACTCAAATCAGGTTCAGGAATAATAGCAACGTCGCCAACAATCATCAATTTATGATAATGCTGATTTTCGATAACTGTTACATGGCTTAATACAGCTTTAGGAGGCAATAATCCCGCCTCTTTATTCAGTATTGCTCTCATGTACTTATCTGTTGATATCAGACCTTTCATCAAAATATCACCCTCACCGTCGGCAACCATTTTAACGGCTGTTTCCCCTGCTTTAACATCTGATTCAACAGATTTTATGTTGAACTTAGATATATTAATATTTTCGGCTGCACATACTTTGGCAATTTCCTTTTTATCACCAACCAGGGTACCATTAACGATACCCATATCTATAGCCTGGCTAACAGCTCCAATAGTGTGACTATCATTAGCCCAAACGGCAACCAGATTTTTTTTCCCGGCTCCTTTCAGAACCTCGTACATCTGCATTAATTTAGTGATATTCATTATATTAATTTATTATAATTCACCTGCAAATCTACTACTTGAATTTGAATAGAAACTATACCTGCTTTTATAACATAGGCTGTTTTGCAGCACAAATGAACCTCTCCAAATCGGAATGGTTTAATTATTTTGTGCCTCAATAATTTTAACAGTCTCAGTTGCAATTACTTTCTCCTCGTTGGTTGGGATTATTGCCACTTTTACTTTAGAATCTGGTTTGCTTAATAAAGTTGATTTTCCACGCACTCCTTCGTTGGCTTTTTTATCAAATTCAACCCCCATAAATTCTAATTCCCGGCAAACCTGTTCCCGTGTTTCCGGTCCATTCTCTCCTACTCCACCGGTAAAAATAATAGCATCACATCCTCCAATTTCAGCAGCAAATGCACCAATATACCTTTTTACTCTCTGGTGATACATATTTAAAGCCAAAATCGCCCTTTCATCTTTGTTTTTCCATGCAGCTTCTTCAACATCACGCATATCGGACGAAATCCCTGAAATCCCTAACATCCCGCTTCGTTTATTAATCAGATTATTAACACCATTTAAATCAAGATTTTCTTTTTCCATTAAATATAACAATGCGCCTGCATCAAGGTTTCCCACCCGGGTTCCCATTATCAGGCCTTCAACCGGCGTAAATCCCATCGAAGTATCCTGCGATTTTCCATTTTTTATGGCAGCAATTGATGCTCCATTTCCAAGGTGACAAGTAATAATTTTTGAATTATTAAAATCGAGCCCTAAAAAATCACACCCTTTTTGAGCAACATATTTATGACTTGTACCGTGAAATCCATAGCGGCGAACCTTGTGCTTCTGATAATATTCGTAAGGAATGGCATATAAAAACGATTCCGGTGGCATAGATTGATGAAATGAGGTATCAAATACAGCAACTTGCGGTACTCCTGGTAAAATATTCTCCATAGAATTAATTCCAGCCAGGTGAGCCGGATTGTGCAAAGGTGCCAAATCACTTAATTTTTCAATTCTTGTTTTAACTTTCTCATCAATTAAAACACTTTTAGTAAAATATTCACCTCCATGAACCACACGGTGTCCCACAGCATTAATTTCAGAAACATCTTCAATCACACCATTTGCCCTACTTACCAAAGCATCAAGAATCAGGTTAATACCAGCCTCGTGATCCGGAATTTCATAGTTAAACTTGAATTTACCACCACCTTCAGGTCGATGTGTCAAAATCCCCTCAGCCAATCCTATACGTTCAACAGCACCCATGGCTTTCACTACAGTATCCTCAATATTTGTCATATCAAACAATTGGTACTTGATTGACGAACTGCCACAGTTTAATACTAATACAATCATGTTAAGTTTCTATATTTTATAATTTGGTAATCTACAATGATGCTGCCTGATTACAGGTAATAGCCACTAAACTTACAATATCCTCAACAGAACACCCCCGCGATAAATCGTTAATAGGTGCTGCCATGCCTTGCAATACGGGACCAATTGCCTCAGCCCCTGCTAAACGCTGAACCAGTTTGTATGAGATATTTCCTGTTTCCAATGTTGGGAAAACCAATACATTAGCATGCCCGGCAATGGCGCTGCCTTTTGCTTTTGATGCCCCAATAGCCGGAATTATAGCTGCATCCGCCTGTAGTTCACCGTCTATTTGTAAATTGGGATCCATCTGTTTGGCCAATTCAGTAGCCTTTACCACCTTATCAACCATTTCGTGTTTCGCACTTCCTTTTGTTGAAAAACTTAACATGGCAACCTTAGGTTCAAAGCCCCCGATTGCCCTGGTGGTTTTTCCGGTTTCAACTGCAATTTCAGCCAGTTCTGCAGCAGTTGGATCAGGATGTACGGCACAATCAGCAAACACCATAATACCTTCATTTCCCCAGGTTTCATCTTTCATTATCATAAAAAATGCTCCGGAAACAACGCTTACACCGGGTTTGGTTTTAACTATCTGAAATGCAGGTCTCAAAACATCACCAGTAGCATTACCGGCACCCGCAACCTCACCGTCCGCCTCACCTTTTTTTACCATCATGGCAGCCAGGTATAATGGATCCTCCATAAGCTTTACAGCCTCACTTTTCTGTAATCCTTTACTTTTTCTCAATTCAAGCAAGGTGTTAACATACTCCTCTTTTTTTTCATGATCCAACGGATTTACAATTTTGGCTTTATCAATATTTTTCAATCCATGCTTAACGACTAACCCGTTAATTTCATCAGGATTTCCAATAAGGATAATCTTTGCCAATCCTTGTTCCAAAACAATATCAGCGGCTTTAATGGTACGTTCTTCAGTACCTTCCGGGAGTACAATAGTTTTATTATGCCCCTTGGCATTCTTTTTAATAAGTTCAATTAAATCCATTGTTAATCAAGTGTTTATATTATGTAGAAAATTTTGTGCAAAAATAGTTTTTTAAAAAATAATGTGAATCATTTACTAAAGAATTTTTTCCTGATATTAATCAGAGTCCAATTTGACGAAAAAGATTCAACTATATTATTACATTTGTACTTTACTGTAGAAATTATCACTTTTTTATTGAACAATATTTAATAATTATTGTTAAAACAATAAATTAAAAGCTATTATCATGATTTGGATGGAATATCTGGATAGTTATAAAAACTATTTGCAATTGGAAAAATCACTTTCAGGTAATACAGTTGATGCCTATTTAAAGGATATCACAAAGTTTACAGATTATCTCAAAAACAATGGGTTTAATAAAAAACCTGGTGATGTTACCCAAACTATAATTCGTGAATTCATTGACTATATTAATGAACTGGGAATGAGTGCGAGTAGCCAGGCTCGTGCTTTATCCGGAATAAAATCATTCTTTAAATTTTTACTTATTCAGGATGAAATAGATCGTGACCCATCGTCATTAATTGAGACCCCAAAAATTGGACGAAAACTACCTGTAGTATTAACGCCTGATGAAATTGAAGCACTGATAATAGCTATCGACCTGGATTCTGAAACCGGTATTAGAAACCGTGCCATTCTTGAAGTTTTATATGGATGTGGATTGAGGGTAACCGAACTTGTGAATCTTAGAATGACTGATGTTCATTTTGATGATGGATTTGTCAGGGTTCAGGGAAAAGGCAATAAGGAAAGACTTATCCCTATTGGACAAAAAGCAAAAGATGCCATTATTAATTACATTCAAAATTATCGCAGTACTTTACGTATCGACCGAAAAGATGAGAATGTTCTGTTTCTTAATCGAAGAGGCAAAAAAATGACCCGGGTTATGATTTTTACTATTATAAAGGATTTGGCAACAAAAATTAACCTGCAAAAAACCATAAGTCCTCATACATTCCGGCATTCATTTGCCACCCATTTGATTGAGGGTGGAGCTGATTTAAGAGCAATTCAGGACATGCTGGGTCATGAGTCAATTACCACTACTGAAGTATACACTCACCTCGATAAAGAATATTTGAAAGACACAATAATAAGATTCCACCCACGATCATAAATTATTATAAAAAAACGCCTTACGGCGTTTTTTTATAATTCCTCAAATTAAATTGTAATTAATTTTAACAAAAAACAAACAATTTAACACATAATTGCTTTGTTTAAAATCATTTTTTATATATTTGGCAACCTTTTGGCCTTTAGGGATACTATTTATTGTATGAAAGTGTTTATTATAGCACTATCGGGCACTACTTTCAAATTAATTTGATTTTAACTAAAATATAAAAATATTAGAATTATGACACAAACTCCCATATGCCTGGAAAAAATTGATTTAGAACAGTATGGCATATTAAATATTAAAGAAATTGTATATAATCCCACTTATGAACAATTATATAACGAAGAACTAAATCCGAATCTCACCGGTTATGAAAAGGGTACGGTTTCTGAATCAGGGGCTGTAAATGTAATGACTGGAGTATTCACAGGCAGATCGCCAAAAGACAAGTACATTGTAATGGATAAGGTGTCCGAAAATACTATCTGGTGGACATCAGAAAATGCAAAAAATGATAATAAACCTGTATCGAAAGCAGTCTGGAATGATTTAAAAAGTACAGTAGTTGAACAACTTTCAGATAAACGATTATTTGTTATGGATACTTTCCTGGGTGCCAATAAAGACTCCCGCTTAAAAGTTCGTTTCATTATGGAAGTAGCATGGCAGGCTCACTTTGTAAAAAACATGTTTATCAGGCCAACCGATGAAGAACTTGAAACCTATGGCGAACCTGACTTTGTGGTACTGAACGGATCAAAAACCTCGAATCAAAAATATAAAGAGCACGGTTTGAATTCAGATGTATTTACAGTTTTTAACCTTACCGAAAAGATGCAGGTGATAGGCGGAACCTGGTATGGTGGCGAAATGAAGAAAGGAATGTTTGCCATGATGAATTATTATTTACCCCTAAACGGTAGGGCATCAATGCATTGTTCAGCTAATAAAGGTAAAGATGGAGATGTTGCTATATTCTTTGGCCTTTCAGGAACAGGTAAAACCACTCTTTCAACTGATCCCAAAAG
Source organism: Bacteroidales bacterium (assembly GCA_046704385.1). Classification (GTDB taxonomy): domain Bacteria; phylum Bacteroidota; class Bacteroidia; order Bacteroidales; family SZUA-534; genus GH45. The sequence goes on along the minus strand of JBJKSB010000009.1, from coordinate 118,092 downwards.
AGAATTAATTGGAGACGATGAACATGGTTGGGATGATGATGGTATATTTAATTTTGAAGGCGGTTGTTACGCAAAAACCATTAATCTTGATCCCGATAGTGAACCAGATATCTACCAGGCCATTAAACGAGACGCTTTATTGGAAAATGTAACAGTAGCCGCTGATGGCAAAATTGATTTTAATGACGGTTCAGTTACTGAAAATACGAGGGTTTCCTATCCAATTTATCACATTAAAAATATAGTTAAACCCGTCTCAAAAGCCGGGCATGCTTCCAAAGTTATTTTTCTGACTGCAGATGCATTTGGCGTAATGCCACCTGTATCAAAACTTACGCTGGAGCAAACAAAATATCACTTTTTATCAGGTTTTACGGCTAAACTGGCCGGAACTGAACGTGGCGTTACAGAGCCCACACCAACATTTTCAGCTTGTTTTGGTGCAGCATTCTTATCGCTACATCCAACAAAATATGGTAAAGAACTGGTAAAAAAGATGCAGGAACACGGAGCCGAAGCATACCTGGTAAATACCGGTTGGAATGGAACCGGAAAACGAATTTCAATTAAAGATACCCGTGCCATTATTGATCGAATATTAGATGGGTCCATTGAAAAAGCTGAAACCAAGTTGATTCCTATCTTTAATTTACGGGTACCCACCATGTTGGAAGGTGTTGATCCTAAAATTCTCGATCCCCGCGACTCATACCATGATTCCAGCATATGGGAAAACAAAGCAAAAGACCTGGCTGCCCGTTTCATCAAAAATTTTGTTCAATATACAGATAATGATGAAGGAAAAGCATTAATTTCTGCTGGTCCACAACTTTAATTAAAATATTCTTAATCAAAACTTTAACCTTGTCAAATTATTTTGGCGAGGTTTTTGTTTAAATGTTCTATTTAACATAATAACATACAACTTAATACATTTTTATTACTTTTACGACCTAAATTCATAAATTATGCATCCTGTTCTTGTAAGTTTATCATTGAGCATTGCAGCATATATGTTGGGCTCAATCCCTTCATCAGTGTGGATAGGTAGATGGTTCTATAACATTGACATCAGGGAGCACGGTAGCGGAAACGCAGGTACAACCAATACCTTTCGTGTACTGGGCACATTACCAGGTATCGTAGTCTTCATTCTTGATATTTTTAAAGGTTTTTTTGCCGTCAACCTGGTTCATTTTGCTCATCAATTCACTCCGGCAACAGCTATGTACGTAAACTTTCAACTGTTATTAGGCGGGCTTGCAGTTATGGGGCATATCTTCCCAATTTATGTTGGGTTTAAAGGAGGTAAAGGCGTTGCCACCCTGCTGGGTATTGTGTTAGCAATTCATCCTTATGCTGCGCTGATTTCTTTTGTTATTTTCAGTGTAGTGCTGTTAATAACCAAATATGTATCTCTCAGCTCAATGATTACAGGTCTTGTTTTTCCTTTCCTTATCATTTTTGTATTTAAGGAGACCATTATCTCACTAATCCTGTTCTCGATAATTATTAGTGTATTATTAATAATTACTCATCAAAAAAATATTATCAGATTGCTGGCACGAGAGGAAAATAAAGTACGATTCAGAAGGAATAAAAGTCACGGCCCCAGGCGTAAGCTTTAATTCTGAATTTTCGTTCTAGGAATCAAGTCCTACTTTGAATTCTTTTATCAGGTATGCGAATAATGTTTCAGAGGATACATCTGTTTGCAGTTCATGTCCTTTCGCAAAACTAATTCTGCCGGTTTCCTCCGATACAGTAAGCACAACAGTATCTGTTTCCATTGCCATACTCATAGCAGCACGGTGACGAAGACCATATTCAGCGGGCAATATAATTTTATCATCGATAGGTAAAACACATCGGGCAGCTTTGATTTTATCACCTACTACAATTACTGCTCCGTCATGCATAGGGCTGTTCTTAAAAAAAATAGTTTCAAGCATTCTGTGGTTTACTTCGGCATTTATATAATCACCCGATTGAACATAGGTGAGCAATTCTGATCGAACCGAAATAACTATTAAAGCTCCCGTTTTGGTTTTCGACATATTACGACAGGCCCGTACAATTTGCTTCAACGTCTGGTTCGAAATATTTGAATAATTCCGGTGAAAATATTTCTGAAAGGAATAACTTCTGCTGAATATTTCCTGGGTTCCCAACATCAGTAAAAATCTTCTGATTTCCTGCTGAAATACTATAATTATAGCAATGGCCCCTACCCCAATTACTGAACCTAAAATTGTGCTCAGTAAATTCATATTTAATAATTTAACCAGCCACCACAAAAACAGTATAACCATAATACCCACAAAAATATTGATGGCTACTGTTCCTTTAATTAAATTGTAAAGCTGATATAGTAAAAATGCAACAAGAAGGATATCGAGTAAATCGAAAAAGCGCATTGTAATAAAGAGTGGCATCATAACTATAGAAATAATTATACAAACCTACATTTTCTTTTTAATTTAAAAGCTTAAGGAATAAAAAAATTAGGCCGTCACAGATTTTAGTTTCTGAAAGAGGGAAACGGCCTCGCTCGCTTCTTTTACATCGTGAACTCTCAAAATGTTGGCCCCTTTCGATAAAGCCACTGTATTTAAAACAGTTGTTCCGTTTAAAGCTTCATTGGGAGTGAAGTCTAAATACTTGTATATCATCGATTTTCGCGACAACCCAACCAATAATGGCAATTCAAAAATTCTAAACTCATCAAGTTTTGCCAGTAATTCAAAGTTTTGATCAAGTGTTTTTCCAAAACCAAAACCCGGATCAATAAGAATATCACTAACACCGGCCGTTTTCAATTTTTCAATTTTTTGGGCAAAAAACAGAAAAACATCCTTTAAAAGGTGCTCATAATCTGGATCAAGCTGCATGTTTTGCGGAGTCCCTTGCATATGCATTAAAATATAAGGAACATTTATATCAGCAATGGTATCAAATAAATTTTCGTCCATACTGCCTGCCGAAATATCATTAATCATATCCACCTCAAACTCATTAACTACCTTTTGGGCAATTTGCGATCTGAATGTATCTACGGAAATGATGACATCGGGAAAATTTTTCCGAACTGATTCAAGAACAGGTGCCAACCGGTTCCATTCCAGAGTGTCATCAATATGCTCAGCACCGGGTCTTGACGAATAGGCACCGATATCTACAATATGACCACCCTGGGTAATAATATCCTCAACGCGCTGATGAATCTCATCCTGGGCAATAAAGCGACTTTTATGGTAAAAACTGTCGGGTGTAATATTGATAATACCCATTACTTTGGGTTCAGACAAGTCGAGAAGTTTTCCCCGGCAATTAATAAATTGAGGGCTTTTGAACAGGTTTTTAATCATAATTGTGATTTTGTGCAAATGTAAATAAAAAGCAAAAACTTTTTACTTACTGATCCATGTTCCAAAGTAATACTTCACTCCCCAGGTATTATTTTGTTTTTCAGCAATAATAATGGCCCCATTTCCACAAAGAGACCCACAATAATGTGACATTTCAAAAATAGCCTCTTTCCCATCATTAAAAATCACAGGATAACCGAACGAAAACATTCCAACGGCTCCATATTTCTGAAGAATATCATCAGCAGGTGTCGACATCTCTAACTCTTCGCGAGAAACAAGTGTTAAACCTCCTGACAACAACTTATCTTTTTCAAGCGTATAGCTGCTTCTGTTGGCTCTTACGCATTCATTTATAATGTACGGAGTTACTCCTACAGTATCAATATTCATTAATAGAAAATCAGCACAATTCAAACTTGTATCGGTGGGTGTAACTACCAAATTTACAGAACTTAAAGGATAGAGCAAGGATCCGTATATATCATAGATTTCATCCGGTAGGGGCGTTAATACATCAGAACCAATATTCCCGTTATCCTTATTACAACTTGCAACCAGTAACACAATACCAATAAGAACCGTAATTTTTTTCATGACTGATAATTTAAAATGTTGATAAAAATTAGCATATCGTTAACACAATTTAGAACCTTATAACTTTCTGCCTAATCATATTTTTCTATTTTTGCTTCGCATTAATTAATTCAGTTTTATGAGCTTTATTGTAATTGAAGGTTTAGATGGCTCCGGAAAATCAACCCAGCTAAAGTTACTGAAGAATTATCTAAAAGAACATAATATTGCCTTTCAATATTTACATTTCCCAAGAGTACAAGATGGAATATTTGGTGATTTGGTTGCCCGGTTTTTAAGAGGCGACCTTGGGAAAATTGAAGAAGTGAATCCTTACCTGGTTGGACTAATTTATGCCGGAGATCGTTATGATGCCAGCAAAGCTATAAATGAGTGGCGGGCACAGAATCAGCTGGTAATTATCGACCGATATGTTCATTCGAATATGGCTTTTCAGGGTGCTAAAATTTCCGATATGCACGAAAAAGAAAAGTTAAGAAAATGGTTAAATAACCTGGAATATACCTATTACGGGATACCGGAACCCGATTTAAGTCTTTTTCTTGATGTCCCGTTCAGCTTTACAGCCAAAAGTCTGAACACACAACGATCAGGCGATGATCGGGATTATTTGCAGGGAAAACAGGATATTCATGAAGCCAGTCTGGATTTTCAGGAACAGGTGCGCCAGGAATACCTAAGCCTTGTTAAAAGCGATCCCCGGTTTCAACTAATTGAATGCTTTGGCCCAAATGGCGAGATGCTTCCACCTTTCGAGGTATTCGATAAAGTAATTGCATTACTTAAAACACACCATATTTTATAAGCTATGAATAAGTTACAAAAACGATTACTCATCGCAAGCCGCATTTTTGTTGGTGTTGTATTTGTTTACTCAGGTTTTGTAAAAGCAGTCGATCCCCTGGGATCATCCTACAAATTTAATGATTATTTTACTGCATTCCACTCGCATTGGGCTACCACATTTTCTTTTGCTTTGTCAATTATACTTTCCATATCGGAATTTTTGGTGGGTGCCGCCGTGTTACTGAATCTTAAATTAAAAATTAGCAGTTGGGGAGCCCTGCTTTTTATGGCCATATTTACTCCAATCACCTTTATTCTGGCATTAAATAATCCGGTTCATGACTGTGGATGTTTTGGCGATGCCCTTATATTAACCAACTGGCAAACATTCTGGAAAAATGTAATTCTATTGATTCCGGTTGGTTTTATTTTTATATACCGAAGAAAATCCGATAACATTTTAAAAAGCTGGGAACAGTGGGCATCAGTAAGTGCAATAATTTTATTTATAAGTGTTGTGGTGAATCATTCCTACCATCATTTACCATTATTGGATTTCCGTCCCTATAAGGTAGGTGTAAACATTCCGGCAAATATGATAATACCTGAGGGTGCACCGGCTGATGTATGGAAAAGTTCATTTATTTATAGCAAAAATGGCGAACAAAAGGAATTCACTTTGAAAAACCTGCCCGACTCAACCTGGCAGTTTGTTGATGCCAAAAATGTTCTGATAAAAAAGGGCTATGAACCACCTATTCATGATTTTACTATTGCAACACTTGAAGGAGATGAAATTACTGACCTGATTCTGGCGAGCGAAAATTATAATTTTTTATTAATTGCTTACAACCTTGATAAATTTTCTACGAAAAGCATATCGGCCATCGAAAACCTTATGGACTATTGTAAGCAAAACGATTATAATTTTTATGGTCTTACCTCATCTTCAGCTGAACGTGTTGATGAATTTATAAACGAAACCGGCTTACCTATTGATTTTTACAATACAGATGAAATTACACTCAAAACAATTATCAGGGCCAATCCGGGGGTTATTTTGATTAAATCAGGAACCATACTCAATAAATGGCATTATAAGGATATACCTGATTTTAATAAAATCGGCATGGATTTAACTTCCTACTCTGTTTCAAAATATAAAAAAAATGCAGACAATTATTACATTTTATTATTAATTGTTACGGCTGGATTAATGATTACACTATATTTGCTGATCAGAAAAATCATCAGTAAATAAATTAAATATATTGTAACAATACGCATAAAAAACAAAATAAAGTTATGAGAAAGAAAATTGTGGCAGGCAACTGGAAAATGAACAAAACTTTTCAGGAGGGTATTGATTTAGCAATCGAAATTAACAAATTAGTTATTGAAAAAGGCGACAAAAATGTTGATGTGGTAATTGCTCCTCCATTTACTCACATTTCAGAAATCAATAAAGTAGTAGATAACGACAGAATTTCAGTGGCAGGTCAAAACTGTGCCACAGAAACCGCCGGAGCCTACACGGGTGAAATATCGGCCGAAATGTTATGGTCATCGGGTGCCGATCATGTAATTTTAGGACACTCTGAAAGAAGAACATACTATGGAGAAACTGATACCTTACTAAACACCAAGGTTAAAAAAGCACTTGAATTCAACCTTACTCCTATTTATTGTGTTGGAGAAGTACTTGAAGAAAGAGAAGCCGGAAAACATTTTGATGTAATTAAAGAACAAATTGAAACGGTATTATTTGACCTTGATATTGCTGATTTTGAAAAGATAGTAATCGCCTACGAACCGGTTTGGGCTATCGGTACTGGTAAAACTGCCTCTCCTGAACAGGCACAGGAAGTTCATAAATACATTCGTGATATTTTAGCAGCCAAATTTGGTGATGCTGCTAATAACACCAGTATTTTATATGGTGGAAGCTGTAATCCCAAAAATGCAAAAGAGTTATTTGCCAACCCTGATGTTGATGGCGGTTTAATTGGCGGTGCTTCACTAAAAGCGGACGATTTTATACAAATAATAAACGCCTATTAAAAAATAATTCACAATTATTGAAAGGTATCTGCATATTTCAGATACCTTTTTTTTATTTTTATTATTCAATAATTAATCTACCGGGAATGGAATACATTGAAGTGAGTTTTGTCATTAAACCAGTAAACAGCGATAACAGGGAAATAATTGCAGCCTTATTGGGTGAAATTGAATTTGAAAGTTTTAGTGACACAAAAGTTGGTTTAAATGCCTATATTCAAGCACCATTGTTTGACGAACAAACGATGAACGAGGCCTTACAGCCATTCAAACCAGCTCTTTCTGAATTTAAATACAACATCTCAACCATAAAAGAGCAAAACTGGAATGCTGACTGGGAAAAAAGTTTTTCGCCTATCATAATTTCGGATAAATGCAGAATTCGCGCCCCATTTCATTCATCTGAAGGAAATTTTGAATACGATTTGATTATTGAACCTAAAATGTCGTTCGGAACAGGACATCATGCTACCACAACCTTGATGATCAATTTGCTCATTGATATGGATTTGCATGGCAAATCAGTCTTGGATATGGGCTGTGGAACAGGAATACTGGCCATACTGGCAGCATTAAGAAAAGCCGACAAGATTATGGCTATCGATATCGACAAATGGTCGTATGAAAATACACTTGAAAATGCAGAAAGAAACAAAGTACCACACATACAAGTAGTTCAAGGGGATGCATCAGTATTACCAGGCCAGCATTTTGATATTATCCTGGCAAATATAAACCGCAATATCTTGTTGAACGATATGTCGTATTATGCCAATTGTTTGTCCCCTAATGGTCAACTTTTGTTAAGTGGCTTTTATTCGCAGGACCTGCCTGCCATACTGGATAAAGCAAAAGATTATGGATTGAAATATTATAAACACATTGAACAGGAAAACTGGATTGCTGTTAATTTAATTATGGAAACAATTTAATTATTATGTACAAAAATGTTATTCCTTTTTTAATTGCCCTACTATTCAGTTCATATGTTTATCCTCAAAAATTCATAAAATTTACGGAGGAACCGGAAGCTTACTTACAAGAGTTAGAAGATTTTTTTGCCAGGGATCAAAGCAATACTAAAAAAACAAAAGAACTTATTGATCAGTTTAAAGAACCATGGCTTGAAGGTGGCTTTTCTGCCAACAGGCAAAAATCAATTTATGAAATTTCAAATTTGCTTTTAGCGCGTGGTGCCCGGAATTTTCCTCATTTCTATGATTATATTCAATCTGTTTTAACATACCGGCAAGTGGGCATGGATTCCGTGAATTATTTCGAATGGGAAGACGGATTACGATTTTTATCCACCAATAAAAAATCTAAACTTTCTGATATCGAAAAATACCTGAACGCCGTCTATTACCTGGTAACTGAAAAAGCTATTTACTATTCAAACTCCCTTAAATGGTATACCGATAATCCTGATTATAAAATAATTGTTGATAACGATAGTATTAAAATTGAATTTTCTCACCTTAACTTAACCGGAAAACTCCGGAATGATAGTATTATGATTGAGGAAACATCAGGTACATATTATCCCATGTCAGCTATGTGGTATGGAGATTCAGCCAGGGTTTACTGGGAAAAAGCCGGACTGCCTAAACATATTGCCTGGGCAGAAGTAGGACCCTATAGTTTTAAGATGAACAAAGCATCATACACCATTGAAAATATTGATTTTTATAATAAAAACTATTTTGATTATTCACTGAAAGGTACCTTAACAGATAAGATTGTTGAAGTAAAAAGCCCGGAAAGCCTGAGTTATCCCCGTTTTGAATCAAATTTGAAAAATTTCAGTATCAAAGGAATATTCAATGACATAGACTACTTTGGTGGTTTTTCGATGCAGGGAGGTAAATTCATAGGCACTGGTAGCGACAACCAGGTCGCTACGTTGTCCATATTCCGCAATACAGAAGTCATCAGGGGAAAGGATACCATCATGGAAAAACAGCTGTTTATGAAAACCTCATCGCAATTCTATGCTTTTAGGGCCACTGAAATTGTATCACGAAACTGTAAAATCAGTATGTACATTGACAAGGACTCTATCTACCATCCCGGGCTGTTGTTCAGGTACTACGACAAAAACCGTGAAATTGATCTGATCCGCGATAAAGACCCTGAGAATATGTCAAGAAGCCCCTATTACGACACCTATCATAAAATAGAAATGGATTTTGAATTGCTTCGTTGGAATATGGACAAGAGTTCTATTGACCTTACCATGCTAAGGGGAAGTAGTATAAATATTGCAAATTTTGAATCTCAGGACTTTTTTAATGCCGCCCGTTATTACGAGGTGCAGGGACAGGAAGAAATTCACCCGTTTATTAGCATTCGCAGATTTGCCAATAAATATCATACCCAGGTGTTTCATGTTGAGGATTTGGCTGGTTATATGCGATATAGCCTGGTACCCATAAAACGGATGCTAATTGATTTTACCTATCGTGGATTAGTTGATTTTGATTCAGAAACGGGTATATGTACCATTAAACCTAAACTGTATAAATATCTTGACGACATTGTCGGACAAAGGGATTACGACCTGATAAATTTCGAATCGCGAACCATGGCTCCACTTGACAATGCGATACTTAACCTTAAGAATATGGACCTTGAAATTAAAGGGGTACCTATGATCAACGTAAGTGATAGTCAAAATGTGGTTTTTTATCCAAAAAACCAGGAGATACTTTTAAAGAAAAACCGCGACTTTGATTTTAACGGCCGCGTCGAAGTAGGTTTTTTTACATTTTATGGTGATAATTTCCAGTTTAAATATGATAGTTTTAAAGTAGCCCTGAACCAGGTTGATTCACTATCAATTAAAGTTAAAGCAGGAGTTGACAACTGGGGCCGCAGATTGTTGGCAAATGTTGAAAATGTGATTGAAGATGTAACCGGCGATGTGGCTATCGACGATCCCGGCAATAAATCAGGGATTAAAAAAAATCCTAAATATCCGATTTTTGAAAGCAAGAAGAATTCCTTTGTTTATTATGATGCTAAAAATATACAAGATGGAAAATATACCCGCGATAAATTTTATTTTAATGTAGATCCGTATACCATTGATAGTCTGAACGACTTTTCTCCGGAGGGTTTAGGCTATGAGGGTGAATTTCACTCGTCGGATATATTTCCTGTCATGCGTGAAAAACTGGTTTTGCAGCCCGACAACTCATTGGGATTCCATCATAAAACACCCGACGAGGGATTGCCTGTATTCCAGGGCAAAGGACAGTACTTCTCCGACTTCCATCTTAGCAATCAAGGCTTGCGTGGCAGTGGGGAATTAACTTATTTAACTTCAAAAGCTGCATCTGACGATTTTATATTCTTTCCTGATTCAGCCAATGCGTACACCTCATCTTTTACTATTGGTAAAAAAGAAGGGCAAGTTCAATATCCGGATGTAACTGCTGAAAAGGTTTATATGCACTGGATGCCCTACCAGGATGAGTTATACTCAAATTCGCTTGATAAACCTTATGTGATGTATGCTGACAAAGCCCGACATAGCGGAAAACTGATGTATAGTCCAAAAGAGCTTACCGGTAGCGGACAGGTTGACTATTATAAAAGTGAACTCACTGCTGATAATTTTAAATTTGAAGCCGATAGGTTTAATTCCGACTCAGCTAATTTTAAACTTAATTCAGTAAATGCCGATAAGCTGGCTTTTGTTACCGATAGTGTAAAAGCCAAAGTCGATTTTATTGAAATGAAATCGACATTCCATTCAAACACAGGAACATCTAAAGCCGATTTGCAGGAAAACCTATATGCAGCTTATATTGAACAATTTAGCTGGCAAATGGATAAACAAACCATGCACCTTAGCACTCCGAATACAGTACAGGTTTTTGAACATGGAAAGACCCAGATTGTTTCCCGCGACGAGGCAGGGTTAGAATCAAAAGGATCATTATTTGTATCCACTCACTCAGGACAGGATTCGTTAAACTGGATATCGGCTGAAGCTGATTTTGATTTAAAAACAAATACCATTTTTGCTCACCAGGTAAAATATATCGATGTGGCTGATGCAGAAGTATATCCTGATAAAGGCGAAGTGGTAGTTGAGACAATGGCCAATATGCGTACTTTAAAAAATGCCCGGGTTTTAGCCGATACTGCAACAAGATATCATAGATTTCACGGAGCAAACATTAGTATAAGCAGCCGTTCAAAATACCAGGGTGATGGCAAATATGATTACGAAGATGAAGTCGGCAGAATTCTACCCATTTCGTTCGACTTAATAGCTGTAGATTCAACCGGTCAGACTTTTGCCCAAGGTTCTGTAAAAGGTATTGACGATTTTTCACTATCACCGGCATTTGCATATAGAGGCAAGGTTTCGCTCGAGGCTCGTAACCCATTTCTATATTTTGACGGTTATACTATGATAAATCAGGAATGTAATGCCATAGCCAAAAGCTGGCTTAAATTCGAGTCAGAGATTGATCCCAAAAATATTTTTATTCCGCTTGACGAACAACCTAAAGATATAAATGATGGCTTCCTTGTTTCAGGTGCTATGCTGGCAACAGACAGTATTCACGTATTTCCGGCTTTCGTTTCGCCACGGGAACGGTACAGTAACCTTGCCGTGATTACTGCTGGTGGATATCTTACCTACAAAAAAAATGAGAAAAACTATATTATTGGCGAAAAATATCGGATTGCTAATAAAGATACCACAGGCAACATCCTGAAATTACAGAAAAATTTATGCTTCCTATCCGGTGAAGGAACACTTGATTTAACAGCCAATTTGGGTCAGGTTAAACTGGAAACCAAAGGAAATGCCCTTTATAAACTTGACGAGGATAAGTTGAAACTTGAATTATTAATGACCGTTGATTTTTATTTTCCAGAAGCCTGTATCAAATTTATTGCTGATACGCTGGCAACCATGACAGCTCTGAAGCCCATTGATTTAAGAAGCAGAACATATAATCAGGGCATCAAAGAATTATTGCCCGCAAAAGAAGCTGATGATCTGTTAAATGAACAAAGTATTTTTGGTACAGTTAAAAAGGTACCCGATAAATTAGCCACCACCTTTGTTTTCTCTGACCTCGATTTGGTATGGAATAAAACGTTGGATGCTTGGCAATCAACAGGTGAACTTGGTATTGCAAATGTTTTAGGGACACAGATTAACAGGAAAATTAAAGGGGATATTCTTATTACAAGACGGAGAAGTGGCGACAGTTTCGACCTTTATCTTGAAATAAGCGAAAACCATTGGTATTACTTTAATTACAACAGAGGATTAATGCAGGCTTATAGCAGCGAAGCAGCCTTTAACGACATAATAGCCAACATTAAAGGCAGCGACAGGAAACTTAAAGTTGAGCGTGGTGAAGCTTCCTATGTCTTCTTTTTGTCAAATAATAAAAAACGTACCGATTTCCTGAAAAAATTAGGTGGGGAAAAAGTGGATGATGAAGATAATAATAACAACACCGACTATAAAAAATACGATGACTTCGATTAAACCTTGACAAGAATAAAATGAATAATTTTTGGAATTTTGGAAAAATGGATAGTTTACGATGAATTCTATAGTATCCAATTTTCCATCTTTCCAATTTGACCAATTTCTTAAATCATTGGAATACAAACTACCGATTGTGTTCCCATATCTCCAAATCCTTAATCTTATCATTATCAATTATAAACCTGACCATGGTTCGGAATTTATGAAAACCCTGAATGCCTGCAGCTCCGGGATTAATATAAAGTAAATTATAATTTTTATCGAAAATAACTTTTAGGATATGGGAATGCCCGCTTATAAATAGTTGAGGCTTTTCAGCCAGCAAAATATTTTTAACTCCAAATTCATACCTTCCGGGATTACCACCCACATGAAGCATCACCACTTTGACCTTCTCAATTGAAAATATCAGGATATCTTCACATTCATTCCTGATATCATGTCCGTCAATATTACCGTAAACTGCTCGCAGCGGCTTTATCTCCTTCAGTTCGTCTAACAATTGTAAAGTACCAATATCTCCGGCATGCCATATTTCATCAACGGGTTCAAGAAAGTGACGCATATTTTCATCAAAGTATCCATGGGTATCCGAAAGCAAACCTATTTTTTTCATAATATTCAAGCTCTGGTGGTTCATATAGTTCTGTTTAATGAACCTTTTATTGGTACAAAAATGAAAAGTAAAATTGAAAAATGTAGCATATAATCTCGTTTTTCAATGAATAAAATCGTGATGAAATCAAATCAAAAAGTATTCTTGCTATATTTACGGAATCCAAATAATACGCTATGCAGGTTTTTTTTACACCAGAAATTAGGAGAATTACCTATCAACTTACTGAAGAAGAGTCAAAACATGCCATAAAGGTTTTACGCATGGGAGCCGGCGATGAAATTTGCATGATAGATGGCGTGGGTGGCTTATATTATGGCATTATTGATGAACCCGATCCTAAAAAATGCATTATCCGTGTAATCGAAAAAATTGAACAATATAATCGCAGAAGTTATCAAATACATATTGCCATTGCACCTACTAAAAATATTGAACGTTTTGAATGGTTCCTGGAGAAGGCTACTGAAATTGGCATTGATGAAATTACACCCTTGCTTTGTCAGCGAAGCGAACGAAAATCGATAAAAAATGACAGGCTCGAAAAAATAATTTTATCGGCCATGAAGCAATCGGTGAAAGCATACAAACCCAAACTGAACAAGTTGACACGATTTAGTGACTTTGTCTTGTCAAAAACGTTTGAGGGAGGGTTAATTGCCCATTGTGAGGATAATCCAAAACCTTCGCTTAAATCGAAAATTGCAGGAAATCAAAAGTTTACTATTTTAATTGGCCCTGAGGGTGATTTTACCCCGGATGAAATTGAACTTGCAAAAACAAAAGGTTTCCAGGAAATACATTTGGGAAAATCGCGTTTAAGAACAGAAACTGCTGGTGTTGTAGCTTGCCACACGGTGAATATATTAAAAGATGAATAAAAGCCTGTTTTTGTTAATATTAGTTTTATTCTCTTCAACCTTTGTTGAATCGCAATCATTAAAAATAGGTTTAATGAAATACGGTGGCGGAGGCGATTGGTATGCTAACCCAACTTCGTTACCAAATCTGATAAAGTTCTGTAACGAGAACCTGAATACAAATATTGCGGCTGAACCTATGACCGTTGAACCCGGCAGTAATGAAATTTTCAGTGTCCCCTTTGTTCATTTAACAGGCCATGGCAATGTATTATTTAGTGACTACGAGGCTAAAAATCTGCGGTTATACCTTGAATCAGGCGGCTTTCTACATATTGACGATAATTATGGCATTGATAAATATATAAGGCGCGAGATGAAAAAAGTATTTCCTGAACTCGATTTTATTGAACTGCCTTTTGACCATCCCATTTATCATCAAAAATATAATTTTGATAAAGGACTACCCAAAATTCATGTCCACGATGGCAAGCCGCCCCAAGGATTTGGACTGATTTATAAAAACCGGTTGGTTTGTTTTTATACCTATGAATGTGACCTGGGCGATGGCTGGGAAGACCATGAAGTACATAACGATTCTGCTGAAAAACATTTAGAAGCATTAAAAATGGGTGCCAATATTATAGCTTATGTTTTTAGTAAAAATTAGCTGCCAATTATGTTGAGAATCGGATTTGATGCGAAACGTTTATTCAATAATTTTACCGGACTTGGTAATTATAGTCGCACTGTGGTGCAGGGATTGAATGATTACTTTCCCGATAATCAGTATTTTCTTTTTACACCAAAAGTTAAGTACCAACCTGATACCGAACCTTTTTTCAATGCATCATACAACCTAATTACACCAAAAGGTGGTTTTAAAAATATCTGGCGAACTTCAGGATGTACCAAACAGATAAAACAATTAAAACTGGACATTTACCATGGATTATCTCACGAATTACCGTTAGGGATATCTAAATCCGGGGCAAAATCAGTAGTGACCATCCATGACCTTATCTATAAAACTTATCCACATGATTTTTCAGCAGTTGACCGACGAATTTATGATTATAAATTCAGATATGCCTGCGAAAATGCAGAGAAAATAGTTGCTGTAAGTCAAAGTACCAAACTGGATATTGAAAAAATTTATAGCATCAATCCCGCTAAAATTGAAGTGGTTTACCAAACGTGTCAGTCCAATTTTAAAAGGTTATTAAGTGATAATGAAATAGAAACCGTAGTGTCGAAATATAAACTGCCTGATAACTATCTGTTATATGTAGGTTCTGTAATAGAACGTAAAAATCTGTTAGGCATTTTAAAGGCACTTGATAAATTAACGGGAAAAGTGGAATTACCGTTGGTTGTAGTAGGAAATGGCAACGATTATTTAAGAAAGGTAAAGGATTTTATAGCGGAAAAAAATCTCGGTAAAAAAGTGATATTTACTTCTGAGATATCATTTATTGATCTCCCGGCAATTTATCAAAAAGCCAGTTTGTTTATTTATCCTTCATTTTATGAAGGCTTTGGAATACCTGTTATTGAATCTTTATGGAGTCGGACTCCGGTAATAACTTCAAACATTTCGTCACTTCCCGAAGCCGCTGGTAAAGGGGCTTATCTCTGCAATCCGTATAATGATGAAAGTATTGCTGAAGGCATTTTAAAAATATTAGGTGACACAGAATATGCCCGGTCGCTTGTTAATATGGGTGCTGAACATGTTTTAAAATTCGAGAGTAAAATTAATGCTCCCAAATTGATGAAAATTTACAATTCTCTATTATCAAAAACCGGTTTTAACTGATTTCATATCCTCAATTAAAAGGCCTATACAACCTTCATAAAGTACTGTATCATTATTTTCAGTACCAACATCTGGTGCGGCAACATCAATAGTTACATCCTGAGTTTTTCGGCAGGTAAACTCTAAATTCAGGTTAAAATTCTGTGTACTGTTATCATAAATGACTTTTCCATCTTCATTTTTAATAACCAGCTTAATAATATTGTCAAATACCTTATCGGCACATAGCGTAATCCTGTAATCCCTTCCATGCATGAAAGTAAGTGGTATTTCTCTTTCTTCGCCTGAAGAGAATAAAAAACTTACACTCGCATTGTTTTCCTGGTAAACAAATTTACTGGGTTTTGGAATACAATTTGATTTTTGGTACTCAAAACACTCCTGTGAATACAAATTAAGGGCAGTTAAAAATAAAATGGATACTAAGCCAATCCTACAAAACATAATTAAAACCCTTTGGTGGGGGTAATCATATGCTCAATAAGAACACCAACACAACCCATCTCTTTATCTTTTTCCAAAAACAGCGGTTCATCGTTGCTGGTGGCCTTAGTTAAATCACTACTCCCGGGTACGGTAACTTCAATTAAAACTTCACCGGTTTGCGTAACTGTAAATTCAAAATCGGTGCTAAAATCATCATTAGCATTATCATATAAGACATCCTCAGTTCTGGCATCAAGAATTTTAAATAATATACGGTTGCCTAAAATAGGATCCCAGCATATCGATATCCTGTAATCACGGCCATTATATATTTTTAACGGTGTCCGCGACGTTTGTCCCTTCAAAAAAAGTGCACTACGCGAAGCTTCATGTACCTGATAATATTTATTTGCACTGGTATGACAACTATCGCGTTGGTACCCAAAACATTTTCGCACTTTATAATCATTGTTTTGTGCCTTCGTTTGTACCGACAGTATCACAATTCCAACTAATATCAATAGTTTCACCACTTTCATACGCTGCTTTTTCAATTACTGAAAATAATTTTCAATGTCCTCATGGATGGATGAACCGTTCGTCCATCTTTGGTTTGTAAATTTATATTTTTTATGTAAATAAACTTATAATTCCATTGCTTATTTAATATCTCATTGCGCATGGCTGTTGATAAAATAGGTTTGTCAGTAACAAGCTCAACGGAATTTCCTAATGTAATGGCCGACATAGTAAAACTGACAATTGTTAATCCTTTTTGATTAATACGAAAGGTATCAGCATTAACTATTTCCTCACGTTTCATAAATATCCGTTCAGTATTTATATTTTTATCACTGATTACCAACAGGGTATCATTAAAAACATCATATTCTTTTTTATCATCACACTGAGCATGGGTCACAAGCGTATTCAAAACTAATAAAAAAAGAATAAACATTCTGTAAATGGTATTTAAACCAGGCATAAATTGTAAAATTTTTAAATGTTTAAATTGTTGCGTTTTTATTACTACTGAGAACTTCTTTTATCATGAATCAGGTTTGTAACCCAAATTTATAAAAGCTAAACCGATAAACACAATGATAACCTATATATTTAATTTTTGTTTAATTGCCTTATAAAAAATAAGGGATACCGTGTCTGGTACCCCTTTTTATGTTTTTATTCAAATTGTTTGAAGGTATCCTTAATAATGCTCATGGCTTCACGCAATTGTTCTTCGGTAATAGTCAACGGAGGCGCAAACCGGATAATATGTCCGTGAGTAGGTTTAGCCAACAATCCGTTATCTTTCATTGCCACGCACACATCCCACGCGGTTTTTCCATTCTTAGGCTTGATTACCACTGCATTAAGCAAACCTTTTCCCCGAACCAGTTCAATCATATCCGATTTTATACTGGTGAATTCATCACGGAAAATTTTACCTAAACGTTCTGCGTTTTCGGCCAGTTTTTCATCTCTAACCACCTCAAGAGCTGCAATGGCTACTTTTGCTGCAACCGGGTTGCCACCGAAAGTTGATCCGTGTTCCCCAGGCTTAATACAAAGCATAATATCATCATCGGCAAGTACGCAGGAAACCGGTAAAACACCGCCTGAAATGGCTTTACCCAGAATAAGCACATCAGGCCTTACTCCCTCATGTTCAACAGCAAGTAACTTTCCGGTACGGGCAATTCCGGTTTGAACCTCATCGGCAATAAAAAGTACATTATGCTTTTTACATAAATCATATGCCTTTTTTAAATAACCCTCATCAGGAACAAAAACCCCGGCTTCGCCCTGGATCGGTTCCACTAAAAATCCTGCAACATTCGGGTCGCTAATCTCTTTTTCAAGTGCCTCAATATCGTTATAAGGTATTTTTAAAAAACCTGGGGTATATGGGCCAAAACCTTCGTAAGCATCAGGATCGGTACTCATTGAAACGATAGTAATAGTTCGCCCATGGAAGTTTTCGTTGCAGCAAATTATTTTCGCCTGGTTTGCAGGAATCCCTTTTTTTGTATAACCCCATTTACGACAAAGCTTAAGCGCAGTTTCATCGGCCTCGGCACCAGTATTCATGGGTAAAACCTTATCATAACCAAAATATTTGGTAACAAACTCTTCAAACTCTCCTAATGAACTGTTATAAAAAGCCCGTGAGGTTAATGTCAGTTTTTGTGCCTGTTCAACCATTGCATTAACAATTTTGGGATGACAATGTCCCTGGTTTACCGCCGAATAAGCTGATAAAAAATCAAAATATCGTTTCCCGTCAGTATCCCAAACATATGCGCCTTCACCTTTATCGAGTACAACCGGCAGGGGATGATAATTATGTGCCCCGTATTTTGATTCCCTTTCCATGAAATCTTGTGCAGTCATTTTTGCCATAACTTCAATTTTTTAATGAAATTAATAATTACGAATTTTCAAATGCAAGGTTAAGAATTCAATACAATTTTTTCAATGAATCCACAAAAAATAACACGTCTGGCAGATCGACATATATTATTGATTATATGTTAATTAGTGTAAATTGATGTTATTTATCATACTTGGTCAATCCATTTTGTTCAAATACCAAAAATTCTTTACATATACTACCACAGATATAAAAAAAACCTGCTGAGTAGTCAACAGGTTTTCAAATATCTATAAATCGGTAAAATTATTCTTCTGATTTTGGTTCCTCACTTTCAACAGGAGGCGATTCTGGTTCAGGTGCTTCAGATCCGGCGGTAACAGTTTGATACACCGCATCGCCCCAGGCTAAGATAGGTACAAAAACAAATGGTAATAAAACTAATCCCACGGTATAGCCGGCATCCTTGCCAAAATTCTTTGATATTCCATGCCATACCAAAATGGCCCATACCAATACTAAAATTGATCCCACCACAGGGATAAAATTCAAAAGAATGGCAAAAATCCACCACCAGGGTTTTCCGGCAACTTTAAGCCAAATAAGAATATTGTAAATGGGGATAATGGCTGCCCAACCGGGTTCTCCGGCCTTTACAAACAAAAACCACAATGCAATAATCATAAATACCATTACAAGTAAGCCAAACACCATGAAGGCTGTTCCTAATGCTAATAATGCTTCCATAATAATTGTTTTAGTTGATAATTAATTTGTTAGTGAAAGTTAATATAAAATTCAATGTAATCAAATATTTATTTGTAACTATGTAAAACAGATAGAGTCAAAATACTATAATGTAAAAACTATAATCAACTTAATAATTATTTAATTATGGAAAAAAGAATTGGATTCGGAAGGCGGCTTGGTGCCTACTTAATTGACTTTGTATTTATTTTAGGCCTGGCTTATATACTGGCCAGTGTTACAGGAGATTTTTTTGAACGGTTTGTCGATTTTTCAAAAATGACCGATCAACAAATAGATGCATTATCGGCAAAACCACTAATGTGGACCTTATCAATTATTTTTCCTGTGGCGGTAGTAATTGTTTCATTTATTTACAATCTGGTTGAAGGATTTTTAGGTTACACTGTTGGAAAACTTATGCTTGGCCTTAAAATTGGGAATCAGGATGGAACCCAGGCTGACCAGGGAAAATTCATGTTACGCTTTGCTATTAAGAATATTAGTTCAATATTTGGATTAATTGGTTTTGCTGCTATGGTTTCTACCATAAATTCCATTGGATCTGTTTTAGGTTTGGTAATTGTTATAGGATGTTTTTTTGTATTAGGTGAAAATAAACTTGCCTTTCATGACATGATCGCCAAAACTGCTGTTTTCAGGAAAAGTGAACTTGAAGATGGAACCGCAGCACAACCTTTATTTACACCTCCATCAGAATAAAAAGGAATTTATTTTATAACTGTGGACTGTCCAAATAAGAAACTTTGTGAGTCATTGCGAGGAGGTACAACGAAGTAATCTTATATAAAAGAGATTGCTTCACTTCGTTCGCAATGACAGTTTTGATATCTTTTTGGAAAGTCCCTTTTTATAGTATCTACACTTAATTTGGTCAACGAAGAAAACGCAGAATCAGCATCTCAACCAACAAAGCAAATAAAGCCAACCAAATGAACCAGGTTACAAGCGGCTTACCCTGATTCTGCTGATTTATTTGTCTGTCTGTCTCCTGACTAAATGGATCAAAAACCTTTATAACTTTTGATGGAGTAATTCCAAATAATTCAGGAATTTCATCACTTGAATAACATCGCAAATCACTTTCGGATCGATCATAATTAAACGACAGGTAGTCAACCAAGTTCGAGCCGGAATAAACCCCAAATGAGCCAGCTGATAATGAATTGATATCCGGATTGATCAGTATTTCGTCCTGCATAACGTGATAAGGCGGAATAAGTTCTTTCCCCGTAGATTTTTCCAATAATCGTAATGAGATTCCATCTTTTGACATTCGCTTAATCTTACATACTACCCCCGGCTTTATCCAACTAAAATTTTTACTGGAAGTGGATGCAAACAAGGCCATATTATAAAATAAAGGAACAAATAAAGGATGGGTTCCAAAATCAGTGATATCAGGATCTAGCGGAATAGTTGACAGGTAACATTTGCCCGATTTAACCGGAATACGAACCAGTACCGGATTTCCTGATTGGTCAGCCAGTATGGATTTACCAGTAGACCTAACTCCTATTTGTACGGGATAGATTTTTTTATAACTGGGATATTTTACATCGGATAAATCTGCGTTTACAGCCGTTTTCAGCAAATCACTTTTCCAGTCGATATGTGAGATAGTTCCTTCCTGTTCAAGAATATTGCCTAATGTAATGCCGGGCAATAATTTATAAAAACTCTGATAACCAGGATCATCAGAGTTTATTCCCGGAATAAAAATTAATGAACCTCCCTTTTTCATAAATTGGTACAGTTCGTTTATTAAACCAGATGATAAATTCTGAAGTTGATTTACAATAATCAATTGATACGATTCCAGTTTATTGTAAGGTATATTTGTAGATTGAACCGAAACTGCCTGAATATTTTCATCATCAGAATATAAGGCACTAAAATAGTCGTTGTTCCCTGACTCATTTATAATTAGTACAGGAATCTTTTCATTTAGGGTATAATTAAAATAAAGCGTATTGTCAAACGTAATCGGATAATCGGTAATATCAACATGGCCTTCAATTAAACCCGGTTCCCATTGGGTAAAAGGAACAATTTTCTCAACCTTCTCGTTTGCAGTGATGTTGAATACCTGCGACGACCTTAATGAATCATTAATCGTTAATTGAAGTGGAATATCATTAAAATCTTCTGTTGAATTATTGCGGATGGTAATATGCAGGTTCTCCAGTTTTCCTTTGTAATGATCGGGTGATTCAAACCATAACGAGTCGATATATAAATTGGTATTTTCCTGTCCTGAAAAAGGCAACGCAATAACATTCAAATTTTTAGGTACTTTAAGTGGCAAACTACCAACTATATTTTTTTGAAAATCAGAAAGTAAATAAATCGTATTAATCACTCCTGAATCTAAGTGGGGAAGTAAAGCTGAAGCTTTTTGCATTACATCATTAAAACTCCGGACAATATGGCAACTTTGAATTTGTGAAACCCAATCGACAAACTGATCGCTGCTAACATATCGCTGATGGAGCAATGCAAATTCATTGGTAATTAACAAATACCTGGTATTACCGGGCAGAGCAGTGGTTAATTCCTTAGCTTTTACCTTTGCTGATTCTAAAAGAATTCCATGTTTGCCTTCCGCATCCATGCTAAATGAATTATCGATATAAACCGCCACATATGGAATCTTGGCTATTTTGGTATTTTGTCCAACGGGAATATAGGGATGTGCAAAAACAAGGACAATGCTGGCTATGGCAATTAACCTGAGTAATAAAATCAGCAAATTTTTTAAAGTAGACCTTGATTTGACCTCTTTCCGGATATTTTGCAAAAATGCAACATTACTAAAATAAACCGTTTTGTATCGACGAAAGTTAAAAAGATGGATAAT
This sequence comes from Bacteroidales bacterium, assembly GCA_046704385.1. GTDB lineage: Bacteria > Bacteroidota > Bacteroidia > Bacteroidales > SZUA-534 > GH45. The sequence goes on along the minus strand of JBJKSB010000009.1, from coordinate 96,030 downwards.
AACAGGAATGGCAAGTGCAGATAATGCCCACAATATTTTTGGATATAAAAATTGCATAAGCTTAAACCCGTTTAAAAAGTGACTATCAACTTCACATTTATCCTTCTTTTGGTAAGACTATTATCAACAGCGTACATCCTTCCGTTATAATCAGTTACCCATTCCTGCGAAATGGTGTTGGCTCTGTCTAAAAGATTAAATACTTCAGCACTTATCCATGCATCTTTTACATAGCACAACATACTTCCCTTGGGATATATTTTATCAGATCGTTTTAGTATTTTAGAAAATCCCAGATCGACCCTTTGGTATGATTTCATGCGTAATTTATCGCTCCGCCATAAATAATTTGGTGCATTAAAGGGCAGACCTGTACCAAAATTAATTTGCATATGCATTTTCCAGTCAGGGCGGTGTGGAAAATAATCCTGAAAGAAAATACCTACATTCACCCGCTGATCAGATGGGCGAGGCATATAACCCGGATAAATAGTCTCCTGTGTACTATCATTAACAGAAATTACCCGCGAATCATTCCATAAATCTTCCTGAGTACGCATTACTGAAACACTTAACCAGGAATCAACGCCTTTTACAAATTCGCCGTTCACTTTCATATCGATACCCATGGCATAGCCATCCTCATCGTTTTTTCCTGAATATAATATCCTTACATTATCAACAGTATAATAAATCAGATTGGATAAAATTTTGTAATAAGCCTCTGTTACGAATTTGAATGGCCGACCCCAGGCCATAAAATTATAATCGCTACCCAGCACAAAGTGTACTGATTTTTGCGATTTTATATGGTTATTTAACTCACCTTCCATGGAACGCATTTCTTTATAGAAAGGGGGCTGATAATAAATTCCGGTTGAAAATCTGAAAACAAAATCTTTTTCCCAAGCAGGCTTTAATGCGACATTTGCACGAGGGCTGACAATAAATTCATTATTATAATCCCAGTATGATGCTCTGACTCCGGCAGTAATATTCAACTCATTCGATAAAATATCATAGGTAAGTGTGTTCTGTACAAAGCCGCTATATCGCAACGAAAGTAAATTATTTTTAGCCCTTAATCGATACCACAACCCAACTACAGTGTCGGTATAAGGCCTTGAATAATTGGCCGAATCAATCATAGTCCATTCGGAAATGTTATCATCAATAAGTTCGCGCTGACCTTTAATTCCCCACTGCCAGTTTTGAATACCTGTATGGAAAATCCCTTTATGTTCGGTACTAAAAATGGTTGCATATAAATAATTTCGGGCATGTTCCAGATAGGTACCATAACCTAAATTCTCAATACTATCCCCAAGTGTTTTTGAACCCAAATCGCTGTCAACCTGATTAATATAATATTGCGATTGTATATCAAATGTTTCACGCTCATTGGTTATAAATTGCGAGGTTATAAATTTTAGCTCAAGCTGTTCGCTGGGTTTGTAAGTAAATGCCAATGCGCCTGTCCCGGTTTTGTATTGATCAACCTCCTTTCCATCATAAAACATATCCAGCTGCAGTGCAGTATTTACCGTACCAAATCTTGTTTTTCCGCTTTCAGGGACAAAAGTGAACGAATTATTGGCATAATTACCCAAAAAGCTTACTTCAAATTTTTTACTAAAGGAGTAGGTAAGATAGGTTTGAAAATCGAGAAAACGTGGATCATAGTTACCAGAGGTTGGAAGTGAATTTAACAAATACTTTGTTGATTTGTACCTGATCCCTGAAATATGAGTGAATTTATTATTCTTCGACTTTCCCTGCAACATAACTGATCCGCCCAGCAAGCTACCCGATACTGCCCCACCCCATTCTGTAGGCTTTTTATACCTGATATCAAGTACTGAAGACATTTTATCTCCATATTTAGCATCAAATCCGCCGGCAGAGAACAATATGGATGATACCATATCCGAATTCACAAAGCTCATCCCCTCCTGCTGCCCCGACCGTATTAAAAACGGACGGTAAATCTGGATATCATTCACGTAAACAAGATTCTCATCAAAATTACCTCCACGTACCGAGTATTGAGAACTCAGTTCATTATTCGACGAAACTCCCGGCAAAGTTTTTATCAATCCCTCTATATTCCCCGAAGCTTCAGGAATCACTGACATAATTTTGGGATCGAGCCGGGTCAGAGTGGATTTACGAACCTGCTTATCCTCAATTTCAACTTCATCCAACTGCTCAGATTTTCCTTTAAGGGAAATATCCAGTTTTTTTTGCTCTCCTTTTTTTAAAATTACATTTTCTTCCGAATAATTATGAGTAATACTGGAAAAGACAATAGTATATAATGTGTCTGGTTTTAGTTCCAGTTTATAAAAACCTTTCTCATTTGTATAAGTACCAACTGGTTCTCCTTTAACAGTTACATTTATTAATTCGAGCGGTTCCCCGTCTTCATCATGCACAACTCCCTGTACATAACTAACCTGACCAATTACAGCAAATGCCTGCAAAAAAAAGGCAACTAAAATCAATAGAAATCTACTCACAAACGAAGGTGTTTTTTAGTTTTAATGGGCAAAAATACTTTTTTATTTGATTATCAAAAACCTATTCTTTGAATAGTACACTACCATAAACTGAATACCTCTAAAATTATTGTTACATTCGAAAAATATTTATCATTTGAAATTTGGATATTATGGTTTCTCAGATTGAGTTCTCTCTTACAGGATATTCAAGGGGTTATCACCTGGTTACACAAAAAATTTTGGCGCACCTTCCTGATCTCCCTGAAAAGGGATTGTTACATTTACTAATAAAACATACCTCAGCAGGATTAACACTTAATGAAAATGCTGATCCTTCGGTTCGCGACGATTTTGAGGGTTTTATGAATAACCTGGTACCTGAAAACCACCCTGTTTACACCCATGTTTTTGAAGGTAGTGATGATATGCCTGGACACTTAAAAAGTTCCATAATTGGAGCTGAATTAACAATTCCTATAACCAATCATCGTTTGAATCTTGGAACCTGGCAAGGTATTTACTTATGCGAATTCCGAAACCATTCGGGTCATCGAAAGATTGTTGCCACCATAATTTCCTGAAACATAATTCATTCTTAGAGAGTGAAAATATTCCCTGTATTTTCGATAACATAAAGTAAATTTAATTCACCGGTCATAATTGTTTTAATTTTGCCTAGTAAAACAAAACAAGGTGAAACATACACACTTTCCGTCTATTTTCTATTTTGTAGTAGCCATTCAGGTTGGCTTCCTTAAACGCTTTGGCGGTTTATGAAATTTATGAGAAAATTTTTACCTGGTTTATCAACCAGTTTCTCATTTAATTCAGAAATTTCTTACTAAAATCTATAATATGCAAAAAGTATTACTCGGTGTCGAAGCCATTGCACAAGGTGCAATTGATGGTGGAATGTCTGGTGTTTATGCTTATCCGGGAACTCCATCCACCGAAATAACAGAATATATTCAACAAAATAAGTTTGTAAAACAAAACGGAATCCATTGTCAATGGTCTGCCAACGAAAAAACGGCCATGGAAGCAGCATTAGGAATGTCATTTGCCGGCAAACGTTCAATGGCCTGCATGAAACATGTGGGTTTAAATGTAGCTGCCGATGTTTTCATGAATGCCGCTGTAACAGGAGTTAACGGAGGTATGTTGGTAGCTGTAGCCGATGATCCCTCCATGCATTCCAGCCAGAACGAACAGGATTCACGGTATTATGGCAAATTTGCACAAATTCCGGTTCTGGAACCATCGAACCAGCAAGAAGCCTATGAGATGGCTTACCTGGGTTTCCAATTGTCAGAAAAAATCGGTGTCCCGGTCCTAATCCGTATTACTACCCGCCTGGCACATTCCCGGGCCGTTGTAAAATTGAAGGAAATACTGCCACAAAATGATTTAGAAATTCCCAAAAACCTGAATCAATTTGTTCTGTTACCAGTTAATGCAAGGGTTCAATACAAACATCTTTTAAATCTTCAGGAAGAATTTGTGAAATTATCCGATCAAAGTGAATTTAATCAATACTTTGAAGGCAAGAACAAATCACTTGGAATAATAGTCTGCGGAATTACCTATAATTATTTAATGGAGAATTATCCATCAGGTTGTCCGTTCCCGGTAGTTAAAATTTCGCAGTATCCCCTACCGAAAGAAAAAATCGAAAAGCTAAATGCAGAAGTCTCCAAACTTTTAGTTTTAGAAGAAGGATATCCTATTGTAGAAGAATCTCTTAAAGGATTTTTTGAAGATGTAAAAATTTCAGGAAGATTAGATGGAACACTTCCCCGTGATGGAGAATTAAACCCTGATTTAGTGGGCCAAGCACTTGGATTGGCGGGCAATTATGGTTCTGATATTCCTGAAATTGTAACGAATCGCCCACCTGCTTTATGCGTAGGCTGTGGGCATCTGGATGTCTACAGGGCATTGAATGAAGCTGTATCTGAATATGGCAAGGGAAGAGTATTTTCTGATATAGGCTGCTATACGCTTGGTGCTTTGGAACCCTTTCATGCCATTAACAGTTGTGTTGATATGGGTGCCTCGATAACCATGGCAAAAGGTGCTGCCGATGCGGGACTAATTCCGGCTTTATCGGTAATTGGAGATTCCACATTTACTCATAGCGGAATAACTGGCCTCCTTGATGCTGTGATTGAAAAATCACCTATCACAGTTATTATTTCCGATAATGAATCAACTTCAATGACAGGTGGACAGGAATCATCTGCCAAAGGAAAAATTGAAGATATTTGTCTTGCCATCGGCGTTGAACCCGACCACCTGCATGTTATAAACCCTGTAAAAAAGAACCATAACGAAATGGTTAGCTTAATCAGCAAAGAACTTAAATATAATGGCGTTTCAGTTATTATTCCAAGACGCATTTGCGTTCAAAAAAACCACCGTGATATTAAACTGCGAAAAATGGAATTAAATGCAAAAAATAAAAATGAATAATCATGAAAACTGATATAATACTAGCCGGCGTTGGAGGTCAGGGAATTTTATCTATCGCCAGTGCCATTGGAATGGCTGCCCTGAAAAGTAATTTATTTGTTAAACAAGCCGAAACTCACGGTATGAGTCAGCGGGGCGGGGCGGTGGTATCACATATGCGTATATCCAATCAGCCCATATATTCTGATTTGATTCCTAAAGGTCAGGCGGACCTGATTCTTTCCGTTGAACCTATGGAAGCCTTGCGCTACTTACCTTATCTCTCAAAAGGGGGTTATCTTGTAACCAACCTTTCGCCATTTTTAAATATTCCCGATTATCCTGCTTTAGAGGCTTTAAAAGATGAAATACACGGTCTTAAAAGAGTAGTGGGTATAGATGCAGATGAAATAGCGAATAATATAGGATCAAAACTGGTTTCGAATATGGTAATGCTTGGCGCAGCCTCGCCTTTTTTAAACCATATTGAATTTTCAACACTTAAACAGGGAATTATCGATCTTTTCTCCAAAAAAGGTGACGATATAGTTAACTTAAACCTTGAAGCATTATCATACGGCCATAATTATGCAGAAAAAGTTAATCAAAGCCATAACCAGATAGATTAAAAATAGTATTAACACGTATCCGTTTTAGGAAACGGATTAAAATTTTTATTCATAATTTTATATTCTTCGAAAACAAAAATTGGAAAATGGAAAAATGGAATACCGTAATCAATACGACCAAATTTTCCATTTTTCCAATATTCCAGTATTCCATATAAATAAATCTTTGACAATCCCAAAACAGAATCCATTTTCAAGAAAATACAACTCAATTTGTATCCTGGTACGTTATAATCTTTAAATTCTCACCAGAATTGACTAACTTTAATATAAATATTTCAATCAGATTATAAATATGATAAAGCCAATGATTCTTTAAAATTTCATCATGCATTTGGTAAATTATAAATTACGTTGTCTTGTCACAATAATTGAAAATATGAAAAGCAAAAAGAGAATTCTGTTTTTAGTAAGTGTTTTATTAGGGTTAGGAGTTGCAGCGAACGCACAGGTTCTGTGCGGAACCCCTCCCATGTCTAAAATAGCTACAGAACTGAGTAAAAAACAAGTAGCCAGCTCGATTGAGATTTGGCCTTTAGAATCGACAAGTGGTACCAACCATGTGGAAATTCAAATTGAAGCCATCAAATATAGTGCACTAACCGGTATTGATGAACTTAAAGGTATCAGCTTTAGGATTATCCCTAATAATACAGGTTCCCTTAATGATTTTATAAAAACTTCTGTGCAATTTGAAGGCATACTTGATCAGAGTGAATACCCTGAAGTGATGGTTGTTTTAAAACAAATGGTTGAGGATTTCAGGAAAAAAGACAATGCAAAAAAATATGGAAGTATGTCTTATATTACAAAGAGCGGGTTAAAATTCGGATATTTCTATAATGACAAAAAAGAGTATGCTTATGTTTCCTTGCTTTATAGTGAAGCTGAAATTACCTGTGAATTTTCCAGTATAGATAAATCTTTAACAGATATCAGAAATCAAATTGATATAGCTTCAAAAGATCTTTACCTGCCAGAAAATGCAGAGAAACTTAAAAAAGCCAAGAAAAGTAATCAGGAAGCAAAAGATGTTAATATTGATGACATCTAATATTTCATCCGTATTTAGTTTTTCTTAAAGCAAAATAACTAAAGAGGCGGTGGTTAACCGCCTTCTTTAATTAATAATGTACTCAAATTCTTCAATGACTTGCGATTTGCTGTGCCGATAGGCATCTGCATAAGCCATAATGTTTTTTACTGTTTTTTCTGAGGGCTCAAATGATTCTGAAAGACCGTCTGCTAAAAGACGTTCAGCCTTAATCCTCTCATTTTTTCCCAACATTTTTTTAAATTGATAAAAGAATGTAAATATTTGCATAGGCACGGTATTTTGTTAATACTAATGAATTAACGAAAACCCATACAAATTATTATATATTAATTAAAAAAATATTAAAAATTTATCCATTTGCTGCCAAATCAACGTTTGCCTTATCCATAGTTTTTCGCATATTGATAATTGCATAACGCATCCGGCCCAAGGCTGTATTAATACTTACATTAGTATGTTCTGCAATTTCCTTAAAGCTTAAATCGTAATAATATCGCAACATTACAACTTCTTTCTGTTCTTCAGGCAACAATTCCACCAACTGCTTAACTTCTTCATGAACTTGTCCAACTACCAATTCCTCCTCGATATTCGGATCAGAAAATTTTGAGGAATTAAAAAGGGGAACTTCCGTTTCATCATCCGAAACCGTTTTAAGGTGTTTGTCTTTCCGGTAAAAATCAATTACCAGGTTATGTGCAATGCGCATTACCCAAGACACAAACCTCCCCTCCTCATTGTATTTACCTGAATGCAGTGATTTTATAACTTTTATAAAAGTATCCTGAAAGATATCTTCTGCTAATTCCCGATTTTTTACAACCATCAAAATGTACGAAAACACTTTGTTTTTGTGACGATTAATTAAGATTTCAAGGCTGGATGATTCACCACCAAGATACTGCTTAATTAAATCATAATCATCAAGATTATGAATACTCATAACTACCTCCTAATTTATTAGTTAAGCGTAATTATGTTTCTATAAGCAGTCCTCCTGATTTTTAAAGGTTAGTAATTATCATTTGAAACAAATATAGGAAAAAAATATTCCATTCCTAACTATTAACAAAAAAAATACATAATCTTTGTAAAAACTCGAGTAAACATAATCATATTTCTGATTTATGTGTTATCCTCACAAATATTTAAAAAATTAAAATTTGCACTTTCTCGACTATTATGAATACCGGACGAAAAGAACAATTCATTGAAATAAAGGCAGCCAGAGTTCACAACTTAAAAGGTATTGACATTAAAATACCCTTAAATAAATTTATTGTAATTACAGGTTTATCAGGAAGTGGCAAATCATCATTAGCTTTTGATACACTTTACGCTGAAGGACAGCGCCGGTATGTGGAAAGTTTGTCATCGTATGCACGACAATTCCTTGGACGTGTCCATAAACCTGAAGTTGATTATATTAAAGGAATTCCTCCTGCAATTGCCATTGAACAAAAAGTAAATACAAGAAACCCACGTTCCACTGTGGGAACATCAACTGAAATTTATGATTATTTAAAATTATTATATGCCCGAATTGGAAAGACCTATTCTCCCGTTTCTGGCAAATTGGTAAAAAAACACCAACCTGATGATGTGGTTGAATACTTGAGCAAATTCCCTCAAGGTACAAAAGCTTTAATTTTAGCTCCCTTAAATCAAAATGGCCGGTCGATTGAGAGAACTCTGGATATTTTAAATCAACAAGGCTTTTCAAGAATTGAAGTTGACGAAGAAATAATAAAACTGGATAGTCCGGATCTTAAACTCGATATAAAAAAACCTGTAAATATAGTTGTTGACCGCATAGTTACTTCTGATGATTCAGATACCCAAAGTCGTATAGTAGATTCCGTACAAACTGCTTTCTTTGAAGGGCATGGTTCATGCCTTGTCCGGGTTCAGACTGAAAGTGATCAAAGTGATCAAACTGAACAACTATTTTCGAATCGGTTCGAAGAGGACAATATTACATTTGAAGAGCCCTCGGAGCATATGTTCAGTTTCAATAATCCGTTGGGAGCCTGCCCCAAATGCGAAGGATATGGTATGACCATTGGTATAGATGAAGATTTAGTAATTCCCAATAAAAGTCTTTCTGTTTATGATGATGCCATTGCCTGCTGGCGCGGCGAAAAAATGGCAGAATGGAAAGATGCTCTGGTTTATTCAGCCGACAAATCCGGATTTCCTATCCACAAGCCAATAGCAGAGATTACTCAAGAACAACTTGAACTATTATGGTCGGGTAACCGGTATTTTAAAGGACTGAACCGTTTCTTTGAATACCTTGAAGAAAAAAGCTATAAAATTCAATACAGGGTGATGCTTTCAAGGTACCGGGGACGTACCAAATGTCCTGAATGCAAAGGTAGCCGGTTGAAAAAGGAAACCCAATATGTTAAGATAGGAGGAAAATCGATATCTGAACTGGTAAACCTGCCAATAACCGAACTTTCAGAGTTTATATCAGGCATTAAACTGGATAAACACGATAGTAAAATAGCTGAACGTTTATTTGTTGAAATAAAAAACCGTATTCAGTTTCTGATAAATGTTGGCCTGGGATACCTGACTCTGAACCGTTTATCTTCAAGCCTTTCAGGTGGCGAATCGCAACGAATTAACCTGGCAACTTCGCTGGGAAGTTCTTTGGTGGGATCATTATACATACTGGATGAACCCAGCATTGGTTTACATTCGCGCGATACTGAACTTTTAATAAAAGTACTTAGGGACTTGCAAAAAATTGGTAACACCGTAATAGTAGTTGAACATGATGAAGAGATCATCAGGGCAACTGACGAAATTATTGATATAGGTCCATTAGCCGGAAGGAATGGTGGTGAAGTAGTATTCCAAGGAAATCACCAGCAATTACTTGAAAGTAAAAAAAGCCTTACTACTAAGTATTTGTTAAATGAATTGAAAATTCCGGTACCCAATACTCGTAGAAAATGGAATAATTTTATTGCAGTGGAGGGTGCCCGCGAAAACAACCTGAAAAACCTAACCGTTAATTTTCCTCTGAATACGCTTACAGTGGTTACCGGAGTATCAGGCTCAGGAAAATCATCACTTACAAAAAAAGTACTATATACTGCTCTGAAAAAGCGGTATGGAGGGCATAGTGATGAATCGGGCCATTTTGACAGATTATCGGGCGACTTGAATTTAATAACTGATGTTGAATTTGTGGATCAGAATCTGATTGGTAAATCATCGCGTTCCAATCCGGTCACCTATATTAAAGCCTACGATGAAATACGAAAATTATTTTCCGACCAAAAATCATCCAAAGTAATGGGATATACACCAGCTCATTTTTCTTTTAATGTTGATGGCGGGCGATGTGATGAATGTCAGGGCGATGGAACCATTAAAATTGAAATGCAGTTTATGGCTGATATTGAAATTGAGTGTGAAAGCTGTAAAGGAAAACGCTTTAAACAGGATGTACTTGATGTTACCTACCATAAAAAGAATATTTATGATGTTTTGCAGATGACAGTTGATGAAGCCATGGAATTCTTCTCTGAAAAATCTACAAGCGTCACCAACAAAATAGTTAAAAAGCTACAAACCCTTGTGGATGTTGGCCTTGGATACGTACAATTGGGTCAGTCATCGTCAACGCTAAGTGGTGGTGAAAGTCAACGCATAAAACTGGCTTCTTTTTTAGGAAAAGAACGTGAGGAAAACCCTATCCTGTTCATTTTTGATGAGCCAACTACCGGGCTTCATTTTCATGATATACAAAATTTACTAAAATCGTTTAATGCCCTGATAGCGAAAGGAAATTCCGTACTCATTATTGAGCACAATCTTGAAATTATTAAGAATGCCGATTGGATTATTGATTTAGGACCGGAAGGTGGAAAAAACGGAGGCCAGGTTGTATTTGAAGGTACTCCCGAAGATTTGGTAAAATGTAAAGAATCCTATACCGGTAAATACCTGAAGGATAAGTTAAAATAAAATTTTGTGATTTTATAGACTTTTAGTAGAGAGAAAATTGAAATATTGGAAAGCTGGAAAATTGGAAATAAAATTCCAATTTTCCAGCTTTCCATTAAATCTTTAGTTACTTCCCAATATTAAAGGTAATCCATCTTTCCCGCTTCCAACTACAACAACTTTTGCATTTTGAGATTCTGCGAGTTTCAAAGTTGCCTCAATCCCACGCATTTTTAAAAGTTGTGGAGTCAAACTTGAATTGATAATCTGGTTGGCCCTGGCTTCACCCTCTGCCTGAATTCTTTTACGTTCGGCTTCAGCCTTTTCTTTTTCAAGCTTGAACTGATATGCTAGTGCTTCCTGCTCCTGGGTTAGTTTAACCTCAATTGCCCGTTTGATATCGGGTGGCAATGTTATTGAGCGGATCAAAAGAGCCTTCATGTCAATATTGTTCTCTTTTAATTTAGCACCAGCTTCATCGATAATAGCCTTTTCAACTTCCGACCGTTTGGTGGAATAAATTTCTTCAGCAGTATACCTACCGGCCACCTGCCTGACAATTGACCTAATCTCCGGAATTACCAGGCGACTTGAGTAATCAAGTTTAAAACCTTCATACAGATAACCAATCCGATCCTCAATGGGATAAAACCTGACTGTAACATCAATATTCAGAGAAAGTCCATTCTTGTCAAGAACATCCATGGGTTCCTCACTTTTTTGCTCTTCAACGTTATAAATATATAACTTGTTCCAGGGTGCAATTACATGAAATCCCGGCCCAAATATATTTTCTTTGTCCAATCCTCCACCAAAGGGACGAAAAAGCACTCCCCGCTCAGTTTGATCCAGGGTAAAAAACAATCGGTTTCCCAATAAAATTATGGCAAGCAAAATAGCCAGTCCAATAATGATAATTCCTTGTGGTTTTTTCATTTTTATAATGTGTTTGGTTAATAATCATTTTTAAGTTGCAGGCAGTCTGAAACTTACATTGTGTATAAGTTGAGGAACAATACTCATAACCGGGACTTTAGCTTCCTTAATTATACTTTTGGCATATGAGCCTAAAATAGAGCTAAGTATATCCGGTTGCTGATGTGTAGTAATAAGAATTAAATCACCTTCGTTTTGATCGACATAATTCAAAATCCCCTCAACTTTATCAGACAACTTAAGTAAATTAGATGTTACTTGAACATTATGACTTTTGATATAATCAGCAACCTGCTTTTGTTGAACTTCAAGTTTACCGATAATGCTTTCATCGCTTAAAGAATAAGCCGAAACTACAAAAATTTCAGCATCATTTTCTTTGGCCAATTGAACAGCACGTGCAACTTTTTCGCGCGATTCCTTGGTAATATCCATTGGCAGAATAATCCTTTTTATCTCTTTGGATTTAGGTTCCTGTTTGAGTGTTATTACCGGACAAAGTGATTCAGAAACAATCCGTAATGCGTTTGTTCCAATAATCCATTTCTTAATATTATCAACTGTGCTGGTACCCATCACAATTAGCGAAACATTATGTTCTTCGGCTGTGCTTAATATAGTTTCACATAACTTTCCGGATTCAACCCGGCAATGGAGGTCAAACTTACTACTGTCAATATATTTTTCGGCAAATGTGCGTAAATGTTTTTTTAATTTATCAATCAACTCTTTTCTTTCCGATTCATTGAATGTATCTGAAAATATAGGGTCGACCCCTTTTAATACATTTAATACAGTAAGCTTACCGCCGTGTATTGCCAGTAAATTCGATGCCATCTGCAAGCCAATGACAGCTTTATCAGAATAGTCAACGGGTACCAGTATGTGCTTTGTTGTTGCATCCATATTTTTTTTCTACTTTTGGGTTCCTATTTTTACAAAATTAAAACTATTATCACACGATACTCAATTTTCCTCATTAATTATTGATAAACTTTAAGAAACTATTATACATGAACAGAATTCCAGAATCAGAATTGATACTAAATGGAGATGGTACAATTTTTCACCTGCATCTTTTACCGGAAGAAATTGCTGATAATATAATTCTGGTTGGAGACCAGGACAGGGTTGAGTTAGTATCTTCATTTTTTGATACGATTGATGTTAAGAAGCAAAACCGCGAATTTAAAACTCATACGGGTATTTTTAACGGGAAAAGAGTTACGGCATTATCAACAGGAATTGGCACTGATAATATAGATATTGTTGTAAATGAATTAGATGCCCTTGTAAATATTGACCTGAATACCAGGACTGAAAAACAGGAAAAGAAACGTCTCAATTTGGTAAGGATTGGAACGAGCGGTGCTTTACAAGGGGACATTCCCGTTGATACTCCTGTTATTAGTGAAATGGCTATTGGTTTTGATGGTTTATTAAATTTTTATGCCAACAGAAATAAGGTAACTGACTTAAAAATTGAGAAGATTTTTACTGATTACATGAATTGGAACCCGCAACTTACCACTCCATATTTTGTTAAAAGTTCAAAAGAACTTCTTCAAAAAATTGGTTTTGATATGACAAAAGGGTTAACCATTTCAGCTCCTGGTTTTTATGGTCCACAAGGCAGAATACTCCGATTACCTATTCAGGATATGCAGATTAATGATAAAATAAGTAGTTTTGAATATGAAGGTAAAAAAATAACCAATTATGAAATGGAATGCTCGGCCATTTATGGCTTATCAAAACTCATGAACCATAATGCTGTTACGGTTTGTAATATAATTGCCAACAGAATCCGTAAGGAATACAGTAAAGATTACAAAAGCGATATGGGAAAACTGATTTTAAAGGTTTTGGAAAGGCTTACTGCTTAATAAAATGGACGTAAAAGAAATTGATGCATTGATAAAACTTCTTGATGATCCTGATTCATCAGTTTTTCAGGCCATTCAATCCAAACTTACGCAATTGGGTGTTGAGGTAATTCCTCATCTTGAAAGAGCCTGGGAAACCTCTCTTGATGAATTATTTCAAACCCGAATTGAGGATATTATTCAACAAATCCATCATACCGATATTAAAAGCAAGTTGGAAAAATGGAATAGTTCCACCCAACATAATTTAATTGAAGGAGCAGCCATAATTACCCAATTTCAGTACCCCGATGTAAAACCAGAAGACATTAACCTGCAAATTGAAAAAATAAAAAAGGATATATGGCTTGAAATAAATGATAATCTTACGGCACTTGAAAAAATAAAAATTGTCAATCATATCTTTTTTGAGGTTCATAAATTTTCAAGGAGCAAGGCTTTTTATAACAGCGTACAGGGATTTTTTGTAAACCATGTACTTGATACCAAAAAAGGCTCACCAATTGCTCTGGCAATTGTTTATGCTTCCATTTGTCAGCAACTTGATATACCCGTTTTTGGAGTGGCATTACCCAAAAATTTTATACTTTGCTATAAAGACCAGTTACAACAAGCGTTTGAAAGTGAATTTGACGAAGGTGTACTTTTTTATATTAACCCTTTCAACAAAGGTGTGGTATTTGGGAAAAAGGAAATTGACCTTTTTATCAAACAGCAAAAACTTGAAAATAAAAAGGCCTATTTTCAGCCGAGCAGCAACAAGGACACCCTTGTGCACCTTGTAAATGAAATTATTACCTATTATGAAAATGTAGCTGATAAAAGAAAAGCGGAAGAATATCATTCACTATTAAAAATTTTATATTTTTGACCCACAAATTAACTTACTTGATATATGACAGAAAAGAAAGATACACCCCAGGAAATTGATCTTATAGAATTATTTACCAACATTTTTAACTGGTTTGGGGACGTAATAAAATGGCTCTATAAGATAGGATTACACATTTTCTATTTCTTTGTCAGAAATAGTATTTGGTTTGCTTTGTCAATAGCCATTGGCGCTGCATATGGATATTTTAATGTTAGAATAACAGCACCATACTATAAGTCAGAGCTGGTTGCCTTTTCGCACACCATAAGTAACATTGAGGTAATTCAAAGTATAAATAACTGGGATTATTCCAATGCTTTTGGGCAGGATACACTCAAATCCATCAGAAAAATCGGTGCTACTTATGTTCTGGATCTCAACCATGATGGAATATGGGATGTTATCGAAGATATTGAAACCGTAGCAACAGAAGACTCTACTATTATAAAGCAAAGAGAGTATGGCAATTTTTGTATTCAAATTGAATTTAATGATACTTTAGGATTTAATTATATCCCTGCGATTAAGAAAAAAGTTTTTGATTATATCACCAACAATAAGAGGGTAAAGGATCTTAATTACATCCGGATTAAGCAGCAGGAAGAACTTATTCCGCGAATTAAACAGGAAATAGTTGATTTGGATAGTTTAAGAAAGAAGGAATATTTTGGCAAATCGAATGAGAAAACCATTAAATTTGGTGATGCGCTATTTGTTGGAGATAAACAACAAAAGTTATATCATAATGAAATTTTGGGACTTTATCAACAGGAACAGAAAATAGAAAAAGAACTTATACTTTATAAAGATCCTATTGAAGTAGTACTGGATTTTTCAGTACCGGTATTAGCAAAAGATAAAAAAGTTGAAAGAATGGTTGGAAAATATACCAAACTAGGATTCCTATTGGGTTTCATAATTATACTTTTAATTGACCGAAGAAAATTTGTATTTGATCAAATACGACGATCAAAAGAAGATATTGCTGAATAATAAATTGAAAAGCTACTACGGTAGCTTTTTTTTATATACATCTTCCAACTGAAGAACAGCACTTATAGATTCAAAGCGTGTTAATCTATTTTTAAATGGATTGATTGTTTTTACCATAATGCCAAATGGAAATCGATAAGCACGATGTAATTTTACTTTTAATTTTCGATAACCAAAATCGCTAAGCAATAATTGCTGAATATTGGTTTCGTGCAATAAATTTCGATACCCGTTATTTACGTAGTTAAATTTCTGGTTTTTTAAATAGAACTCTGATAATTTGTGTAATAAAGCGTATGATGGTCTATAGGTATTATAATCAGGATTAATTCGAATCTCTGATATATTAGCTTCGTGATTTTCATAACAGTAAACCACAGAATACCCCACCAGTTTTTCATCCATAAATATTCCCCAATAATGAATAATATCACTAAAATTAAAGGTAGGTTCAATCTTTTTTTTAAATGCAGCCAAACCAGGTATTTTATTTTTAGTAAACGTATATAACGCGTTTTTAAATACAGAATAACCATGCTCCCCAAGCCATGAAGCCTCAACCTGTCGTATCTCACAGTTTTTTAATCCTTTGCGGATTTTGTTGCGCATATTCGACGAATGATATTCATCCACTTCCAGATATTTATCTTTAATTACCGCATACCATGGACTTGTATCAACTTCTTGATTATCAGTCCACCAAACTAAAAAACCATGCAGTTTTTTAAGTACTTTTTTAGCATCAACAGGTAGATTGGCACTGGGAGTAATTACAGGACCCAATGGAATTATTATTTTATTGTATTCGCGCAACAATCTGTCACCAACCCTTAAGTAGTTAATACTTTGTGCTTTTAATAATTCTTCATGTCTGTTTATCCAACTCACCTGCAATACTTATTTTGGTTGATAGAATGAAACAGCTCCAAGTAGCGAACCAAAACCGTAAGAAAAATGTAAGGTAACAAAAACCCAAAAGACAATTAACGGATTTAATTTCTTATGATTGCGAAACGAAAAAAATCCAATCGTCAACACATATAATAACAATGACAAGGCTGAAACCAAGATCAATTTACTGTAAAAAAGCAATCCAAGTAATAAAGGTCCAATTACTGATAAGACAAATATCAATGGAATATAATGTCGTAAACTAAGTGATTGCATTTTTCTGGTTATATACAATGTTTTTAAATTCCAGTATCCGTTCCCATAATTATTCTTAGCCAATCCTGTAAAAGTTTCGCGGGCATAATATTTGACTTTAAATTCCGGCATCAGCCATATTTTAAAACCTTTGCTTAAAATGCGTTTTGATAATTCAATATCATGATTCCTGATTAATTTTTCATTATAAAGCCCGGCAGAATTAAAAACTTCTCTATTATAAAGTCCAAAGGGTACCGTATCAACTTCGGACATCTGAGATGCCCCGGTACGAAACTTTGAATTTCCTACCCCAAAACGGTGCGATAAAACGTATTTTATAGCATTAGTCTTGGTATTTATTGTTTTTGTGCAGGTTTCTATAGCCCCTCCTATCACATCAATTTCCGGCTTCTGAATCTGCTTGTATAGATTATTAATATAATCAGGTGGATAGGTAGCATGAGCTCCCGCTACCAGTACATATTTGCCGGTGGAATTCTGTACCCCGATATTTAATGCAAAAGGAGTTTTTCTTTTAGGGTTGCTAAGCAACTTAACAGATGATATTGATTTTTGGATTTCAGCAATAATATCCAAAGTTGAATCAGCACTCCCTCCATCAACAACCAGTATTTCCATTTCTGACACCAGAAAACCATTGTTTACTATAGACTCCAAACATGTTTTAATGTATTTTTCTTCGTTCAGACAAGGTACTACAACCGAAATTTCCACAAATCAAGTTTTTAAAATTCAGACTTTAAATTTATAAAATTGTCTCATTTACAGGGTCTGATAAATATTTATTAATTTATTTTCCTGGGTTTGCCAGTTGCATTTGTCTGAGGTTAATCGAATTCCGTTTGCTGACATTTTTGCCAGGCTTTCAGGTTTCCAAAGCATTTCTAAAACAGACCTGTTTCGCATTTCATTATCAGTTATATCCAGGCATAAACCTGTCTCTTCATCTGCAACATATCGCTTATATAATGGAAAATCGTTGGTAATAACCGGCAAGCCATACAGCATGTATTCAAATATTTTTGTGGGTAGCGATTCCCTATAATTAGGAATTGGTTTTAAAAGCGATAGACCTATATAGCCATTTTTCAAAAACCCGCCAACTTCAGAAAAATCAACTTTTCCCAGTATCTGTACAATACTTTCCAATTCATTATCCAGAATATAGGATTTTATTTCGTCTTTCAATGATGATGGTCGGATTTCGCCAATCAAATCCAAACGAACATTTTCACCCTGATCTTTTAAAAACTTTATTAAGTCCAACATTTCCCATATTCCACGTAATTCATGAATCACACCTGAATAAACAAATCTGAATGGTGGACTAAATTCTTTATGAGCAATTGAATTTTCAATGGATAAGGGATAATTTAAAATTACATTTGATTTTCTTTTGGGATAATATTTTTGATATGATTCCTCTGCCAAAATCAGTTTATCGAAAAATAGAAGAGCGAACCTTTCCAAAATAAAATAAAACCAGGATAAAATGTTTCTGGCTGGTTTTGGTATCCATTCTTTTGTCACAAATGATAACCTCACATTTTCATGGATATCAAAAATTACTTTTTTTCCGAAAATTTTGAGTAATACGCCACAAAACATTAGTTCCGGATCATGAAAATGATAAATGTCGCACTTTTGTGATAATGCCTGATCTGTCATTTTAAAAGTGACAAAAAGAAATCTTTTAAATCTGGAGATTGGAAGCTTAATGGGCACAATTTCTACCCCATTTTTAGTTTCAGCCTTGCAATTCGGAGCAATCAACTTTACCTGATATCCTGCCTTAGTTAATGAACTGCATTCCTTATAAAATATCCGGATATCAAAAACCGGATGAACTGAAGTTAAATGGCATATTTTTTTATTTTTCTTCACATGCATCAGTTGCTACGTCAAGTGCAATTTTAATTAATAGTGTTTGTTCTCTAACTAATTTGAACTCATCTGATGACCCAATCTTTACTAATCAAGAGAATCATCCGATGAAATAAACTACACCATATTTCAAATATTATAATAATTTTTTTTCGTACGAATGTATTAAATAAAAACTCATTATTCCGGCCGTTATGTAACTAAACAGTTCAATAAACAGATACAAAAGCAAAAAATTATATATGGATTTAAACGATAATGCATATAACAATAATATCAGTACAAAATACATAAACTGCCAAATGGATAAAAATCCAATTTTTTCAAATGCTGTAAATGTTATATTAAAAGGTGAAATCACAAATTTAAGCATAAAAGCCCATACCAAAATTCTGGCATAGATACCAGATTCTATCCAGGGCTTACCAAAAACAAAACCAAAGATCCAGGGACCAAAAAACTGTATGAACAGACCAAAAAGCAATGCAAAAATCAATAAAAATCCAAAGGTTGAAAAAGCTTCTTTTTTAATACTCTGGTGTTTATGTCTCTTCTCAGAGAACTGCTGTAAAAGCACCTGTGACAATGAGGCAGTAATTAATGATAAAGGTAAAATAAGCACCATTCGTGCTAAATCAAAATAACCCGTGACTTCTTCTGTAAATTTCCTGTTAATGATGATCACCGGTAATAAAAGACTCAAAGCATTCATTAAAGCCGGAACACCATTTTTCAATGGGAAGGATTTGTATCTTTTAGCTGATTCCCGGTAGGTAAAACTATGGACAGCATCACCCTTTTTAATTTTTGAGATTGATCTAAGAGTAACGAGTAACTGTCCCATAAAATCACCAATAATCAAACCAACCGATTTTTTGAACAACCCTGAAATTATCTGTATAATCCCTTCACCCGAACGACGAATGACCTTATTTGAGGCAGAAATTTTAAACTGTTTATCACGAATTAAAAAAAAATTTAAGGCTTGCGAAAAGCTAAAAATGAGAACAGAGAAAGGTAAAAGAAATAGCCATGCGCTATATTTCTCAGAAAATCCGATTAGGCGCAAAAACCAATCATTAAAAATCCAGATAACTATAAATAAGATTAGACTAAAAAGGAGAGAAATCCCAGCCGACAATATTAACAAAACCCATGATTGCTCGCGATCTTTCGGTAAAATAATCGTCTGTTCATATCGTAGCGAACTTAGCGTAGCCAAAATTCCCACAAGGCTCATATACACAGCGAAAATACCGAAATCCTCCGGGGTATAAATACGCCGAAGGAAAACCTGAAAACCAATCACGATCAATTGTGCCACAACTGTTCCCGAAACCAGGATACTCAGGTTTTTAAAAACCGGACTTTTAAATAGCTTATCCACTAATTGCACGAATTTTCACGAATTTATTTGTTACTATTCTAAAAATAAAGTTTCTATTTGAATAGAAACTTTGCTATAAGCATCAATTCTTCTTCAAGGTCCTCAGTATAACCGAAATAACCCGATCTTTTTGTTCATTGGTTAAATTTGAACCTGATGGCAAACAAAGTCCTTTATTAAATAATGACTCAGAGGTACCATCCACATATGCTGGATATTTTTCAAACACTGGTTGCATATGCATCGGTTTCCATAAAGGACGGCTTTCAATATTCTCTGCCTCTAAAGCCAAACGAATATCATCGGTAGTTATTCCACTTGTCCTTTCTGGTTCAATAAGAATAGTTGTCAACCAGTAATTTGAATATACTCCAGGACGTTGACGCAAGAAAGAAATACCTTCAATTTTGCCTAAAGCAGACAAATAATAGTCGAAATTAGCCCGGCGTTTTTTAATTCTATCTTCAATAACCTCTAGTTGACCTCGACCAATACCTGCCACAATATTACTCATACGATAATTATATCCAATTTTCGAATGCTGATAGTGTGGTGCCTCATCTCTGGCTTGTGTAGCCAAAAATCGTGTTTCCTTAACATTTTCCAGAGTTTTGGTAACCAGTGCACCTCCCCCACTCGTGGTTATAATTTTATTACCATTAAAAGAAAGTATTGAATGCTTCCCAAAAGTTCCACACCTACGATCCTGATATTCACTTCCAAGTGCTTCTGCAGCATCTTCAATTACCGGTATATTATATTTTTCTGCAATTTGCATAATAGTCTTTATTTTTGCTGGCATTCCATAGAGATGGACTACAATTATTGCCTTTGGTTTTTTCCCTTTATGAATACGATCCAATATGGCCTTCTCCAGCAAGTCCGGATTCATATTCCATGATTCTTGTTCAGAGTCAATAAATACTGGTTTCGCTCCTTGGTAAACAATAGGATTTACTGTTGCTGAAAAAGTGAAGGTGGAAACTAAAACTTCATTACCTGGTTTTATTCCTTCAAGAATTAAAGCCAAATGAATGGCTGCTGTACCGGAACTTAAAACAGCTACATGAGGTATACCAAGGTATTCTCCAAGCTCTTTTTCGAATCCATTAACATTTGGCCCCAAAGGAGCAATCCAATTTTGTTCAAATGCTTCATTTATATACTTCATTTCATTTCCACTCATATGTGGGGAAGAAAGCCATATTTTTTCTTTCATAATTTGCTTTATTGAAAATATTTTTCGTTTAACGGTTTTCTTAAAAGAGTAAAAATAATAATTTTAATGTCGAGCCAGAATGACCAGTATTTCATATATGCCATATTGATTTTTACTTTATCGGGAAAAATCACCTCATCATTATGTCTTTGAGGATCAGGCATCTTGCTCAATAAAAGTTCTTCATCTACATATTTTAGAGTTGCAGCACCGGTCAAGCCAGGTTTTAATTTCAAAATATTTTTATTTTGCCCATCCAACTTATCTGCATATCCAGACACATCTGGCCTAGGTCCAACAAAACTCATGTCACCCTGCATGATATTCCATAACTCCGGTAATTCATCTAGTTTAAATCTTCGTAAAAACATTCCAAGTTTTGAAATTCGAAATGATTCAACCGCTGCAACTGAAGTATCGGAAGTCGCATTATTCATTGTTCTAAATTTATGAAGATAAAACAACTTTCCATTTTGCCCCACTCTTCTCTGACTATAGATAATTGGCCACCCTAATGAAATAATAACGGAAATTGATAGTAAAATCAATAATGGTAATAGAATGATAAATAAAACAGAAGAAGCAATATAATCAAATGATTCCTTTAAGAACCTACTACCGGGTTTTTCAAAGTTATTATCTATCAACATTCCTGTTATTTCCTTGTATCGGATTAAAAAAGATAATGAAAAAAGAAATAGAAAGATAGGTACACTAAACAGACTATTTCCACTAAAAAAGATAAAAAGAAAACTTATATATAACATTAATGAAAATAAAGGATAATTTTTAAAATAGATAATTCCATAGTAAACTGAAATAACTATAAAAACAAATGTAAAAAACGCTCCTAATAACCCAGAATATAATAAGGCTGACAATATTGGATTATGAGGATAATCAAATCTGTTTATCTTAGGGTAAAATTTATTACCAAAATCCTCCAAATAATCAAACCCCATACCAAATAATTTGTTATACCATCTTTGATTCATGAATTTATCAAACGCATATTGCCATTTATCAAAATTGAAAGCCTCAATCATAATTTTATCTGGATTTTCTTTAAAAGCAGCAATATTTTCTTGGGTAATCTTCAATATATTTAGGTTAGTTTTATCACATTTCATATATAGCATAAATAACAAAATAATTGAAATCAATACTCCCCTTGTATGACTAACTATATTATTAACTTTTATGGATGATTTCAGAAAATAATATTGAAAATTAATTATTATCAATACTAAAATCAAAATTAGGATTATTAACCCCGCTCTATAAGATAGCGAAAAGATCACATTGAAAAGTAGTAGTAATATACCAATTTGAATTAAAAATGATTTTGAATATGGTTGTTTTTTTTGTATCCATGGTATCATACCAACAAGTCCCAATAAAGAAAAAAGTGCATAAAAATTCTTATCTGAATTAATTGATGTCCCTAATGGGGAGTGTACTGCAAATCCAATATTATTCAGTTGCAGTACAAATTTAATAATCCCAATTGTAGCTACAAAAATAGAGGCAAATGCTATCAATTTTAAAATATTCCGAAAAATGATTGAAAAGGCTTTAGGATTATTACTCTTATGAATAATTATAAAATAGCCGAATAGTAGTACTAAACTGATAATAAATTCAAATAAATCACGTAAATTGATTTGGTATAGTTTTCCAGTGATTAAAATACCGATAAGATAAAATAACCCCAAAACTAATAATGGATTATTGGCTTTTAAAAATTCAATTATGAAATTTTTTTTTAAGAAAATTTTTCGTTCATTAATAAATAATAAAAGTAAAAACAAGAAAAATAAAGGTATAAATACGTACTTCACACCTGGTAAAACCATACGTAATATCCAAAATAGTACAACTACAACAAAAATATTCTTAATTTTCCCCATTAGTGACCTCTTATTATTTTATTTTTCGGGCTGGACTCCCATACCAAACTTCATTATCAGGTATATTCTTTGTTACTACACTTCCAGCTCCGATAATGGACCATTTTCCAATAGTAAGATTTGGCAAAATAATTGATCCTGCACCGATTAATGTGCCTTCACCAATATTAACTCCTCCACAAATTGTTGTACCTGGTGCAATGTGCACAAAATCACCAATCACACAATCATGATCAATTGATGCGTTTGTATTAATAATTGAATGTTTCCCAATGTTTACTTTCGGCTGAATAACAACTCCCGCAAAAACGACACTGCCGATGTCAATTTTAGTTTTGTTGGAAATTATAGCTGAAGGATGAAAAACAATACCAAACTTATGCTCACATTTCTCAACGATATCTCTTCTTATTGAGTTATCACCAATTGATATTATAATATCAATTTCTGGAGCTAATTTTGGATTATAACCATGAATAACCTCATATTTATCATTAAAGTTCAATGATGGATTGTCATCAAAAAGAAAATCTACCTTTTGATTGCTCAATTCTATACAATCAATAATAACATTAGAGTGACCACTGGCTCCATATAATATCATTTGTTGTTGCCTTTAAATTTTTCCATGGTCACTGAAGTTTTTGAGCTTATTCCCACTCGTTTAAATACATTTTTTACCGTTAATAAAATTATTTTCAAATCCATAAAGAAAGATATATTCTCTACATAGTATATATCAAGTTCAAATTTCCTTGCCCAAGAAATCTCATTACGTCCATTTACTTGCGCCCACCCTGTAATTCCAGGCTTAACTTTATGCCGTTGCATTTGGTAATCATTATACAAATCCAAATATTCAATTAATAAGGGTCTAGGTCCAATAAGAGACATATCTCCCATCAAAACATTTATGAGCTGAGGAATTTCATCAACCGAAAATCTCCTAACAAATGTACCAATAAAAGTTAATCTAAGATCATCTGATAATAAATTTCCCTTATCATCAACCTTATCATTCATTGATTTAAATTTAATTATCTTAAAAATCTTCGTATTTAATCCTGGCCGTTCTTGAATAAAGAATACTTTTCCATTATTAGAAAAATAAAGCAGCATCCAAACTAATATTAACACCGGGCTTAGTATTAATAAGCCTAAAATTGATATTATAAAATCAAGTAATCTTTTAAAGTACCTTTTATACATAAAATTTAAACTAGACTGTTCAGAATTGTTATAATTTTTTTTGTTAGTATCTCCTTATCATATTCATTCTGAGCCAAATTTCTCGCATTCTTACCTAATTCTTTGATAATATTACGATTATTGCTCCAGTATTCTAATACATCAGCCAATTCCTGTGGATGTTTTATATCTGTATAAGCTCCACATTTATGCTTTTCAACCAGATCCTTTGTCCAGCCGGACGAATTAACGACAATTGGTCTTTGCGCAGATAGAGAATCAAATAACTTGTTTGGAGAGTTCGTGTTCAGAATAGGAATATCAGCAAAAGTTACAATTGAACATGAAGCAATATTTACAAGTTCAGAGATTTCTTTTAATGCAAATTTTCCTAAAAAAACAACATTATTTATATTATTATTAAGGCAATAGGTTTCTAATAAATCCTGTTGGCTTCCTCCTCCTGCAAAAATAAAATGTATTTTATCATTGCCTCTATCCTTTAATAATTTTGCCGCTTCTATTATATAATCAACACCATTTGCTAGGCCAATTGTTCCAAAATGTATCCCGTAAAACAAATCAGTTTTCAAATTTAACCTTGACATAAACTCCATATCTTTATTTCGGTCATAAAATATATCTATTTTAGCCATATTAGGTATCATATAAATATCAATGCCATTACCAACTATTTTCTTTACACCTTCAACCATACCTGGTGATAAAGCAATTATTGATTTAGCATTTAAATAAATGCTTTTTTCAAGCAACAATGCAATATTTCTCAACAATTTTGATTTTAATGCTCCCATCTGAATTGGCACTTCTGGCCATAAATCCCTAACCTCAAAAATATATGGTATTTTCTTAATCTTTTTTGCAACTAAAGCTGGAATGCCAACAGTAAGAGGAGTTGAAGTCGAGAATATTAAATCTACTTTTCTGATTATTACGACGAGCCAAGTTGATATTAACATAAAACTGGCAAATGAAATTGCCCTTCTAATAATTGAAAAACTGTTATCATATTGATTTCTTATATAAATTACATTAATGCCTTCAATAGAATTTCTCTCAATTAATTTTTCTTGCTTATTACGACTTGTAAGCATAGTGACTTTATATCCTGATTCAATCATTTTTTTAGCAATCCAATAGGATCTTGTACCTCCAGGTTCATCTGGTGTAATAAAATATTGATGGATATACAAAATATGTCTCATCAAGATTTTTCTTTAATGGTTTGATATAAAAAGGGATACAGGCACATCAAAACAAATGCAGGAATACTAAAATGGCTATTTCCACTTATAAAACTAAATAGAAAAACAATTAAAAATAAAACTATTTCAAATTGTAATTCTTTGAAATTATCTAAGAATAATCTCCAACAATCAATAGTAAAGATTAGATAAATAATAAAACCAATTAATCCTGAATACAACAAAGATGAAATAAATGGATTATGTGGATAATCCATCCTGTCTCTATTGTTGTAAAACTTATCACCATAATCATATAAATAATTGAACGAATTTCCAAATAGCTTATGGAATAAATTGTAATGGCCCCACAATTCAAATGCATACTGCCAGCGCCTCAGCCTTGTATTAAAACTACCAAATGTTTCTTTCCCATCTAATGGTATTGCAATAAGGTCATCTAAATTATTTGACTTTAATTTCGAAACTACATTTTTATCATGACTAACATTAGATTTATCCTCATACATATTGGTTATTAAATTGTTCATCCCTGCTGTGGGTAAACAACAATTGTAAATACTGTCATCATTATTTTTATTAACAAATGAGACAAAACCTGTAACTGAAAATATGGATTTATTAGAAGACTCTCCTCCTAATATAAATATTCTCGGTAAATCCTTATGCTGATAATTGGAAGATAATTCCATTAAATGCCAATGATTATCAACCCAACGTGACGGAATTGCAAAGGACTGATAAGCTCCACCCGATAAAGTCATTAATCTTAAATTATTACTCCATTTATGAACATATATGTAAACCTTATTTGTTATAGTTGTGTTTTTAGGCACATCGATGTAAAATGCAATTCCATCGTTCATACCTTCAGATATTATTGTAACAACGTTAATAGTATCATTGAGCCTACTCAATTTAGTTCTTCCTTTACCCCATTGTCGTGTTCCACTTAATCCTTTCTGTAAATATCTATTTTCAAAGTAATCTTTATTTGATTCAATAAATTTGCTATCCAAATATTCCTGAAATATTGGATAATACAAATGATAATAAAAACCCTTGTAATTATTATACCAAATAAAGTCATACACTGAATCAATGGGTTGATGCAAATATTTTGATATTGGATAAGCAATATTTGATTTAATACTATCTCCAAGTTTATGATTAAAAACAAATTGATGCTTAAGTTGGGGAGATATATGCAATAAAATCCAAAATGAAAATGGGAGAAATATTGTAAAACTAATTGCTATAATCCTGGTGTTTTTGAAAAACAAAGAATGATTTTTATAAAATATTCCTAAAAAAAATTTCAAATAGAATACAAATAATAAAACACTTAGGACAATAATTCCTCTTCTTGACCCAGTCAAAAAAACATTAATAACAATGATAAAAAAAAATAAAGTTAGAAAATTAGCCCTCCATTTTCCATTAATAAAATTCAGGATACTTATTATACAAAATAACCCCAATATTAACAAAAGAGCATAAATATTATGATCAGAAGCCAAACTAAACATTTGTTGAGGTCTTAATCCCAGTATTCCTCCAGGCTTAATTATAAGTAGCAATCTTAATAATGCTAAAATGGATGCTAACGAAGCAATACTATTAATAAACACTTTCCTAAATAAATTAAATTGCTTTTGTGTTTTGATAACAGTTAGCCATAATATAAATATATAGATTGCAATTATTCCATTAATTAACTCTTTTGCAATATAGATTGACCTTACAAAACTTGAAGCAATAAAAAAACAGATGAACACCAATATATATGCCCATAGAATCTTAACACTTTTAATTAGACTTTCATAAACTTCTTTCCTCAGGTAAAAAGGAAAATATAATGCTGAAATTAATATAGATAACGCATAAAAATAATTTAGAATAGTTGGATAAGCAGAACGCATTACATATAAAACAGCTACTAATGATGAAATAACTATTCCAATTTTATTTTTAATCTTTTCTTGAAGAATTATTGACATTGTATATACCAATTTTCTATTGTGAGCACATAAAGCACACTTAGTATTAAATAATTATTTATTAATTTTTATTCTTTGACATTTTTGCATCTGTAATCATAAATACCGTTCATTCAAAATTTTTGAATAAATTAATAAAAATTTATACACCTTAAATGCCTAAACGATCAAATTCCTTTTAGTTAACTTTGATGGCAACTTGAAAGCCAAGATTGATTATATAAAATATTGGGGGTGTAGACATCTTTATAGCTAAATTGAAATGTACTAATCTATAAATTTTGTTACATTAATTTAATAAGTCTATTTCCAAACATTTTGTTAAAAGCATATCAACTCAGATAAATTAGATATCTATTTATTTATACGTAAACTTAATTCCTTAAATTACCAAGAAGATTAAGTCCTGGCATAAATACTATGCTGTATCTAAGTCAAAATCTATTTTATCAATAATACAAAACTTCCAACTTCAAAGGTTTGAATCCCCAGAGCATTTGAATTATAAATTATAATATTTTTCTATACAAATGTGGCTAAATTTGAATACTTTGATAAATTGTTTTTGCATAATCTAAATTCAATAATCATTAATTCTATTCAAATGATTATATTATAAAAGACAGCTATAGATATTATATGCAAAGAATTTCAAAGAACATTCTTTTAATTTTATTGGTCATTAGTGATTTTCTTACTCAAAACCAAAACATTTAAAAGCAAAACTTGAAGAATAACACTAATACAATAAAAAGGCAGATAAATCCTAGGACAATGTTTTAAACCAAGCTTAAACCTCACTGATAAATTATTAGTTGATCTTACTGAATTAAAACTATTAAAAACCTGTTTGACATATCTAATTGTTCTCGGGTTTTCTCCTGTTTTCGATTCATCGACAAAACATTTGCTATTGGGCACAATGAAAGTTTTGATATTATATTTTTTCAATGTTAATGAAAAATCGTTATCTCCAGCATAATGAATAAAATTCTTTTCATCAATTCGATTCACCTTTTCTAAAATTCTAATCGAAAACACTACAAATCTTGCTGTCATTAAATCAATCTCAACATTGCTTTTATCCTTTATTGTTGAATACTCACATCCTCTAAATGGGTGTCTTGTTATAAAAAAAGGCCAGTTTAAAATCTTAGCTCCACTAGAAATAGCTTTATTGTTACTAATGGTTACGCAGTGATAAATTCCTTTATTATTTTTCTCTAACTCTTTAACAAGCACCTTGATTGTATTATTGTCAATTATCACATCATTATTTGCAAATGCAATATAATCATTCTTTCTGGCAAACCTTTCAACATATTCTAATCCTCTATTTATTCCTCCTCCCCAGAATAAATCGCCACTTCCTTCTAATATTACTGTTTTAGGATACTTATTTTCAATAATCTCCCTGGTACCATCTGTCGAACCATCATCCACAACGATTAGAGTAAAATTCTTAAATTCCTGAGCATATAACGATTTTATAAAGCTTAAGGTACTAGAAATCCGATTAAATACTGGAACAATTATATATAGCATATCAGGTAGTTTTTATTTTATAGGATTCAGCCAAAATTAGTATGATACTCAATAAAAACCAGAATGAAAGTTTTGCAATTGCTCCATCAATAAAAGAATACAAAAACAAAAACAAAACCAAATATCTAAAATGTGGACTATTTCTTAGTAGTAATAGAATTGGTACTAAAAAGAGGAATAACCCAATAAATCCCCAACGTACAATAATTTCTGTCATTGCATTCAAGCCCATTTTTCTGTCTGGCAATTTTCTTGAGTAATCAATTCCATAACCAAATAATCCATATGGAGATGCAAGCGTATTAGTTGCAACATTTACCTCATTTACTACTCTTTCGTAACCAGACCTGTCATACTCTACACTTCCTCCTGTTTTCAATTGTTTTTTATTAAGTTGTTCAACAGTTTGTTTGCTAACAATGGAATTCTTAATTCTTTTTTCAATATAAGAACCTACATTACTAGTTACGACTAATATAATTATTGCCGTAATTATAGTAATTAATAATACACCAATCCTAAATATTCTTCTTGAAACAACCCTGGTTATATTAATCCTTATTTTAGATATAGAAAATAGAATAATTAAAATAAACATCGACGCAATGCCCGTAACGCTTATAGTAAAAATAATATTAATCATAATTAAAATACAAATTTTAACATACCTGGCTTTAAAGAAAAACAATTGAATAAAAAGCATGGTAATGAGAAACTGAGAAAAATATGCAGGTTCTTCAAAAAAACTATTGGCTTGATAAAATCCCCCAACCTTATATTCTCTATATCTTAATATGTCATTAAGAGTAAATGGTAATCCAAATTGTCTCCCGACAAACTGATAAATACCGTAAATTCCAACAAATAAAATTATAGCATTAATAAATCTTTCTATTTCTGGTTTATTCTTTTCAATCTTAGGAATTTGGCTCAAAAAGATAAGAAAAGAAAAATAGGTTATTAAAAATAACAGGTATTTAAAAATGGAGTCTATAATCAAACCCTGCAACAAAAAAGAAAACAAAAAATGAATAGAAATATATATTAAAAAAGGGATAAAATTTCTTATTTTTTTTAATTGATTATTATTAAATTTTGAAGATACTGCAATAATTAAAAATGGTGTAAGCATCCATGCCTGGATTATTTTCAATGGAATTAATGGATTGAAAAGTATTAAAAAAAATGCGATTCCAAGAATAACTGTTGGCATAAAAAAGGAACCATTGTCGCTTCTAAGAAATCTTAAAATTTTTACTTGCATAGAAAAATCAAATTTTTCTTATAAATGATGCCGGATTTCCAGCCCATATTTCATTATCGGGTATATCCTTTGAAACGACACTTCCTGCTCCAATAATGGAATTCTCACCTATTGTTACACCTTTCAAAATTATACTATGCCCGCCAATAAAAGCATTCTTCTTTATTAATATAGGTTTAGTAATAATAGCAGATTTATTATCATTATTCCGAAGATCACTTTTCAAAGGATGAAAGTCTGTATCATAAATACAACAGTTCCCTCCTATCATAACATTTTCTTCCAATACTACTGAATTATAACAATTTATTGCACTATTTGAAATTGCAACTCCAGTTTTCATAATTAGCTCTGCATCTTTTCCAATAACAAAATAACATTTTGTATTTCCTCCTATGGGATTGGCAGATATACGGGAATTAATACGAACATTACTATTAATCACGAATTCACCTCTATTTCTTACAAGTGGTATCCCTTTAATTTTAACTCCACTACCTAATTTCACCCTATTCATTGATAAAAATAATGATGCAATCAAAGATTCTAAAAGCAATATAGTACTCTTTATTTTATTTATCATGATCTATAACTTCATTATAAATAAGAATGGTTTTGTCAATAATACTCTTCTCATTATGCCTTTCCCTTGCAATTATTTTTGAATTTTGTGAAATCGAATCATATAAATACCCATTATCCTTTAAGTTCAAAATACATGAAGCTATTTCGTCATATTCATAGCGTTCAACTAGTAATCCACTAACACCTGATTCAATTAAACTCGCTACACCTCCAACATTTGTTGCTATTACAGGGAGACCGGCAATTTGAGCTTCACAAACACTATTTGGACTATTGTCGATGTATGTAGGATGTAACAAACAAAATGATTTCTTGAAAAGCTCCACAATATTGCCGGCTGGTTGTTTGCCTATAAAATCAATATTATGTATGCATTGTAACATCTTATGCTTCTTCAATATCCTATAAAGTTGATCCTTTTTGCCATCACCACATATTGTTAAACTATATTTATTATTTCTATCAATGCATTTCTTTAATGCTAAGAGCACTTCATTTATTCCTTTTATGCTTATCAACCCACCTAAAAAAACAAGATTATAACTATCTTTATTATGAGCATCAACAAAAAACTCATTGCGAATAATCTCCCAATTATGATAAAAACTAGCCTTATCATTAATTGCTTTAATACTTGATTGATCCCAATGAGTTCTGCAAATAAAATTCTTATGTTGCTTAATCTCTTTTACTTCATATCCTTTTAAAAACCTCCAATTGAACCAATTAAAATTAAAGGAATTGTTGTACTTATAGGTTTTATGCAATAATCCCTGGATTGAGATTATCTTGGGTATATTTTTACCTAATAACGCCGAAGCGTATTGATGCTCTGTTCCATGTATATGAACCATATCGAACTTCTCAAAATCAAAATTTTTAACATACCTCTTCAAACAAACTAAATTACCTTTAAATAACAAAGGAAACTCAATTAAAGGATGTGGTAGTTTTACAAAATGAAAATTAATTCCATTTCCTGAAAATGTCTGATTTGATTCAATCACTCGTGAAAAAGAAATTATAGTTAAATCGACATCATCTTTTATACCTTTCGCAAGTGATGTAATCCACGGAGCGAAATGCTTTGGAGTAGCGTTTTTGTCATTTTTTGCAATTTCATAAGGATATGGCGCAATCCATAAAATCCTATTTTTTTTCATTACTTTCTGAATTTATTTCGCATTTTGCTTCAAATATAGCACAAACCTTAACTAAATATTAATAATAATAAAATTTAATAAAGTGAATTAGAAATTATAGAGAAGAAACTCTTTTGTAATTGATGCAATCCTTTCCCATGAAAAATTCTCCGAAGCATATTTTATAGTACTCCTCTCATATTCCCTAAAATTTTCTTCAAATAATGCATTCAACAAACAATCAACAGCTATAGATTCTTCCATTTTAATGAATTGAATTTGATTCTCTTTAAAGTATGATTGATCAATATTTTCTGTGGCCACCACAATTTTACATCCAACCAAACTTGCTTCCAATACTGCATTATTTGCTGTAAATTCCTTTAATGGTAGGAATACAACTTTTGATTTTTGATATAATTCTAGCAAATATTCATCATCTATACCTGAAAAAATTTCAACGTTTTCCGGATTGAAATAGGAATGATTTATTTTATTTGTAACAACACATACCTTAATATTACTGTTCTCTTTCTTTATTCGATTAAATACATTGCTGGCAAATTCAAAATCACGTAACCAATTTCCAACCATTAAAATACGCTCTTCTTTTAATCCTTTGGGTTTGAAAAAATTGTTATCAATGCCGTGTGGTATAAATTTAATCTCGACATGTTTAAGTTCTCCAGCAAGAAAAATCGCAACATCATTAGACATGACAATAATTTTATCAACCTTTCTTAGTCTCACTAATAGATTACGATTTCTTTTCTCCTTAAAAAAATCCATTGGTTGATGTAATGACAACACTATTTTATTTTTTCTTTTGAAAAAATGCAAATACTTATAGATATTCTCACCATATACAATATGAAATATAAATGAATTTGGGTTCAGCAAACACATAAAAATCAGCCTTAATTCAACCCACCACAACCTACCCCCAAAAAATACTGCATAAATTTTACTTAGAAAAGTTTTAGAGTCAATGAATGTCCTTAGTAACTGAAAGCTTTTTTGACTATGAATAATTTTATCATATGTTAAAAAATATCTGATTTTATCATAACCAGCATGCTTTCCATGATGCAAAAATGAGAAGCCAACATAAACTAACTTCATATTAATTTGGCTTTAAAAAGAACTCTATAATAAAAAATAGTTAAAAAATAGGTAAGTAAGAAAATAGTTTTATTTTTTATTAAAAACATTTTGGAAAAACGTTTGAAACTCTCGGTATAATTATTTTCACTTGATAATATTCCTAGTGTTAATAGTTGATAATGGAACCAATTAAACAGGAGCACTTTACCTACAAATTTAATGGGGAAAAAATACTGAAATTTGTCCCATAACCAATCTAGATATAGTTCTGCTGCATATAGCAATTCTCTTTTATAGGGTTCTGAATTTCCCGAAATATTAAAGTTACTCAATCGCCAATAAACGACCCCATTTTGAATTATTCGTATACCACTTTTATTAGATGTTTGTAACCAGGTTGCATCATCTGAACACCATGCCTTTGGAAAATTTACAAAGCCACCTTGCCTCATGAAAAATCTATAATTAAACACATATTCAACCGCATAACTTTTGGATCTATAAAGAAGTCTATTTAACAAAAATCTCCTGCTAGTAATTATTTTTGTATTATGATTATTTGATCTAATTATTTTATCGTTAGCATCGATTATATTTGTATTGAATTTATACAAATTATACTTGTTTTTTTTCGATTGCTTTTCAAAATAAAACTGTTCTACACAATTTTTTTCCATTATGTCATCGTCTGAAAAAAACCACACCCATTCTTCTCCTGACAACATTTCTAGGCACCTATTCCAATGCAACACTAAATTTTTACTTCCTAAATTATTTTCAAATCTTATATAGGATATTTTCAGCTTCTCTTTGTAATCATCGATAATTGTAGCCAAATTATCTGGGCTAGCATCATCCCCAATGTACAAATTAAAATCTTTAGAAGATTGATTTGCAATTGATTCCAAAGTTCTACCCAAGAACTCTGATTTATATGCAGGAATTACAATTGCTAAATTACTTTTTTCCATTGAATAGTAATAGAACAGCTAAAATTTTAAACAGTTTTCATAATATTTTTCTTTGCTTGCTTTACAGCTTTTAAGAACCGATCACCTAAAACTAAATCCGGTTCCAAATAACACCCCTCCGCCCATTCATTCCATGCATTAATAAACAACATCTGTTCTTCCTCACTAAAAGTATCAACAACCTTTTTCGACATCTTTTCAATCCAATTCTGAAATAAAGTACTATCAGTATTTTCAATAATTCGTGATTTTGTTGTTACTCTCCTTGCTGAATTATCCCATGTTGGAAAAACCGTTGGATATACACAACCATTTCCTTCAAATTGATTTATGCTATTGGTTACGATTTTTGAGTAATCTAATTTTTCATCATTCCTAATAAAATGTCTTGGTCTACTTGGCCTAAATATTTTTTTATATACACCATTTAAAAGACTAACACATTTATTATATAATTTTCTGATTAAACCAACTTTCGGAAAATATTTTGCACAAGGTTGAAATTCAACAACAGCATTAAATCCTAAATCCATTATGCATTCAAAAGAGAGTTGTACAAAATCATTTTTTACTGCAACTAAATGTAAATCAGGAAATCCATTTTTAATAGTTTCTTGCCTCCATGACTTTATAAGCTTGTTAACGTCAGGAATTAAGTCTATCCTATAAATTAAAAGCAATGGTTTCCCATTAATTTTTATGTAACGCGTATCTTTAAATGCCTCAATAAGTTTCGTTATATGAGCTAAACTATCATCATCAGAATGATTTTGTTCAATTAATACGTATTTTGTTCCTCCATCCCATGCTCTGGTCCAGTTTTCATTTGCCCAACATAAACAAAATGGAAAATTCGGTTCTTTTGAATCAAGTACTTCTTTAAAAGGTCTTTCCATTAGAATTTTATTATTGAACCAATAGTGGTAATAACAAAAGCCATCAATACCATTTTCTTTTGCCAATTCAGCTTGTTGCTTCCTTACCTCAGGCAATCTTAAATCATAGTATCCTAAATCACCTGGTAGTTTTGGTTGATAATGCCCCCTATATCGCGGCTTTCCTTTTGCTACATTCCTCCATTCTGTAAAACCCTTACCCCACCATTCATCATTTTCTTTAAATGGATGAAATTGAGGTAAATAGAAACTAATATACTTCATTATTAAAATTATAATGTCTTATTAAAAAGTGCATTCAATCTCCTATTTAATTTATATAGGTATGACTTTTCATTTTTATATTGCTTAAATAATATGGATATAATACCACCCTTAGTAAAAATAACCTTGTCATAAATATCTTTGTGATTTAAATAAACCTGATTTTGCATTAAATACATTCTTTGGTTATTTTTTTTAAGATCCTTCAACATAGAGTCTGTTTTCTGACGATAAAAGAATTGAGTTTTCGGGATTTTATATACTTTATCATTGACATTTAATAAACTTAACCAAAAATCCCAATCTTCAGATCCAAATTTCATATTATTTCTATAACCTTCTGTTTTATTATATCTTTCTCTCCTATATAAGGCTGAACAGAAAATCATATTTTGAAATAATAACAAATCATAAGAGTAATCAGGTAATTTCCATTTTCCATTTAAAGCATCAAAAAATTCTGCTTCACAATAGATTAATTGAATATTAAAATCTTCATCAAATTTTTTAACAGCCAATTCTAAATACTGACTGCCAATTTTATCATCACAATCTAAAGGCAGTATAAACTCACCAGAAGAATTTGTTATACCAAAGTTTCTTGCATCAGACAACCCTCCGTTTATTTTGGATAGATAAATTATTCTGACATCCTGGCCTGCCAATTCCTGTCCAATCCTTTCAGTACTATCTTTCGAACCATCATTAACAATAATACATTCCCAGTTTTGGTACGTTTGAGCCAATACACTTTCAACTGCCTCTTTTAAATATTCTACCTGATTATAACAAGGAACTATTATACTTACTTTACCTTTATCCAACATTATTTTCTCTAAATAATTCTATAATTCTTTTGATCATAATCACATTTGACTTAATGCTCAAAAAGTGTAAATTTTTAAGATAATATCTTATCGATTTAATTAATTCATTTGCTTCATAATACCAATTTGCAATCATAAGATTTTGTTTATAAACTGCTTGCTTTTTAAATCTTGATTTTAATGTATTATTATATATATTAAACAAATATTTATGCGTACGTATTTTAAACAATGCATTATTTGAAACATTTCCTGATCCAACATAATATGCCCCCAACGATAATGGAATACTAATGAATTTAGAACTGATCATTGAAATTTTTAACCAACATTCATAGTCTTCAACAGACATTAGTTTTTTATCTTCTGATATGTACCCAACATTTTTAATAACCTCTTTTCTAACAATTACACTTGAATTTGGAACAGAATTACCGTTTATATACAAATCCTCGAAAGTATTTTCAAAAGACAGTTGTCTCCCTTTAAGTTGTTTTTTTACTTTAGGAACACTATCAATATCAAGATAATGATATACCACATCGTTATATTTTAAAAAAGGCAGACATACCTCAAGTTTATTTTCATACCACCAATCATCATCATCGCAAAAAGCCACAAATTCACCTTTCGCTTTCCTTATTCCAAAATTCCGGTTAACAGCAATTATCCCATTATTTGCATTCTGAAATGCCTTTATCCGATCATCGTTTAATGTTTCAATAAATGCAAAAAAATTATAGTCTGAACAATTATCAACCACAATAACTTCAAATTTACTGTAAGATTGATTCAATATCGATCCTAGGGTTTTGTATAATTGTTTTTTCCTATTGTATGTTGGTACAACAACGGAAATAAATGGTTCAAACTTTTCCATTATCGAAATATTTGAAAAGTTCTAAAATTCCATCTTGAAGTGTATATTTCGCGCCATAACCAATTCTACTAAGATTTATATTTTTAACATAAAACCGTTGTGCATCCACTATCGTTTTGTTTTCAGAAAGTTTGCCCGATGGGGTAAATATTTCGACGCGCATTCCGTATGCTAATTGGTAGCAACTCTGAACTTCCTGAGCTAATTCATAGATAAAATAGGTTCTGCCCGATGAAATATTAAATGTTTTAAATCCCTGGTGATCATTGCAAAGTTTGTGAAGTGCTCTAAAAACATCTTCTCTAAAAATAAAATCTCGTTGAGCAAGACCTTCCGATTGTAGAATAATTTTTCCTTTCTCAATAGCCGTTTTGCATAAATCGTTAACAACTAACCACCAACAATTTGCATCAGCAAAAATAGGTGGTCCATAACTGTTTGACAATCGAACATTGATGCACTCAATATCTGATGTTATATCGTAATATGTATTGATTTGCTCAGCTAATAAATGAGTCAGAGCATACTTGTTCCTGGGATTAGGTATTGTATGTTCATCTATATCAGTTTGATGATTACCATAAACATGAATAGTTGAAAAATAAATTGACTTTAATAAATTGTTCTTTTTTGAAAATTGTTCTAATAAATTCCATAACGGCTGTACATTAACCCTCGATATAAAATCCGGTTTACCATTTGATTTATTATGATCTAATGAAACCAGATGAATCAAAATATCATAATCTATGTCGGTGATTTCATCAATAAATTCAGGTTTAGACAGATCGCCAACATAGTAATTGGTAAAATACAACAAGAAAGTTTTGTTATCCGGCTTTTGAGGGTAAAAAACTCCCGTAACTTCAAAGCCACTCTCAGAAAACCGCTTCGATAAAAATGCACCCAAATAACCATTTGCTCCGGTAATTAAAATTTTTTTCATAAGCTAATACCAAGAATATTTTACTAAATCTAGTTCAGCCTTTAATGCTTCATCGGGCCTGTGTTTAATATTTGCTATATTTAATACAATATTTGACTCTTTTACCATTCCCATAAAACCAAACCATATCCCTGGTTCAATAGTTAATCTTCCATAATTTGCCTTAGGACCAAGTATCATTTCGTTAATTTTTCCTTTGGTACCTGAATCGTCCCTATCATCAAAAAAAACAAATTTCACTTCTCCATGTGGAACAATCAGGTTTAATGTCATTTCCTTATGCTTTTTCCAAGCTTTAATTGAATTATAATTAACATAGGAAAAATATGCTTCACCAAATTTTTTAAAACTTGCTTCATCAAATTGTAAACCGTGCAAAATATTTCCCAAAGAATGTTCTATTATTTTCAATGGTGTATATGAAACACCTTTTATCGCTATATAGTCCATACTAAATTCTTATCTAAAGCAATCTGTTCATATTCATTAATTTGATTTGAAGTAAATTCATACATTTCTGACCTATTATTATAGTACTCATAGTACCACTGACCTGTAAAATGAACCACCATTCCATAATCTAGAGTTGGAATCCATTTTAAATGAAATAATGCTTTATCACAATTAAGCTTTAACAAACCCGCCTCATGAAATGGTATATTACCAGTCACAATAAATGTTTCATTTTCACTTAACTTCCATTCCTTACTCAAACCCTTTAATAGTTCAACCACAGTATTTGAATATTCTGATCGGGGTCCTAAGTTAAAACTTTCACCAGATAACTCTTTTTTATTTTGTAATTCGGCTCCTAAATGTAAATAACCACTTAAAGGCTCCAATACGTGTTGCCAAGGTCTTGTAGCTTTCGGACTTCTAATTTCGACAGCTTTGCCTTCACTCCATGCTTTCATAGCATCAGGAACAATTCTATCTAATGCCCAATCTCCTCCTCCTATTACATTTCCAGCCCTTGTAGTAGCAATTTTTATATTCACTTTATTCTTAATAAACGAATGATAATAGCTATAGAAAACGATCTCAGCCCCAGATTTTGAACCACTATAAATATCTTTTCCAGCTAGTCTATCTGTTTCTTTGTACCCCCATTCCCATTCCACATTATCATAACATTTATCACTTGTAATTATGATAGCTGTACAATTGTGTTCAATGGTTTTAATCGCATCTAAAATATTCGCTGTTCCCATAATATTGGTTTTAAGGGTAGATAATGGTTCAGCATAAGAAACAGATACCAGTGCTTGTGCAGCTAGATGGAAAATAAAATCAGGATTCTCATCTTCAACTACTTTTTTTACTTTATCTGCATCAACAATATCTACCCAATAATGTTTTATTTTACTCTCTAATTGTAGAATTTCAAATAACGAAGGATCTGAAGGAACATCATTAGATAATCCGATCACCTTTGCACCTAGTTTTATAAACCAAAGAGTGAGCCAACTTCCTTTAAAACCTGTATTTCCAGTTATTAGAACTTTTTTACCCTTATAAACACCATTAAACATAAACTATTCTAAATATTACCATTTAATCCACTTTGCTCTATTTTCTCTTACTAATCGGTCCAAATATTCTTTCTCCCTTATATTATCCATAGGTTGCCAAAAACCATTATGAACAAATGCTCTCAATTGATCATCTTTCACAATTTGCTGCATTGCCCCAAATTCAAAATCACAATTTTCATCTTCACTTAAATAGTTTAAAACCTCTTTATTGAAAACGAAAAAACCTCCATTTATATACCCAGTATCCATTTGTGGTTTTTCTTCAAATTCAGTTACTTTCCCATTATTCAACTTCATTTCACCAAACCTTGAGGGTGGATGAACAGCAGTCACCGTACCAATTCGATCATGATTATTATGAAATTCTACTAGTTCAGAAATATCAACATCACTCACACCATCACCATAAGTAATATGAAAAGTATCACTTTTAATATATTTTTCCAACCTTTTTATTCTACCTCCTTTCAGTGTATTTTCTCCAGTATCAACAAAGGTAATTTCCCAATCTTTCATATCCGATTGATTGTGAAACTTTGGAATTGTATCTGTATCCATTTTAAGTGTAAAGTCGGATTTCGTAAACTTCAAATTAAAAAAGTACTGTTTTATATAATCAGACTTATATCCCAAGGCCAGAATAAATTTTCTATATCCATAATAACTATAATGTTTCATAATATGCCAAAGAATCGGCATACCTCCAATTTCAACCATCGGTTTTGGTTTCAATATAGTCTCTTCACTTAACCTTGTTCCTTTACCCCCACATAATATTATAACTTCCATAATTTGTATTTGTTTCGATGCGAATTAGTAAATGAATAATGTCTACTTAACTAAGTATTTCTTTAACATGTATTTAGAAATACCTAATTTGCATTTCAAAGATAAAAACAAAAGAGACAAAAAGGTGAAAATGTTTTTATTTTCAAAATGATTATAAAACCAAAAGAAAGAGTTCACTATATCCATTTTAAATTTCAAACTATTTATCCCCACTTCACTTATTTCTTTTTTAAAATCACGATACATCATAAAAAGTTCGTATACCTGTCGTTTAATTTTAACTGAATTTCTGATTGTTGTATCATGCTGTCGAAAATTATTTAACGGTTCAGCTATGAAATAAAAATCGCATTTTTTTGATAAATTAAGCCATAAGTTCCAATCTGCAAGTACAACATATTTATCTGATAATCTTCCTACTTTTTCAAAGATTTCTCTTCTAATTAATGCTGCGCTTAAATTTGGTATTACACATGATTCAAATAAGAACTCCATCATTCTTTTATTTGGAATTATCCTTGAATTTGAACAAAATTCCTTAAATTCTGTTCCTCTCTGCTCAAAATCCGTACCTAATATATAATCTGCAGCATCAATCATATTGCTTATTGAAAACACAACACCAACATTATTTGAATCCATTGCTGAAACAAGCTTTTCTATTTGTGTTGATTCTGCAAAATCATCACATTGAGCAAAAATAATATATTCACCTTTTGCTAGACTGGCACCATAATTAGTTGACTTAACATAACCACCAAAATTTTTTTCTCTTAAATACAGTTTTATTCTTGAATCGTTATATGAGTTCAATACTTCCTGGCTTCCATCAGTTGAACAATCATCAATAATTATTAATTCAAAATCATAATATGATTGAGCAAGCAAACTTTCAACGGCTTTACTTAAAAAATCCTTATGGTTGTAACTTGTAAATACAATACTAACTTTTGGCATAATTTTTTACTATTTTAATAATCCTCTATTTTCAAGTTCAATAAGTGATTTTTTATAATCCTCATTTGTGGAAGGCAGATCGTTTTGACTTAAAACCCAATTCAGGAACTTCTTCAATCCATCGTTGAACATTGTAGCAGGCTCAAATCCCAATACTTTTTTCACCTTATGTAAATCAGCATAATTATGCCTAATATCTCCCTCACGAAAATTTCCTGAAACAATAACCTCTGATTTACTATTTAAATACCTTACAATATTATATGCAACATCAAGCACGGAAGTTGAAACTCCTGAACCTACATTAAGTATATGCTGCCCAACAATTTCCTTTTTTAAACACTTTACGGTAGCCTCAACTACATCTTCAATAAATACAAAATCTCTGCTTTCTTTTCCATCTTCAAATACATTAATGATTTCATTTTTTAAAGCCAATCTGGAAAAAATAGATAATATACCCGTATAGGGGTTTTTTAGCGATTGTCCAGGTCCATATACATTTTGATACCGAAGAGCAAAGCCATTAATATTTTTCAGCTTACAGGCCAATATTATCATCTGTTCTTGTACTTGCTTTGTTATTCCATAAAATGACGCAGGATGAATTTGTGAATCTTCGTCTGTTGCAACCAATTTTAAATCATTTTCTCCATTTTCAGGATTTATAACATCAAACCCATTTTGAACACTACTTATTGTTCTTGATTCTGGATAAATAGGATTACCAACCGATGCAATATATTTACCTTCACCATAAATAGATCTCGATGAGGCTACAATTATATTTTCTAAAGTATGTTTTTCATTAACAATATAATCACATAAATAAGATGTTCCCTGTATATTAACATTTGTATAATGAGATATATCATACATCGATTGTCCAGTCCCAGTTTCAGCAGCCAAATGAATGACACTTGTTTTGCCTTTAAGAGCTTTATATAAACTTGATTTATCAGTTATATCTGCAACTAATAATTCTACCTTTTTACTTATTTCATCTTCCAGAGCCTGATTATTACCATGAATTTGTTTATTAAAATTGTCATAAATAGTAACTTCATGACCTAGTTTAATTAATTTCTTAGCAACATTACTTCCAATAAATCCTGCTCCTCCTGTAATTAATACCTTACCCATACTATATTACTTTAATCCATTTTTTCTGTTCCAAATTATATTTTTTAATAACTTTTGCTGGAGAGCCCACTGCAACTGAATAATCAGGAATTGATTTTGTAACTACTGCATTAGCACCAATAACACAGTTTTTCCCTACACTCGCTCCAATAATACAAACATTTTCTCCTATCCATGCTCCCTTTCCAATAATAACCTCATTTTTATAAATAACAGCCTGATCGATAATTGGAACTTCATGGTTAGTAAATTCATGAAGATTATCGGAGATATAAACCCTATTTGCCATTAATACTGAATCTTCAATTACAACTCGGTTAACCGCTGTAATATGTGCAAAATCGCCAATGGCACAATTATCACCAATAATTAATTCAGGGGTATATTCGGTATGCTTTCCTGCATATAACCAACTAAATTGTTGTATTGTTGAATTTTCACCTATTGAAATATATTCAGCCCCATCAACCCTTACGCCTTTAAAAATGTAGCTATTTCTTCCTTTAAATTTAAAGACATATTTCTTATTTGCATCAGATACATCTAAATTCCATAAGTATTTAGCTATAACCAGAATCCTTCTTAAGAATCTCATCTTCAAGTTTTTTAAAATTATTTTCCAACCACTCATCCGATTTGTTCCACCAAGCCAGATCAAATAACTTTCTTTGTATTGCATCATTAAACCTGTATTTAATATGTCGGGCAGGTATTCCTCCAACAATTGAAAAAGGTTCAACATCTTTTGTTACAACGGCTCCCGCAGCTACAATTGCACCGGTACCTATTTTTATACCATCAAGAATAATGGCCGATTCACCAATCCAAACATCATGTTCGACAATTACAATCTCTGATACTTCAATTTCATCAAGTTCCGTAAAAACTTTTGCTAAAGGAGTGTTTTTAAGATAAAATGAAGGATGTGTACTTAAACCATCAACTTTATGTTTACCTAAGCCAATTGAAACATTTGAAGCAATTGAACAAAAATTACCAATATTCGCGTTAAAAATTTTAGTATTCTTTTGAATATAAGTATGTGCTCCTAGCTTCACTTTGTATAATATGACATTATCAAATACAACGTTATATCTGCTTAATGTTGATTCAGAAATACTACAATCCTTATAAAAATTACATGTTGGATTGTTACTACGTAATTCAAACAAATAATCATCACCAGCTTGAACTGACCTGATAAGTCTCAATATAATTTTGATCTTTCGTTTTATTCCAAACATGTTAATCTATTTCAAATTCAAAATAATTGCTTTAAAAATTGTCCTAATTTTCCGCGAAGTTATATATATTAATAAACTTGTTAACAGAACTGCACTCCCACCAGTTAAAGCTACTATAAGAAGGTTAACTTTTCCCTTCTCCATCGGGAGGTAATGGCTAATATAAAATAGTCCAATACACATTAATAAAGTTGGTAAAATAAAAGGATATATCCATTCTTTTAAAATATCACTAAAAGAAAATCTAATTAATTGCTTGGAATAATATAAATAAAATAGTGCTGATAAGAAAAAAATAAGAAGCTTAAAAAATGCAAATGATTCTGATTCAAATATTTTAAATGTAAATAATACCCCTAGCCAAAAAATAATTGGATTCATTACGCTTAGAAAATAGATTCGATTTAATTGTCCTTTTGCATAAAGCAACTGCCCTGTAGGATATGTAAGAAAAGCAAAAATATTTATAAGCACCAGCATTCTTGCAATATTAATAGAATAAATAAATTCAACTCCAACCCATGATAAAATTAATGGTTTTACAAGAAAAAAAATACACAGAATTGGTAAAATTACAATTGGAATACTTACACCCACTATTTGCATAAAAAATTTTCGAAGTCCCATTTCATCGTTTAATCCAATAAAATGGTTAAATCTTACTGAAAATGGAGAAAAAAATACGCCAAATACATTTCTAAAAAACCTCAAAAAAGTAAGACCTATTCCGTAATACGCTACCTGTGTAGCACCAAGCAATTTACCTATAGATACAATATCGAGTTCATAATATAAAACCCAAGAAATTGTTGCAAAAAGCCCCGATAATGCCAATTTATAAGTCTTATTAAAGACAGCCTTTTGAAATTTTAATGATTTAAATAAATATGAGAATTCATAATTATATCTTTTTTTGGCAATTAATAAAGTTACCAAGCTTGCCAGAAATCCGACACTTTGTCCAAAAATAGAATAGCCTACAATATCGTAATGTCCTTTTCTAAAAAACCAAAAAACTGAAATAACTCCCAAAATACTTGGAATAACACCAATTCTCCTTAGAATGTATTCTTCAATACGTATACTGAATACCATACTCAAAAGTCTTGATAGTATTCCCATTGGTGTATAAATAGCAAGAATTAGCAGGAGTTTTGACGCTATTAATATCTCATTAGGTTCTTTAATATCCTTGATTAATAACGAGGGATTAAAACTCAAGTACAAAAAAACCAGCGAAAGAATTATAGTAAAAACTAACAAAATAAATGTCGAAAAACCAATAACTTCTATCTCCTTTTTCCTTTCTCCTTGCGCATAATATTCGGCTGCATATTTCAAACCCGCACCAATAAAACCAAAGTCGGCATAGGATAAAAAGATATTGATTGAAATACAAAT
The DNA here is from genome assembly GCA_046704385.1 of Bacteroidales bacterium. GTDB lineage: Bacteria > Bacteroidota > Bacteroidia > Bacteroidales > SZUA-534 > GH45. The sequence continues at coordinate 51,263 of JBJKSB010000009.1, read as the reverse complement.
TACATAAATGCCATAAATAGTAGGGTTACTTGTAAGATAAGGAACAACTACAAACATTGATGCAAATTTTAACACCATTTCAATTCCTTTCCAGAAATAGGTATTTATATATTTTTTTGAATATGAGGACATTATTTATCTTTTAAGAAATCAATAAATATATCACAGCTGAGTTTGTTTTCTGATTTTTCAGAGCTTAGATACAGATATTTGTATTTACTATATTTTTCACTACTATATCTTAATTCTGTTCTGTTTTTAAATTCTTCATCATATCGAGTATAAAGACATCCTAAAATTTCAGATAAATACTTCATCATAATTGAATGGTTAGGTAATGCATTCTCAATTTCATTAGAATCAATAAATAATATTGGTTTTTTAAATAGTATAGGAAAACAAATTGATGTTGATGAATGTGATAACACAAATTCTGAATTTCGAACCAATTCACAAGTTGAATTAAGAAAAAATTCTCTTTCATTAAAAGGATTGAAATTTTTATAGGGAGGACTTTTAGGGTGTGCCGCCACAACTATTTTTAGTTGGTATATTTCTTCTATTTGATCAAAAAATCTATTTAATTCTATATAATAGCTATCATGATTAACGGTTCTTATATTTAATGCTTTAGCATCAGGATGATAAGGTAAACACTGGTCCAAAAAAACAATATAAGGGTAATTGACCAGACTTTTTCCTTCTTTCTTTACCAAATATGAATCATAATCAATGGTATTAACCTCCACAAGTTTTGAAACCTGATTATCAATTTCATAGCCATGACCTAACCCTCGAATCCCTTCAATTCCAGCTTTAAATACAAAATCATAAGGTTTTATTTTTCCATCCTTCTTTAAAGCAACTCCATCTTCCTTAAAAAACTTAGCATTTAAATTAAAATATAACCGTCTCAACAACCTCTTGATTTGAGTTGCTTTTTTTATCAAATTAATAATTTGCAGAAGAGTGTTATTATGTTTATCTATCTTCTCCTTTTCTTTATTAATTTCAGGTAATAAAGGGAAAACACCCCTGGCAAAAACAGCTGTTTTACATTCGCATCGCGACAATAATTTGAATACTTTAATTACTCTATTCTCAAATGTCATTATTGAAATAATTAAGGTATTGGGGGTTTGTTGTAAAAGGTATTTCTTTAACTCATGATAGGAATACATTTTAACGACATTATTAAACCCTTTGTATTCCTCCATTTCCTGATCAGGAAAAAACAAAGCTTTTATATCAACATATTCAACTTCGAAACCTTCCTTTTGAAGGTTATCTAAATATAAATCATAATAAATATGTTCCGTTAATGGAAAATATCGCAGGTAAACAATTTTTCTAAATCTCATTCTCTAATTAACTAGCAATAACTTTTAAACAAACTCTTGTCTAAAAAGTACTCTGGAGGTTTATATTTAAGTAGTAAATTTGGTGAACTGCCAAAAACGATAGTATTATCCGGTATATCTTCATCCTTTACCAACACATTTGCCGCTATAAAAACATTATTACCAATATTACATTTTCCAATGATAGAAGAATTTGCATGTAACCATACAAATTTTCCTAATTTTGGATAGTATCCTTTATTGCCTCCAATGGTACAGTTCTGCTGATAAACAAAATAATCACCAATCTCTCCACGACCTATAACACTTCCTATAGGGTGTTCATGATAAAAGATATCGGGTAGATTTACTTCATAAAAGAGATCACAGGCATTCAGCATTTTATTCAAATAATAAATTTTATCTGCTAGAATTCTATTTCCCGATTCATAAACAACCCTTGAGTAATAATAAAGAAAAGTGGCATATTGGCCAGAATGATAAGGATTAAAATAGGTTTCATCAGATATAGAAAAATATTTACTCTTAATGTCTTTGAAGCATACCTCAATTTTATCTAACACTTTATCATAAAAAAACTCCAATTCTTCCTTTTCTTTATCAGTTAATAAAAAGTTATTTTTTAACTGTAAAACAATTAATTGCAGAGCATTGGTTTCGATTTTCATCAGTATAAAAACTTTTGTACTAAATAATGGTCCAACCACCATCCACCATTAAGTTATGTCCTGTTATATATTTTGCTTCATCTGATAATAAAAATGAAACAGCCGGAGCTATATCATCAGGGTTTCCCATACGTTTTAACGGAACCCGTTCTTCATATTTTTTTACAAAAGATTCGGGTTGATGATCAAAAATACCACCAGGAGAAACACAGTTTGCCCTAATTCCGTATTCGCCGAAGTATGAGGCAATATATCGTGTAAAATTTATTAACCCCCCTTTTATGGCGGTATATTCAGCTGCCGTTTTCATTTTTGCCTCAATATATAAGGTAGGATCGTTTGCAACTACCCCATAAATTGAAGCTATGTTTACAATAGAACCATTTCCTTGTTTTTTCATTTGTTTAATAGCCGCCTGACAACATAATACATAACTATTCATTTGTATATTAATATTTTGCTGCCAGGATTCCGCTTTAATATGAAGAAAATCAGTTCCCCAGTCTTCTGTTCGAGGGTAAGCACTATTTACCAAACCATCAATTTTTCCGTATTCTTTAATTATTGCATCAATACCTTCATTTATTGAATCTTCACAGGTAATATCAAACTTTAATAAACCATCTTCAATATCATTGTCGTTTGAAATATCTCCGTTAATTGCTATAGCTCCTTTTTCTTTGCAATCATCAATAAATGCTTTTCCTAATAACCCGTTACCTCCTGTTACCAGTATTACTCTATTTTCTAATTTCATTTTTTACAAACATATTTTAAGTACTTCGTATGATTCCTCAATTGAATTCATAATATGGAAATTATTTAAATTAGCAGTAAAATAATCTAACTGATCTTTATAAGTATCAATAAATGTTTGATCTGATTCAAATAAAACTTCACCATTTTTACTAATCTTATTTAATTTTAAGTCTACCAACCATGTTTCAGCATCAAAAATAATTTCAAAGGTTCGTTTATAATCACGGCGAAAATAGTTCAAAATAACATTAGCACAAAATTCCGGATAGTGAAGAATATAATTAGCGTAATCTACGGCATCAATTTTTAAACTTGACAGGCTTTTAAAAGTCTTATCAACCTGAATAGGATTTCCAAATAACCAGTACAAATAATCAAGCTCATGAATTAAGTCCAGATGAACACCTCCACCTAATGATTTTTGTGAGCTATAATTTTGTCTAAAATCAATACCGGGACGCCATTCTGGTAGAAATGACCCACAATAAACATTCACTTCATTAATTCTGGGTTGATGATTATCAATATATTTTTTCATATATTTTATACAATCATAAAAACGCAGGTTACATGCTACATAGGTTTGAATTGATTCATTTTTAATCATCGGTATTAATTCAGAAACACTTAAATCTACATGCAAAGGTTTTTCTATAAATAGTGGGATGGTTAAATGAATAAGGGAATCAATAGTATCTTTATGTAAGATGGTTGGATTGGAAATAATAGCAAAATCAAAATGTAAATCAGCTAATTCTTCAATATGATAAACTGCTTTTATTTCTTCCTCATCTCTATGTTTTTTTTTAGTTTGTCTCAGTGCAACTACTTCAACATTTCTGTCAATTTGTTTTAAAGCATTTATATGTTTTTTGGCTATTGATCCTAAACCAACTATTAAAACCTTCATAACTCGAATCCAAGTTTATTGTTTTCAATTAAATAACTTAAAAACTCAAAATCAATAGATTCATCAAGATCAAAACAAATATGAGGCATTTCATATATTAATGATGCATTTGTTATGGCTGATTTAGCTCCTGATTCAAAAAAGGCTCTTTTATAAAAATAGAAAGAAGCATTCATATCAAAGACTTTTGGAGCTGATTGACGCGTAAGTACATTTCCTTCTGTTTTTCTGACTAAAGCATAATATCCGTTTTCTTTTTGCTCCACCATATTAAAATACGGACTACGGTTTGCCTTATTGACCGAAAATAAATTAATAGCATTATGGTCATTCCTAATTGTATTGAATGCTGTTAAAAGATCTTCAACTGTTCTTAATGGGGAAGTTACATCAAGATCAAGAATATAATCAAATTTGGTTTTATATTTCTTTTCGGAAAAATCAAGGATATCATGTATTGCATCAATTTTACCAACGGTATCACCAGCTAATTTCTCCGGTCTTATATAATCTGAAAATAAACCATATTGTCCTGCTATTTTTTTAATCTCCTCTGAATCCGTGGATAATTCAATTTTCACATCACTGAAATTTGATGCAAACTTGTCAGCTGAAATAATTGAATATACTAATAAAGGGTAACCAGCAAGTTCTTTTATATTTTTACCAGTGATACCTTTTGATCCACCTCGTGCACATAATGTTATTAGTATGTTCATATTAGTCAAAATCTATATGAATAATATCCTTCTGAGCCTGTTCAAAATCTTCATGTTTACCTATATCAAGCCAATAACTTCTTATAGGATAATGCAATAAGTTATATCCTTTTTTAACTATATCCTCCATTAAATCAGTGGCATTATAAACCCTCTCAGTGGGCACAAATCTAATAAATTCTTTTTTAAAAAGATATATGCCAGCATTAGCGTAATATATATAATTCGGTTTTTCTTTAAACGAAATTATTTTCCGCTCATCCGTTTCAAAAATAGCATAAGGTAAATTCACATGATAGGGAATCGATGCAACCATCATATCAGCATTTTTTTCAATAAAGGTTTTGTAAAGATCTTCATAGTCAATATTTGTGAGTAAATCAGAATTCATTAATAAAATAACGTCATTTTTAAATTCTTTAATAAGGCTTAATGATCCTGCAGTACCTTGAAATTTTTCTTCTTCAATTAAATTAAATTTGATTTCACTATTATAATTATGACAAAAATTGATAATATCATTTTTCAGGTAATTAACAGTAATATATTGATTCGTAATTCCATACCTAAACAAACGATCAAAATTGTATGAAATAATCTCTTTCCCTCCGATCTTTAATAATGGTTTGGGTACATCATTGGTCAAGGGTTTAAGTCTTTCACCTTTGCCTCCGGCCATAATCACTGCGTCAACTGGTAATATTGACTTTAATATTGAAAAATCATAGACCTTGATCAATTCTCCCTTATCGTTCAATAAAGGAACAGCTTTAAGTTTTAACCTTCTAAATTCGCGGATTCTTGAAAAATTACTTTCTCCTTCCTTTAGATACTTAAAATTTTTAATGCAAAAATTAGTTAATGGGTCATCAAGCTTATAACCATTTATTAAAGCCCTCCTAACATCACCATCGGTCACTGTCCCAACAACAACATTATTATCGTTAATTATAAAAACAGTTTGTGTAGTTGACAATTTATCAAGTCTCTTTAATACTTCTATTACAGAGTCATTTATATTAACCAAATAATCATACATTTCAAGTCAATTTAAAATATCAATAATTTTAGTCGCAGTTATTCTCTTATATTATTTAAATATGATACTTCTTACCTAATTTGACAAACCATTTATACTTATTTTTTATTTCACTGAATTGCAATTAATTATATTTACCATTCTTTCTTTCACAAATATTTAAAGCCTGTTCGGGAAAGAAAAAAGGTTATATAAATAAACTCTTATATTTCCAATCGTAAAACTACAATATTTCAATCATGTTCAATAACCTTTTATATCAAAAGATTAAAGTAAATTACTGTTTCAGGTATTTAACCCAGGGTTAATTTATTTCTTTTATTATTAATGGAATTAGGACTCTATGAATTTTTAGTTATACTAGCTGTAATTCATCTACATAAACTTGTTCCAGCATTCATTATAATGATTGGTAGATTGGTATTCAATAGATGTATAGGTATTCCTTGAAATAACACTGTATAATAAATATTTTACCTTCTCTGATAACAGCCAAAGGAGCGATTGGGTATTTTAAAAGTTGAAGTTTTAACAAAAAAACTATCTATCAATGTTTTGAATTTCTCTGATCCTGAAACTTGATTCTTGTATCCCTCATCAATAATAATGAAATTATATTCATTTTTAATCCATTCTTCCATCATTTGATCAGTCCAGTAACCTAATTCTTTTACTTGTTGAATAGTTTTATTCTCAACTTCAACGCTAAGCCCTGTTTTCAGACTACGATAACTGAGTTCCTGATTAATACTAGTCAGTTCAAGTTTTCTTCCAGCTAAGAATACTGCCTGTTGGGCAAAAGGTAAACCACCGCCAATAACCAGTACTTTTTCCTTTTCGGGAATAACGGATTGGATTTTCTTTGCCAATTTATTTTCACCTGAAACATAACTGTGTTTAGGATTTGAAATCAAAAAAGGTAAATATCCAATATAAATCACAAATGATACAAAAATAAATACAGTGATTAATCCATGTTGGAATCCTGTCCAGTAATCACTCACTGATGATTTAGAGGCCTTAAATAGGTACATAACACCATATGATGCTGACAATGCACCAAAAACTATGAAATAGTTTGTATACGCTAGAATACATTTCGGACAATAGCCTTGACTTCCTAAAAAATGAGTTACTGACATTACAATAAAATAGATTGCTGCAAAACCAATAGGCTTTGAAATAATTTTTTCTCTTATTGAAGCATATAAGGATATTGTGCTTAAAATAACGATAAGAAAAAAGGGCTTTATATAAAATGATAAAAAAATCGGGACTGAACGATATAACAAACCCTTAATTGTATTATCTGTTGATACCACTGCTGAAAATGTGTTTTCATTGAATAATTTATATGGGTTATTTATAAGACCTATTTTTAACAAAACTGTTTTAATTAAAGGCAAATCCAATGCAATAAAAGATAAATTGTCAGGAAATACATTTAAAAGCCAAATAGTTAAAATAGCTGCTATCCCTAATGAAACTAAAATTCTTCTAAATTTTAATTTTTCAGCAGAAAGCAATTGGAAAATCATGAAAAATACAATCCCAATTATCATATTAGTTCGATGGAAGAAGAGCAGAAAATAACACAGGCCTAATAGCGCACTTGATATTATCCAGTTATATTTATTTTGCTTAACCAAGATGTAGAATGTAACCAGGCTAATAAGGGAAACAATGGCAAAAGGAGTTGCTGTGGAAAAATACTTTACAACAACAGGATTTGTTGCTAATATAAGGACTGTAATGGCAGCCTGTATTTTACTTTTAAATATTTCATTTGACACAACATATAATACGCCTAAATTTAATAGTCCTGCGCATAGAGAAAATATTCTAACCGTATAAATTCCGATTCCAAATATCTGTTGCCACCACCCTAACTCATAAAAAAACATTGGTGGATAACCTGTCGCATCTTCATGGCTATAAGGAAGAACCTGACCAGTAACGTACCAGAATCCTTTCATAAAATATTTTGCTTCGTCCAACCATGATAACATAAGCCAAATATTTACTATACTCTGGATTATAAAAAAAGCAAAGGCAAAGATAAGTACCCAATACCAATATTTTTCTGCTTTATTAAAATAATATAACCCTAAATTATTTTTTAATGAGATATCTGCCTTTTTTATCATCTTCTTTCTATTTTACTACTTATAAAAATATTAAAATATTCAATAATACATTCTGCAATTTTGATTATTTTCTGGATGATGGTATTGTCGAATATTATTTTACAATTTTTTGTTCTTCATTCTTAACAGGTATCAACTAGCTCGAAGATTCTTTTTCAAGATGAAAATACTACCTATTAGCGAGCTGACTATTTGAATTCCAAAAAAAATAAATGATATGGCTAGAGCCTTTTCTGTATCAATGTATAGGCTACCTAAAAGCCCAACAAGAGTTCCATCTCTAATTCCAATGCCAGCTATACTAACCGGAAGGAACAAAGCCAATGATAAAAGCCCGAAAATCCAAAACCAATCAATGACAGATATATGCGCACCTATTTCAATGCTGATTACATAAAAAATAAATACGCCAAACAACTGATATAAAATACCTACTAAAATACTTAGAATTAAGGTTACTGGCTTCTTTGAATAATGATGCCACGCAAGAATTACATTTTGAACCGAATGTACCAATTTATTCCTTTGGGGAAAACTATTTTCAATTCTATTCAGAATTAAATTAATTGTTTTAAAAATAAACTCAAATTGAAGAAAAAAAAGTAAACAAATCCCAATGATTAATGCTGAGATCATTACCCACAAAATAATTGAGTTCTGTTTACTTCCCTTGGAAATAATACCAAATATGGCCAGTATAAAAACTCCAAGAAAACCCGTGATTTTATCGACAATTACAGAAACGGCTATCCCTCCCATATTTTTTTCCTCTTTCCCAAGAATAAAGGTTTTCATACCCTCACCTGCAATTTGACCAGGAAGAATAAGTGTATAAAATTGAGAAATAAGATTAAGCTTAAACAAACTAAATAACCTTTGTTTTTTTAAAAGTAGGTTCCATTTTATTGAGTTAATAAATACTGCAAAAATCGATAAAAATATCATTTCAATGAATATCCAAATCGAAATACCTTTAACATAATTAAAAATCACATTCAAATTACAATTGGCAAGAAAATAAACTAAAAGGGTTATAGAAATAGCAATTTTAAAAGTATTTGCTAAATATTTATTTTTTATAAAAGAACCCTTATTTGATTTCATTTTATCAATTTATGTTGTACTGGGCTAAAAAAATTATTTCCGATTTTTATTGCTATAATTTATAAATCACCAATTCAAAATTCATACACATCTTTTTTGTAAACAATGATGGTAATTTTGAAAATAAAATATCTGCTGTAAATAGGACTTTATCCATTATTTGAATTTTTGATAAAATATAATCAATAGGAAAAAAACAAAAGTATCGATAAGTAATTTCTTTTTCTTTAAAAAAATCAATTGCATCTTTTAATTTCCAGTATTTTTTATCTTTATTATAAAACCATTTGCGCAGAAAAAAATTAACATTATGAAAAGTTAAATAAATCGCAGAATTAACGCTTTTTACCCAAATACTTTTCATTATTTGCGGAAATTCATCTTTAGCACTGTAATATTCCAACGGTCCTGATAAAATGTAGAAAACCGAATTTTTTTCAATAGTACGAAACCATTCGCAATTGTTGATTGTACAAAAATCCTGTATATAAAAAGTCAAGTTTTCAGAATTATTATTCTCCTTAGCAATTGAAATAAGCTCTTTACTAAAATCAATACCAATAAAATTGACATTAGGAAATTCATTAGCCAAATTAGATAATAATACCCCAGAACCACAACCAAAATCTATAACATATTTAATTTCTTTTTTAGAAAGAATTTCGAAACACCTTTTATAAGGCAATTGCAACCAAAAAAATCTTGATTCATGATTTTTTGAATATTCGAGAGCCGTTGAATTATATTTTTCTACAACCTGAAATTTATATTTAGAATCTATTAAATCCTTTTCATCGTCACCTTTAGACATTTTACAATTTATATTTAATTCATTCTTGTTTTTTATTCGCAATAACAACCATTCTTCCCGGGCAAAATGGGGACAACATTATACCAATCAATTGACTTAAAACTGTTTTAAGTATATTCGGCAACAATGAAAATGTCTTTGATGTAAATCGTAGTAATGCATACTTTCCATGCTCGCTGTAATATAAAACACTCCTCATTATATCATTAGGTACTATCTCTGACTTGACTTTTACATTAACATATCCCAAATTGTTTAGAATTTTTATAATACCTGCCTTACTAAAATGAACTCGGTGCCTGGGTAAGTCATATCCATGCCAAAATTTACCAAATATATAAGATTCCCATGAATCCATACGAGGAATTTTAATATAGATACTTCCTCCTGCATTTAATCCTGATTCATGAATTACTTTGAGGCACGAACTAAAATCATTGAGGTGTTCCAATACATGCCGTAGTACAATTACATCGTATTTTTTTTTAAAGTTGATTGCTGAAGCATATCCTCTATGAAGCTCAATTCCATAATTATTTTTTGCAAACTCAACACCACTTTCTCCTGGTTCAATACCCTCTACAATACAGTTTGCTTTTTTTGCTTCATACAAAAACTCACCTCTCCCCGCTCCTATTTCGAAGATCGTAATCGCTTTTTTGTTTTTATAATTACGGCGAATACGTTTGATATCCTCTTTATATTTATAGGTTTGTAGTCTTCCTGCAAAACCTTTTTTAGGATTATATGCTTCAAATTTTTCTGGATAGTAATCTGACAATTCGTGGTCAGAAAGTGGTGGATAAGTGTATCCCGTCAGACAATCAGAACAATATAAAACGCTAAAAGATGGTGAATCACCATTAAAAACGAAGTAATCCTTGCCATTTTGTATACTAAAAAAACCACTTTGTCCACATAAAGGGCAATTTTCTTTTTGAGACATTCAAAATTGCTTTAGAGGTTGTTATAAACATTGTCTATTCTTCTTCCAACAGCTTTCCACGAAAGATTTTGGATAGCTCTTTCACGCGATTTCATCCCTAAAGACAGGCATTCACTAGGATTAGACAAAGCCCACTTAATTTTATCAGCCATCATTTTCGGATTACAAAATTCCGCAAAAAGACCTGTATCACCAAGAATTTCCCTTGACACACTTCTGTCAAATGCAACCGTAACCATACCCATAGCCATGTAATTATAAATTTTACCATCTCCTTCGGTCAGAGCAATTTTCGGTGCAATAGCAACATTAGCCAATGAAAGATATTCAGGTAAGGTTGTATAATCAACTTTTCCTAAAAACAGAACATTATCCAAAATTCCTAATTTTGAGCATTCTTCCTTATACTTGTCAATATTTGGGAAGCCAATTATTATGAATTGAACACCTGACATTTCTTCATTTACATATTTAAACGCTTCCAACATTAAATCCACACCTTGATATTGTTCAAGTAAACCCATGTACAAAACCCGATGCCTGTTTTCATCAACACCTAATTTTGCTGCTAATTCATTGTTAAATTTCATCGGATGAAATATATCTGTATCCACACCATCATGAACATTTCTTCTCCTATTTTCAGGAACTCCGAATGATTCTAATTCGACAATCATGCTTTCTGATTGTGTAATTACAAAAAACCAGTTAGCAATCTTTTTTTCAAACCAAACAAGAAATTTATAAAACAAGCTGTTTTCTTTTACAAAACCATGTTGTAACGTTTCTCCAGTTAAGGAGCCCTGCATATCAAAAAGGTATTTCTTGCGAGGAAAGAAAAACTTACAAATACGTGCAATTAAAGCACCTTCATGTAAATGAGCATGAATAATTTCTGGCTTGAATTTTTGTATTGTCCTAATTACTTTTATTGTCAGAATTGGCAGTAAGAGTATCTTGGTATATGACGGTCCAGCTGAAAGCTTGTCATACCATGGAAAATTAAATATTCTAATAATGTTGACGTTTGGTATATTCCGACCTAATCCATAAGTTACAATGACAATTTCATGACCTAAATCTTGTAAGGCTTTTATTTCTTCATAAATTTGAGTGTGACAACCCCTATCTGAAAAAAAAGGAGTTGGTGCAATCATTAATACTTTCATATTTAATTTGGATTTTTAAAATACTGAAGTATTTGATCCGATACATAATTAACCTGTTCATCCGTTAATCTAAGATGAATTGGAAGACTAATTATCTCTAATGAAGCCATTTCAGCATTTGGACAAGTATTTTTACCATCTGAATACATCTTATAATCCGTATTTATCCGATAATGAACTCCTGGAAAAATATTTTTACTATTTAAATATGCCATTAATTCATCACGTTTTTCCTTTTGAACTCTTATTTGAAACAGATGACGGGATGAAATTACATCTCCGGTATGTTCAACAAATTTAATTTGCTTTTCAGAAGATAAATTTTTTCCATACAAAGTGCATATTTGTCTTCTACGTTCATTATCATTTTCAAGATATTTAAGTTGAACTAAACCTATAGCAGCCATAATTGAATTTCCATGATATTTAAATCCAACATATGGGACATCGTAATACCAACTATAGGTTCCTCCAACATTAGAGACCCTTGAATAGGTATCTTTATCTATCCCGAGCCAAGACCATTTTCGTACAATCTGATCTAAATCTGAGCGATCAAAGCAAATCATACCAGCATCAGCTGTTGGTAAATTTTTAACGGCTTGAAAAGAGAAAACAACACAATCTATTCCTTTTCCAACATGTTGTCCATTCAATTTTGAACCAGCCATATGTGCTGCATCAAGAATTAATATCAAGCCGTGGCGTTTACATAAATCAATTACTTGCTCCAGTTTACCAGGGTTACCTCCCATTCCAACATAAAGAACAGCTCTGGTTTTTTCAGTAATATTTTTTTCAATCGAAATTGGATCAAGACATAATGTATCATCGATATCTGCAAAAACAGGGGTTAAATTTTCAAAAAGAATAGCATGATTTGATGAAACAAATGAAATTGGAGTTGTTATTATCTCATCACCAATCTGCCAGTTTTGATCTTCCTTAAATACCTTAACTGCGAGGTGAAGTCCAGAAGTATTTGAATTTAAAAAATGTGCATGAGATAATCCTGTATATTTTACCCATTCTTCCTCAAATTGAACAGTTTTAAAACCTAATCCTGTCCAACCAATTTCAAGACATTCCTGAATACCATCAAGACATTCCTGAACGTGATAAGTTGGAACAAAAAGTTGAATTTTTTCCATGTGCTAGTTTTTTTTATTTTGAAAGTTTCTTAATTTTTTGACCAAATATACAGACTTATTTTGCGACTCATGATAAGTTCTGTTTAATAATTCAGCAATCAATCCTAGTAGAATCGAGAGAATACCCAACAATATGAAAAGTATTGTTAGTAGAGGCAAAGGTGTTTGTGTAAATGTCAGATCTTCCCAAAACTTTAAAAAGATCATATATAAAAAACTTAAAATCGATAAAAAAATGCACAATAATCCAAAACCACCAAAAGTATAGATTGGTTTTTGGGCATGCTTCTCAAGAAATTTTATAACAATTAAGTCTAAAACAACTTTAAAAGTACGATTAATTCCATAATTTGATTGACCGTATTTTCGTGCATGATGGTTTACCGGAATCTCTGTAATTTTAGCCCCTTGCCAAGTGGCATATATTGGAATAAATCGATGCATTTCACCATATAATTTAACCCCTTCAATAACATCACGCCGATATGCCTTCAGAGAACATCCATAATCATGAAGATGCACTCCGGATATGCGTGAAATAAGTAAATTTGCAATTTTACTTGGAAAATTACGCATCACTGAATTATCTTTTCGATCCTTTCTCCATCCTGAGCAAACATCATATCCTTCATTTAATTTTTCAAGTAAGAATGGTATATCCAATGGATCATTTTGAAGATCCCCATCCATTGGAATAATGATATCATTCGATGAAAAATCAATACCAGCCATCATGGCAGCTGTTTGTCCAAAATTTCTTTTAAAATGGATTACTTTAACCAATTCGTTTTGAGAAGCTAATTCATCCAGTTTTTGCGAAGTTTTGTCTTTGGAAGCATCATTAACGAAAATTATTTCATATTCATGCTCTATTGATTTCAGAACTGATATTAAGCCTTCATAAAGAGGAAAAATATTTTCTTCCTCATTATAAACAGGAATAACAATCGAAAGTGACTCTTTTAGTTTATCTTCATTCATATCAGATTCTGTATTATGATAAATTCATATAATATTTTTTAAACCAACCAATAAACTTTGCTAACCCTTCTTTAATTTCAATTTTAGGATTATAACCTGTCAATAGGTTTAATCTTTCAACATTAGCCCAGGTAGATTTTACGTCCCCAGCCTGCATAGGTAATAATATTTTCTCAGTTTTCTTACCCATTTCATCTTCAATAGTGGATATAAAATCAATTAAATTACATTTTTTAGAATTTCCAATATTAAATAACTGATAATAGGGATGTTCTGATTTAGCAGTTGGAACAATATTAATGATCTTTATTATACTTTCAATAATATCATCTATATAAGTGAAATCACGTTCCAAATTACCTCTGTTAAAAACTTTTAATGGAGAATGATCTTTAATGGCCGAAGCAAAAAGTGTGGGAGCCATATCCGGCCGCCCCCAAGGGCCATAAACAGTAAAAAAACGTAATCCTGTTGTAGGAAGGCTATAAAGATGACTATAAGTATGTGCCATCAATTCATTTGCTTTTTTTGTTGCAGCATAAAGACTTATTGGATAATCAACATTATCATCTTCTGAGAATGGGACTTTTTTATTATTACCATATACAGATGAACTAGATGCATATATCAGGTGCTCAATATTATGGTTTCGGCAACATTCCAATATATTCAAAAATCCAATAAGATTAGATTGCCCGTACACATGTGGATTTGTCAGTGAATGCCTAACCCCAGCTTGAGCAGCTAAATTTACAACAATATTAAAGTTCTCTTCAATAAATAATTGATTTAGATTTGGCAAATCACAGATGTCTAATTTATGGAATGTGCAATTTTTGTGTAATATACTTTGTGTTTTCTTATTATATGAAATTTTTTCATTTTTAATACCACTTTCTGATAAACGATCATATTTAAGGTTTACATCATAATAATCGTTAATATTATCAATGCCTACAACTCGATACCCATTTTTAAGAAGGGCTTCAACTAAATGAAATCCTATAAAACCAGCAGAACCTGTCACCAAAATAGTTTTCATATTCTCTATCAAAAGTATATTTTATAATTAAGTCTTTGCTTTTAGTAAATTACTTTTCTGTAACTATATAACCCATCAATCTTCGTGATATGCCAAAGAATTTCTGTTCTAACAATTTCAACCATTGGTTTTAGTTCAGCTATGATTCCCTCAGAAAGACGAGAACCTAATCCAACCTTTAGAATAATTGCTTACATAATATTAAACTTCATTTACAATATTCTTTGTATACTTTTTCTATTCCTTCATCCAAACTCACTTTCTCCTTCCAACCCAAATTATTTATTTTACTTACATTCATTAACTTTCTTGGTGTTCCATCGGGTTTAGTTGAGTCCCAAATTAATTCGCCATCAAAATTAACAATTTGTTTGACTTTTTCGGCAAGTTCTTTTATGGTTAGGTCTTTTCCAGTGCCAATATTAATGTGGGTGTTTTTTATTTCTCTTGGAGGTTGCTGGTTGCTGGTTGCTGGTTGCTGGTTGGTTAGTTGTTCAAAATTCACGTTTTGTAAACAAAATACACAAGCTTCAGCCAAGTCTTCTACATAAAGGAATTCGCGGTAAGGATAGCCGGTTCCCCAGAGAATCACGGAGACGTGATTCGAGTCTCCAGTCTTCAGTCTCCAGTCTTCAGTCTCTGATTTTATTGATATTCCGTACTTAGATAAAATATTTATTATTTCTTCTTCAGTTGCTTTACCATCCACACCTTCAATAGGTAATTTGTTTAAATCTGCACGTAAAGCTTCCCAATCGTTATTCATTAAGCATTTACCCAAGTGCATTTTTCGGATTAAAGCTGGTAATACATGTGACTTTTCAAGATCGTAATTATCGTTGGGGCCATAGAGATTTGTCGGCATTACAGAGATAAAGTTTGTACCGTATTGTAAGTTATAGGATTCGCACATTTTTATACCTGCAATCTTGGCAATGGCATAAGGTTCATTTGTATATTCCAGGTCACCTGTTAATAGCGCATCTTCCGACATTGGCTGTGGAGCCATTTTAGGATAGATACATGATGAACCTAGAAAAAGCAATTTCTTCACCCCATTCAGATATGATTGATGTATTATATTATTTTGAATCATCAAATTCTCATAAATGAATTGAGCACGATAAGTATTATTTGCTACAATTCCACCCACTTTTGCAGCAGCTAATACTACATATTCAGGTTTTTCTGATGCAAAAAAATCGGCCACTGCCTGCTGGTTTGTTAAATCAAGCTTACCAAATTCACGATGGATGATATTTGTATATCCTTGTTTTTGGAATTCCCGCATTATGGCAGAACCTACCATTCCATTATGGCCCGCTATGTATATCTTCGAATCTTTTTTCATATTGTTTGTCCACTAATTTCAAAAATCTTATCCACTAATTACACTAATTAACACTAATTTCTTTCGTGAAAATTCGTGAAATTTGTTGACCCTATTATTAATTCGTGGCATAATTATTCGAAATAGTTCAGTGTATTATAACCCCCGTTTCTTAAATAAGCATCCTTTTGCATTAGCTTAATATCCGATTGCATCATATCTTTGATCAGACCATCTAAATCATATTTGGGTTCCCAACCTAATTTTGTTCTTGATTTGGTAGGATCGCCAATTAATAATTCTACCTCGGTAGGCCTGAAATATTGAGGATCAACAGCCACAATATCTTCATTTTTGCTGATCCGGGCTTTCATACTTTCAAGATATGGTTCTCCGACTTTCTCAATAAATAACTTTTCATCTATAGCTGTAAGATGTCCTTTCTCTTCCACACCTTCTCCTTTAAAAGTAAGCTCCAGACCAACCTCAGCAGCTGCTTTTAAAATAAAATCCCGAATAGTAGTTGTAACCCCTGTGGCAATCACATAATCGTCAGGTTCATCTTGTTGAAGAATTAAATACATAGCCCTAATGTAATCTTTGGCATGCCCCCAGTCACGTTTTGAGGATAAATTTCCCAAGAACACCCTTTCCTGCATTCCTAATGCAATTCGGGATAAGGCCCGGGTCACTTTACGGGTCACAAAAGTCTCTCCTCGAATGGGTGATTCATGATTAAATAAAATCCCGTTACTGGCATGCATTTTATAAGCCTCCCTGTAATTTACTGTAATCCAGTAAGCATACATTTTTGCAACTGCATAGGGCGAACGTGGATAAAATGGGGTTTTTTCACTTTGTGGAACTTCCTGAACCAATCCATATAATTCTGATGTAGAGGCCTGGTAAATCCTTGTCTTATCAATTAATCCCAACAACCTAACTGCCTCAAGAATACGTAAAGTTCCAACACCATCAGCATTAGCTACATATTCAGGGCTATCAAAACTAACCTTTACATGGCTCATAGCAGCAAGGTTGTATATCTCGTCTGGCTGGGTTTCCTGAATAATCCGGGTTAAGTTCATCGAATCGGTTAAGTCCCCATAATGAAGCATCAGATTTCGGTTTTCTACATGAGGGTCCTGATATAAATGATCAATCCGGTCAGTATTAAACAAAGACGAGCGACGTTTAATCCCATGAACAATATATCCCTTTTTTAACAGATATTCGGTTAGGTAGGCTCCATCCTGTCCGGTTACTCCGGTTATTAATGCTACTTTTTTATTCATTTTAGTCCACTAATTACACTAATTATCACTAATTAGTTCATTTATATTATTAATTAATATTTATCTATCTTCCTATGCCAAAATAGTTGAAACCTATGGCTTCCAATTTTTGTTTATCTAAAATGTTTCTGCCATCGAAAATAAACGCCGGCTTCATCATATTATTATAAATATTCTTCCAGTCATAATCTTTAAATTCATCCCATTCAGTTAGAATAGCAATAGCATGGGCATCTTTACAAATTTCAAGCGGATCTGTTGAAGTATCCAATAAACCATTATTTTCATCTTCCGATCTGGAATTCAGATAATTTAAATCATTTAGCATTTGCAGTTTGCTAACCTTAGGATCGTAAACGGCAATGTTTGCTTTATCTTCCATTAAAATATCGGCTACGTACATGGCTGCTGTTTCGCGGGTATCATTGGTGTCCTTCTTAAAAGCCCATCCTAAAAAGGCAATTTTTTTACCAGAAACTGTATTAAATAAGGTTGAAATTATCTTATCTGCAAAACGCCTTTTCTGGTAATCATTCATAATAATTACCTGCTCCCAATAATCAGCAACTTCCTGTAAACCAAGGGTTCGACAGATATACACCAAATTCAAGATGTCCTTTTGGAAACAGGAACCTCCGAAACCTACAGAAGCTTTCAAAAATTTGGAACCAATTCTCGAATCTGCACCAATGGCCCGGGCAACTTCTTCGACATTTGCCTCAGTTTTTTCACACAAGGCTGATAATGAATTTATAGATGAAACGCGCTGTGCTAAAAACGCATTGGCTGTTAATTTGGAAAGCTCTGATGACCATACATTGGTCGTTAAAATTCGTTCACGAGGTAACCAATGAGCATAAACATCCACTAACGCCTGAATTGCTTTCTTTCCTTCCTCTGTTTCCATTCCACCGATCAATACACGATCGGCATTATGTAAATCCTGGATTGCTGTACCTTCAGCCAAAAACTCAGGATTTGAAAGTATCTGGAATTTTACGTTATTACCGGTATTATCAAGAATAGTCCTTAATGTTTCAGCAGTACGTACAGGCAAAGTGGATTTCTCAACCACTATTTTATCTGTAGTAGCTACCCGGGCAATTTGCCTGGCACAAAGCTCAATATATTTTAGGTCGGCCGCCATGCCTTTACCCTTGCCATAAGTTTTGGTGGGAGTGTTTACCGATATAAAAATCATATCAGCTTCATCAATAGCCTTGTCAACATCGGTTGAAAAAAACAGGTTTCTTCCACGTGATTCGGCAACAACTTCGGCTAAACCAGGTTCAAACACCGGTAATTTGCTTAAATCAGTATCATTCCAGTATGCAATACGTTTTTCGTTGATATCAACAACGGTTACCTTAATCTCCGGGCATTTTTGAGCAATTACTGACATAGTTGGGCCACCAACGTATCCAGCGCCAATACAGCATATATTTTTTATTTGAATCATTCTATATCTTTTTATTCACTTTTTTCATTCTTTTCTTTTGTCCACTAATTTCACGAATTAGCACTAATTAATTTTTATTTTCGTGCTAATTTGTGTAATTCGTGGATAGTTACTTTGATAGTTTTAATAAATATTGACCATAAGCATTTTTAGCTAATGGTTGCGCTAATTTTCTTACTTGTTCTTTATTAATGAATCCTCTTTTATAAGCAATTTCTTCGGGACAGGAAACCATTAACCCTGTACGTTTTTGTAAGGTTTCAATAAAATTACTGGCTTCAATCAGGCTTTCGTGAGTTCCGGTATCCAACCAGGCAAAACCACGTCCCATTAATTCAACTTTAAGTGAGTCGAGATTAAGATACTCCTGATTTACTGTAGTGATTTCCAGTTCGCCACGAGCTGAAGGTTTAATATTTTTGGCAATCTGCACAACACTATTCGGGTAAAAGTATAAACCCACCACTGCATAATTTGATTTTGGCTGTGCCGGCTTTTCTTCAATAGAAGTTACTTTTCCATTTTTATCGAATTCAGCTACACCATATCTTTCAGGATCTGTAACGTAATATCCGAAGACAGTTGCCTGTTTGTCTTCCTCAACGTTTCGCCGTGCATTCCTTAGTAATTCAGGTAGCCCGTGCCCATAAAAAATGTTATCACCCAATACCAGGCAGGCATCATCATCACCTATAAAAGTATCACCAATTATAAATGCTTGTGCTAATCCATCTGGTGAAGGCTGTTCAGCATATTGTAAATTGATTCCCCATTCTTCACCTGACCCTAGCAAACGCTTAAAACCAGGCAAATCCTCAGGTGTTGAAATAACTAAAATATCCCTGATGCCAGCCAACATTAAAGTCGTTAGCGGATAATATATCATGGGTTTATCATAAATTGGAAGCATTTGTTTTGAAACTCCTTTAGTAATAGGATAAAGGCGAGTACCACTTCCTCCAGCTAATATAATTCCTTTCATTTGTTGTTGAGTTTTGGTAACAAACCATTAAAATTTACTTCAATTTTTATGGCTTTTTTTATAACGGAGCAAAAGTAATGGTATTATTCTTAATGACAAATATCAAATTGATTATTAGACAACATAATTAAGGTTGTTTGTCAATTCCTGGTGTAATAAATACTAAGTTTTTATCCATCCCCCGCCTTCCTTAAAAAGGAAGGAGCCAGCCGGTGCATATTTCTTAGTTATTACATAATATAAAAAAGATAGATGCTTTAGATTTAATGATATTCGTATCCTCTCTCTCATTTTAAGAAAATACTATTTATCATTTTATAGGAAACCTTCTTTGAATGAACACATTAGATAATCCTTAAAAGCTTTATTTGTGTCAATATGTGTCATTCATGGCTTAATTTACTTTTTACAATAAACCAGGGATTCAATAAATTCTCTTTATTATAAACCAAAGGGGTACCATCCGTTTTGGAAACAGTTCCACCCATGGCTTTGACAATGGCATGACCAGCAGCTGTATCCCATTCCATGGTAGGTGCAAAACGCGGGTAAACATCTGCAGTTCCTTCAGCAACGGCACACAATTTTAAGGAACTTCCTTTTGATATAAATTCCAAATCAGAATGCAATTCTTTTAGTTTTTCAATGTATTCCTGGGTTTCTGTTGATAAATGCGACCTGCTTGCAACTACTGTAAAAGGTCTGCTCAAAATAAGAGGGAGCTTTTCTGATTTATCTATTAAAACCTCCCGGCTTTCATCGAATGAATCAATGTTTAAAACTTTGTGGGCACCAAAATCAAGTCCTCCATAAAATAATTCTTTGGTAATGGGCACATATATCACTCCAAAAATGGGAGTATGACCTTCAATTAAAGCAATGTTAACTGTAAACTCTCCATTCCGTTTAATAAACTCTTTGGTACCATCCAGTGGATCAACCAACCAGAACTTTTTCCACTTTTGCCGCTCAGTAAATGGTATTTCTTTGCCTTCCTCACTCAATACTGGCAAATTAGTTCCATCTAAATAACTCATTATTTTTGTATTCGCCCTTTTATCCGCAAGAGTTAAAGGTGAGTTATCTGCTTTAATCTGAACCTGAAAATCATCAGAATTATAGACTTCCAAAATTTCTTTTCCAGCTTCTATTGCTGCTTTTATTGCTATTAAATAATTTTCATTCATTTTTTAAACACTAAGACACGAAGCCTTAAAAAATTAAAAAGTTTCATACTCAATAAAACAATTCTATCTCTTTTCACTCTGAACTTAATCAATAGGATCACTAAAACTTAAAAATTATTGTATTTTTTACTTTGTGACTTTGTGGTTAATTCAAATATAACATTGTTTACCACAAAGACACGAAGTCAAATTATAGCTAAGGTTAATACATTTAATAACTTTATAATTTATATCTTTTAATTCCATCCTTAATCAGAGGGACATTAAAATTAATCAGGAATCCCAATTCAATATCCATAAGTTTCATATGGCTTAATAATTGAGCAGTATATACAGGATGAATCTCAAGTACTGACTTTAATTCGCAAATAATACAATCTTCAACCAAAACATCCAGTTTAAATCCTTCATCAAATTCTAATCCATCATAAGATATTGGCACAACTACCTGTCTTTCAAAATTTAAACCGACCTTTTCCAATTCATGACAAAAACATAC
The DNA here is from genome assembly GCA_046704385.1 of Bacteroidales bacterium. Lineage (GTDB taxonomy): Bacteria > Bacteroidota > Bacteroidia > Bacteroidales > SZUA-534 > GH45. Next base: position 29,704 of record JBJKSB010000009.1, on the reverse strand, counting down.
TTCATAAACCTTTTCCAATAAGCCGGGACCAAGCTGTTTATGAACTTTGTATGCTGAATTAACAATTAATTGTGCATATTTTTCAATTTCTGGTTGCTGTATTTCAAAATTTGCTCCTTTCATACAATTAATTTTTTACCACGAAGAGACTAAGGCAAAAATATTCCGTTCGATAAGTGATCATTTAATTATTCTCTTTCAAATCTTATAATTTTATTTATAAAATAGTCCTCTGTGGCTTTGTGGTTCTATAACAAATACTTAAAACTTAAAATTAATATGGTACCAGCCATATAAATTAGCGTCAGTGGCCCTCCAATCCTTATAAAATCTTTAAACTTATATCCTCCGGGACCATAAACCATGGTATTGGTCTGATAACCTATCGGTGTCATAAAATTAGCAGCCGCTGCATATGAAACTACTAAAATAAAGGGTAAGAAGGCCAAATTTAAATCATGTGCCAGTGTCAGTGATATTGGAAAAACTATTGCTACTGCTGCCACATTTGTAATAAAAGCGGCCAGTATAGTTGTTATAAAATAAATACCTGCTAATAAACCAACCTTTCCCAATGGCTCAAAAACCTGAATAATTACCTGTGCAAAATTTTCTGCCACCCCCGTTTTAGTCATAGCCTTACCCAGAGCCAAAGCCATGACTATAATTATTCCTAACTGAAAATCAATGGCTTTCCCAATTTTTTTAGGTGTTGTGATATTCAGGCTAATCAATAATGAAATAAATACAAGCAAACCCATAAATAATGAAATTAACTTCAAGGCTGCCAATAATATTACTGCAATTGTTCCGCCAATTAAAAAAAAGGTTTTAAAGCTACCCAGTCGCTTTATTTCTTTGGGTTTTGATATTGTGTAAAAGTCTTTGGTCTGGTTTAATAATTGAAAAAAGTCAGCACCGGTTAATAAAAGTATTGTGTCTCCCGCTTTTAGTGTAACTGCTCCAATTTTTCCATTTATCCGTTCCCCGTTTCTGTGAATTGCGATTGCCGTAGCATCATATTTGGCCCTAAAATTTTCCTCCTTTAAAGTTTTGTTTATTAAGCTAGAATTATGCGATACCACTATTTCGATAATCCCTGTTTGGTTTTTTTTCGCATACATACCTACCGAGGGAATTGAAATGGATGGATTTTTCTTTAAAAGTTGCGTAATTGACTGTGTATCACCCGCAAACAATAAAATATCTCCTTCCTTAAGCAAAGTTTCATTGGGTTCAGCCATAAACTGTGTATTATCCCTAATCACCCGAACTAAATATAATCCTTCCAGATTTCGAAGATTTGCCTCATTTATGGTTTTTCCGTGCAACGGGCTACCTTCCTTTATCTGTGCCTCAACCATATATTCCCTTTGATGGATAATAAACTCATCTATAACATCACTCTTTACGGGTAATAGCCTGTTTCCAAATATGAGAATATAAAGAAACCCGACCAGTAACATTGGGAACCCAACCCAGAAAAAATCGAACATATTTAACGAATTTAAACCGGGAATTATTTTTTGATCAGTAACCAGGCCATTTACAATTAGATTGGTTGAAGTACCAATAAGTGTGATACAACCACCCAAAATTGAAGCATATGATAAGGGAATTAATAATTTGGAAACCGATGATTTATTTCTTTGGCTCCAGGTATGGGTATAAGGCATCATTAAAGCAACCAAAGGAGTATTATTTAAAAAAGCCGACAGGGGTGAAATTATTGAAAACATTTTTATAATAAAACCTCTGTATGTCTTTGTACTCCTGAAAATCCTGTCAAATAAAATATCAAGCACAGAAGTTTGCCGAAAAGTATCACCAATAACCAAGAGAAATAAAATTACCATTACTTGCTCATTGGCCAAACCTGATAAAATTTCACCCGGGTTTAATACGCGGAAAATACCTAAAAAACCAATCGCGAGGACAAATGTAAATCCCGGTCGTATCAGGTCCCAGTATAGTGATACAAAAATGAATATTATGACCAGGTAAACCAATACCTGATGAAATATCTGCATAATTTCTTAATAATATATTCTTGGTAAAATTAAATCAAGTAATTCCCCTACTATATTTTCGGGAGATCTTCCAACAGTTTCTACCCGGATGTCAGGTTTCTCAGGAACTTCAAAAGGTGCATCAATTCCTGTAAAATTCTTTATTTCGCCTGCTCTGGCTTTTTTATATAAACCTTTTATATCTCTTCTTTCGCACTCTTCCAGCGGGGTATCTACAAATATTTCCACGAAATTCTTGGTTCCCACAATTTTTCTAACAGTCTCTCTGTTAGCCTTTAATGGTGAAATAAAACAATTTATGGTTATGACACCACAATTCATGAATAACTTATTTACCTCTCCAATTCTTCTTAAGTTTTCATCTCTGTCTTCCTGGGAAAAACCCAGATTATTATTGATTCCGGTGCGAATATTGTCACCATCAAGTATTTGGGTTAAAAATCCTCTGTCGTGCAATGATTTTTCCAGCGCAATAGCAATTGTTGTTTTACCCGATCCGCTTAAGCCATATACCCAAAGTACCAGCGAATTTTGTCTTAATAGTTTCTGTTTATGATCCCGGCCAAGAATTCTCTCAAAAACCGGAAAAATATTATTTTTTTCCATAGTTAACAGTTTAAAACAAAATTAGAAAAAATAAAGCCATCCCAAAAAGACGGCTTTTTTCTCTACAATCTATTTTTTTACAAACTCCAATAAGGAATGTTTTTTATTTTATTTCTGTAGGCACCTTTTATATCTACCAATAAACCATCACCATTTAAAAGTTCTTTAAAATGGCTTTCAGGCAAATTTAGATAATCTTTATGTTGTACTGCTAAAATTATGGCATCATATTTACCCGTAGGTCCATTTTTCAATTCATAGCCATATTCGTGCTTTATTTCATTAGCAGATGCATGCGGGTCAATAGCATCAACAAGTACACTGTAGGATTTCAACTCGTTTATTATATCAACAACTTTTGAATTCCTGATATCAGCAACATCTTCCTTAAAAGTAACACCCATAATCAGAACCCGGGCATCTTTAATATTTTTATCCTGTTTAATGATCTTTTTTACAACCTGCTTAGCTACATAGCCTCCCATACTGTCATTTACAAAACGACCTGAATCAATCATTTTGGCATGATAGCCCAATTCCTTTGCTTTGTATAATAAATAATAAGGATCAACTCCAATACAATGTCCACCCACCAAACCCGGACTAAATTTTAAAAAGTTCCATTTTGTACCGGCAGCCTCCAATACGTCAAATGTATTTATTCCCACCCTGTTGAAGATTAAAGATAGTTCATTCATCAAGGCAATATTTACATCACGCTGAGTATTTTCAATAATCTTGGCAGCTTCTGCAACCTTAATTGAAGATGCCCGATGAACTCCGGCAGTTATAATCATCTCATATACCTGGGCAATATTATCCAAAGCTTCCTGATCATTCCCTGAAACAACCTTGGTTATAGTAGTTAAAGTATGAACTTTATCTCCCGGATTTATCCGTTCGGGAGAAAAACCAACTTTAAAATCTGTCCCAAATTTTAGTCCTGAAAATTCTTCCAGAATAGGAATACAGTCTTCTTCAGTGCAACCAGGATAAACCGTTGATTCATAAACAACATAATCCCCTTTTTTAAGCGCTTTTCCCACAGTTTTTGACGCAGAAATAACTGGTGATAAATCGGGTTGATTATGTTCATCAATGGGTGTAGGTACCGCAATTATGTGAAACCGGGCTCTTTTTAAATCCTCCGGATTTGCTGTAAATTCGATATCACAACCCTTGAAATTATAAGAATCAAGTTCCTTACTGGGATCAATTCCATTTTTCATTAGTTCAACCCTTTCAGGTTTAATATCAAATCCTATGACCGAAACTTTTTTAGCAAATTCCAGCGCTATTGGCAAGCCTACGTAACCTAAACCAATTACAGATATTTTAGATTGTTTATTTTTAATTTGACTGTGCATATTTTTTTTTAATACTGGATATTTATAAGACTTAAGATATTAGATATTAGATATTTATTTTCTTAAAAAATTCTGAAAACCAATTATAAGTTTTTTGACTTCAGTTATCATTTCAAAGATAAATTGAAATTGTTCTGCTGATAAAAATTTCAATTCAAGAGCAACCAGAAGATCACTTTCCAATTCGCAAGCAGAACCTAAAGCCATATCCAAAAAATATGCAAAGTCATTATCTGTATTTCTTCCACTCCCTTCAGCAATATTAGAGGATATTGATACGACTGCCCTTTTAACTTGCGAGGTTAAGGCATACTTTTCATCTTCAGGAAAATTATTAGTTAATCTGTACACATCTGGAGTCAACTCCAGCGCTTTTTGCCATGCTTTTATTTCCCTAAAATTATGTTTTGCCATAAACCTGATAATATTGATAAAGTCTAGCTTTATTGTCTAATTCTTTCGTTTTTTCTTACCTTGTAAGTCCTTATCAGAGAATTTTCATCTTAAGTCTTAAGTCTTTTTTCTATTCTCTATAATCTTGCTTTCAACAAAGGGTGATACTCCCCATTCAATCCTTTAAGCTCCGCATTCCTGATGTCATGAGCAATTTGAATAGAAGCAGAAGCATCTGACAAACCAAATCCTTTTCCGTCTAAAATACCTTGATACGTTTGTGTGTGCAGATCTGTGAACCCGCCACTAAACTCCAATTCATCATTTTCAATTTTGATAGATCTGAAAGTGGGCTGCCCCTTGGCTTTTATTTCATTTGGTAAATCATTATAATCAACACTTAAGAACCAGCGAACCCTTGCTCTTTTAAGCCTTAAAAATCCTCCCGACCTGCTTGATGTTCTATCGTGTACTATATTTTCCTCTACTTCGCCAAAAATCCAGGTTAGCATGTCGAAAAAATGAATACCAATATTGGTAGCAATCCCACCTGATTTCGAAATATCACCTTTCCAGGAAAAATGATACCATTTACCACGACTGGTGATATAGGTTAAATCAACGTCATATATTTTGTCCTTTGGGCCATTCTCAATACGATTTTTTAATTCCAGAATGGTGGGATGTAGCCTCAGTTGCAACACATTATATACCCGTTTTCCTGTCTCCTTTTCATAATCTTTTAACGCTTCAACATTCCATGGATTTAATACCAAAGGTTTTTCACAAATAGCATCAGCTCCTTGTCGAAGAGCAAACCGGATGTGTGAATCATGCAAATAATTGGGTGAACAGATACTTACATAATTAATCGGTTTATTTTCGCGATTTAGTTTATAAATATGGCGATCGAACCGTTCAAACTCAGTAAAAAAATCAGCCTGAGGAAAATAACTGTCAATTATTCCTACACTATCGAATGGATCAAGAGCAGCAGCCAAATTATTGTTGGTCTCCTTTATAGCCCTTAAATGTCGGACTGCTATATATCCAGCAGCGCCTATTAATGCAAAATTCTTCATTATCAATTAAAAATGGATTGGCGAAATTATTAAAATACAACGGACTTTCAAATTTTGTGAACCTGATCCTTATCAAGTTTATATTTTTCTTTACTCTCCGGACAAACAGCCATATTTTCCGAGTTAAACTCCAGGCGATGACCATACTCGCTTACCCAGCCAATCTGGCGTGCCGGATTTCCAACTACCAGCGCAAAGGGTTTTACCGGTTTTGTAATTACTGCCCCGGCCCCAATCAAAGCATATTCACCAATTTCGTTTCCACATACAATTGTGGCATTAGCTCCAATTGAAGCGCCTTTTCTAACAATGGTTTGCTGGTACTGGTCTTTGCGAATTACCGCACTTCGTGGATTTACTATATTCGTAAAAACCATGGAAGGCCCAAGGAATACATCATCCTGGCAAATAACACCAGTATAAATGGATACATTATTCTGCACTTTAACATTGGTTCCCAGTACCACTCCTGGTGAAATCACCACATTTTGTCCGATATTACAATTTTCACCAATCTCACAATGCGACATAATATGTGAAAAGTGCCATATTTTTGTTCCGCGCCCAATGGTGCAGTCCGAATCAATAACTGCAGTTTCGTGCGCAAAATAGATTTTATCGTTCATATTAACCAAAAAAATCTTTGATGGAATCTACAATAAATTGCATTTGATCAGTATCAAGCTCTGTATGCATCGGCAAAGATAACACATTGCTACTTAACAATTCTGTTACCGGAAAATCCTTATTGGGATTTTTAAATTCCGCGAAAGCTTTTTGCTCATGTAAGGGAACCGGATAATAGATCATTGCCGGTATTCCATTATTTTCCAAATGCTTTTTCAGTTCATCGCGCTTCACATTCCTAATTTGCAAAGTATATTGATGAAAAACATGATTTGTAAATTTCTCAATAACCGGGGTTTGAATCTCTTCAATATTTTGTAAACCCTCAGAATAGAATTGAGCGGCTTCCTGCCTGGCCTTAATATAACTATCAAGTAAGGGAAGCTTAACTGATAATATAGCAGCCTGGATGGTATCTAATCTGGAATTAACTCCGATACGGTCGTGATAATACCTGACTTTCATACCATGATTTACAATGGATGAAATTTTATCTGCTAAATCATCATCATTTGTAAACAGTGCCCCACCATCGCCATAACATCCTAAATTTTTAGATGGGAAAAACGAGGTACAACCAATATGTCCAATGGTCCCGGCCTTTTTTCTTGTACCATCGGTGAATATATAATCGGCTCCGATGGCCTGCGCATTATCTTCAATAACATAAAGATTATGCTCGTTGGCTATCTTCATAATTGCCTCCATGTTGACACACTGACCAAATAAATGAACAGGTACAATGGCTTTAGTCCGGGAAGTAACAGCGCTTTTAATTTCCTCAACATCTATATTAAAAGTATCCGGGTAAACGTCAACCAGAACAGGCTTAAGGCCTAATAAAGCAATAACCTCAACCGTAGCAATAAACGTAAAATCAGTAGTAATTACCTCATCTCCGGGTTTTAAACCCAAAGCCATCATAGCAATTTGCAGGGCATCGGTTCCATTTCCACAGGCAGTTGTATGTTTTACGCCCAGATATTGAGATAAAGCATTTTGAAATTCAACTACCTCCCCTCCTCTTATAAACTGAGTTGAATCAAGCACATTTTGGATGGCCAGGTCGATTTCGGGTTTTATTTTTTGATATTGACTTTTTAAGTCAACCATATTTATTGGTCGCATAATTTAATTTTTTACCTGAGGTACAACGATTATATCAACAATATATTTTATTTAAGGTGTTCCCAATACCAATTGATAGCTCTTTCAAGTCCCTTTTTTATGTCGAATTCAGGCATATATCCCAATAAAGTTCTGGCTTTTTCAATTGAAGCCAGTGAATGCGGTATGTCCCCATTTCGTTCCGGACCAAATACCGGATCAATGTTTCGGATTTCAGCATCAAATCTGCCCAGTTCATTTTTTAAAATATTAACCAGTTCAAGCAGGCTGGTATTCTTCCCGAAAGCCACATTATAAACCTTGCCCAGTGCAGCCTTTGATGTCACGGTAGCTGCCAGTTCATTAGCCTGAATTACATTGTCAATATGGGTAAAGTCCCTTGAAAAACTTCCATCACCATTAATTACCGGTGATTCATGATTTATCAGTAATTGAACAAATTTGGGAATAACTGCCGCATACATCCCTTGAGGATCCTGATGCCTGCCAAACACATTAAAATATCTCAACCCGATAACTTCCATTTTATACAATTTGCTGAAAACATCGGCATACAATTCATTTACATACTTGGTAATGGCATATGGTGATAATGGTTTGCCAATATTCTCTTCAACTTTTGGCAAACTATAATTGTCGCCATATGTTGATGAACTTGCTGCATAAACAAAGCGCTTGACCTTTGCGTCACGGGTTGCAGTCAACATATTAAGGAACCCGTTAATATTAATATCATTCGTGGTCAAAGGATCGTTTATTGAGCGGGGAACAGAACCCAGCGCAGCCTGATGTAAAACCAGGTCAACACCTTGCACTGCTTCCCGACAGATAGTTAGATCCCTGATATCGCCTTCAACCAATAAAAAAGAGGGATTTGATAAAAATCCCTCAATATTTTCTTTTTTCCCTGTTAGGAAATTATCCAGGCAAACAACATTATTTTGTTGCTTTAACAACTTCTCAACAAGATTGGAGCCGATAAAACCGGCTCCACCTGTAACTAGTACTTTTTTATTTGAAATAAGCCTTTCGCTCATTTTTATTTAGCATAGTTTATAGCTCTTGTTTCACGGATAACCGTAATTTTTATCTGACCCGGATAAGTCATTTCATCCTGGATTTTCTTGGAAATCTCGTATGATAAGGTCTCAGCTTCATTATCACTTACCTTTTCACTACCTACAATTACACGTAACTCTCTACCAGCCTGAATTGCATAGGTTTTTAAAACTCCAGGATAAGAAAGCGCCAGCTCTTCAAGGTCTTTTAATCGCTTAATATATGACTCAACCACTTCACGACGTGCACCAGGTCTTGCACCCGAAATAGCATCACAAACCTGGATAATCGGAGAAATCAGTGTATTCATCTCAACCTCATCGTGGTGAGCTCCAATGGCATTACAAATATCAGGCTTTTCCTTATATTTTTCCGCCAGCTTCATACCTAATATTGCGTGTGGTAATTCTGGTTCATCATCTGGAACTTTACCAATATCATGCAGCAAGCCGGCACGTTTTGCCAAACGTGGGTTTAAACCAAGTTCGGCAGCCATTATTGCAGCTAAATTTGCCACTTCGCGTGAGTGTTGTAGCAAATTCTGACCGTACGATGAACGATATTTCATCTTACCAACCAAACGGATCAATTCAGGATGTAAGCCGTGAATACCCAAATCGATAGCAGTACGTTTACCGGTTTCAATAATTTCCTCCTCAACCATTTTTTGAGTTTTGGTTACTACTTCCTCAATACGGGCGGGGTGAATCCTTCCATCGGTTACCAATTGATGCAGTGCCAATCGTGCAATTTCGCGGCGAACCGGGTCAAAACCTGAAAGGATAATAGCCTCAGGGGTATCATCAACAATAATTTCAATACCTGTTGCAGCTTCTAAAGCCCTGATATTTCTACCCTCACGGCCAATAATTCTACCTTTAATATCGTCATTGTCAATATGAAATACAGTAACTGAGTTTTCAACTGCATATTCAGAAGCCACACGCTGAATAGTTTGAATAACTACTCTTTTGGCTTCCTTGTTGGCTGTCATCTTTGCCTCATCCATAATTTCATTTACGTAGGACATGGCCTCAGTTCTGGCTTCAGCCTTTAATGATTCTATCAACTGACCTTTAGCCTCTTCAATCGACAAACCTGAAATAGCCACCAGCTGCTCAACCTGCTGTTTATGCATTTTGTCAAGCTCCTCTGTTTTTTTCTCCACCAAATCTATCTGAATCGACAGATTTTCCTTAATCACCTCTGCTTCTTTTGTTTTTCTGTTATATTCCTCAATTCTCTGAGAAATACCAGTCTCTTTTTGTTTGAGCTTATTTTCAGCCTGAGCGATCTTACTATTTTTTTCGTTTATAAATTTCTCATGTTCTGATTTAAGCTGTAAAAATTTTTCTTTTGCCTGAAGAATCTTATCCTTTTTGATCATTTCAGCCTCAGCTTCAGCTTCCTGAATTATTCGAACGCTTTTCCTGTTCGTTCCGGCTTTTAGTATTATGTAGGTCACAATACCACCAGCAACAACTGAAATAATGGCAACAACTATTAAAGTTATATTCATAATTAATTTTAAAATATATATATAAAAAAAACCCGCACCAATCATGTGTTTAAAAAAACCCCTGTAAACATGGGTGGAGACTCCGGTTTATTTCTTGCTTCCCCTGTCTCATAAATGAGTTCCCGAAGGTGGGGCCTGCCTTACATAAACCAAGTTTGACTCCAATTTATTTAATGTTGAGTTTTCCAAACTAGCCAAGAACCGGTGCGGGCAATATCTTGTTTTTATGTTAAAGAACGTCTGTTACTCTTGTTCCAATAAATCTGCTAAAATTCTGTCAAATTGCCTAACTTCCTCAATAACAGGGTGTATCTCATGGTGTTCTTCAGCCTCAACTAACCTGGTAACAAACTGAAGTGCAACCATCGCTAAAAAATCCTGTCCGTCTTTATTCCCATATAACTTCTGGTACTGAATTACTGTATCGTTTATCTTTTTAGCAGCTTTTCTTATCTTTTCTTCGTCTTTCCTGTCAATTTTAAGTGGATAATACCTGTCAACAATATTTACACGAATTGTAAGTTTATCATCCATTTAAAAAAATATTATCGGTTTAACAGAGCAATACAATTATCAATCTCCCGCACAATTCTGTTTATTTTAACTTTTGCTTCTTTCGAGTTATCTCCTGAAGCTATAAATGTTTTTGCTAAATCGTTTGTTTCTAATCTATGTTTTAATTCTATTATTTGTTCTTCGCTCTCTGATAATTTAGATTTAAGATCCTCATTTTCAGATTTAATCAATTTGTTTTCGTCTTTTAATTCTTTATAAAGATAGACAAACTTTTCAAATTTCTCTTTAAATCCTCCTATCAGTTGTGGCGTTTCCATCAAAATTTATAAAACATATTTTTTTACAAAATTAATATAGCAGATGAATTTTCAAAAATTTTAATCAAATCTTGTTCTTCATTAAAGATAAAGCAAATTTTCCATTAAAAAAAAGAATTGTAACCACATTCTTGCACGGTTTATTAACCAGCAAATCTTGTTATAAAACGCTCGAACAACAATTTAGTTCAGCCGTAAATCATTATAATTTTATGGTAATTTAAATGATGATTTAGTTTGTTTTTATGTTGATAGTTTTGCAAAAATCATGTAGGTTTGCCCTAAATAAAATCTTTTATGGATAATTTTATTGTATCTGCAAGAAAGTATCGTCCAACCACATTTTCATCAGTAGTGGGCCAAAAATCGATTACTACTACGCTGAAAAATGCTATCCAAAATAACCATATGGCACATGCCTATTTATTTTGTGGTCCACGGGGTGTGGGAAAAACTACCTGTGCGCGGATTTTTGCAAAAACCATAAATTGTCAAAATTTATTAAATGACACGGAACCCTGTAACGAATGCGAGTCGTGTGTTTCGTTTAACAACGACCGGTCGTACAACATTCATGAACTGGATGCAGCATCAAATAATACCGTTGATGATATCCGGAATTTAATTGACCAGGTCCGGATACCTCCCCAACTGGGAAAATACAGTGTTTATATTATTGATGAGGTTCACATGTTGTCGACATCGGCTTTTAACGCTTTTTTGAAAACCCTTGAAGAACCTCCGGCACATGCCATATTTATTCTTGCAACCACTGAAAAGCATAAAATTCTTCCAACGATTTTATCAAGATGTCAGATATTCAATTTTAGCCGGATTACAGTTGAAGATGCAGTGGAACATTTGCAATATGTAGCAAAAAATGAAAATATTGAAGCTGAACCGGAAGCCCTGAATGTTATTGCACAAAAAGCTGATGGGGCCATGCGTGATGCACTTTCAATTTTTGATCAGATAGTGAGTTTTTCAGGAAGTAAAATTACTTATGAAAATACCATTGCTAACCTGAATGTTCTTGATTATGACTACTTTTTCAAATTAACTGAAGCCTTTTTAAACGAAGATGTTTCAACCTCATTGAGTCTTTTCGATGAAATTCTTGATAAAGGATTCGATGGTCAGCATTTTCTTATTGGGATGGCCCGGCATTTCAGGGACTTATTGGTTTCGCAGGATGAAAAAACAGTCCAGTTACTTGAAGTTGGTGCTTCAACCAAACTGCAATACCTTGAACAAGCCAAAAAATGTGAACCCTGGTTTTTATTTCAGGCACTTAAAACCACCACAGATTCGGAAATTAATTACCGGGGCAGCCAAAACAAACGCTTAACGGTTGAATTGGCATTAATAACCCTTTGTAATTTGATTGCGCTAAAAAAAAAAGTGAATTAGAAAAAAATTCAAAACCAGAATCCGGCCATCAAAAAAAATCTCAGAAAACCAATCCTGTTACATCAGTAGCAGCGAAAAAACAAGAAACTCCAGTTTATAATGAATATAAAGGGTCATCACCATCATTAAAAAATCTTGCCACAAAAAAAACTGATGAATCCCCGGAGGAACCTGTCAAAAAAACCGCAACCATCCGATCTGACCTTAAAGAAGTTTTTTCGGCTGATGAGTTGAAAACAGCATGGTTGAGATATGCCGAGACCCTGAAAGATACTATGCCGAGGATGTACCAGGTTTTGCAAACGAATCTGCCTGTAAAAGTTGCTGATGCTAATATCCAGGTTAACCTTAGCAGCGAAATACAAAAAAAAGATTTACTTGAAAAAGTTCATTCAGGATTAATGGAGTATCTGAAAAAGGAATTAAGTAATTTTACCATTGAACTTAAGATTGAAATTTCAGACGATGCGGATAAGCAAAATATTATTTATACCTCGACAGACAAATTCAAATATTTATCAGAACAAAATCCCATGCTGGAATCGCTTAAAAAGAAATTTAATCTTGATTTAGAATAATAATATAAATAGTGATTAATTCAATACATAACCCTAAATACTAAAATTATGCTTACAAAAAGAATGGAAGAAGAATTAAATAAGCAAATTAATGCCGAATATTGGTCAGCTTATTTGTATTTATCGATGTCGGCTTACGTAGCCAGCGAAGGACTGGCAGGAGCTGCTAATTGGATGCGGGTACAATACCAGGAAGAAATTGCACATGCTTTAAAGTTTTTTGATTATGTAATTGAACGAAATGGTAAAGTATCGTTAAAACCTATCACGAAAGTACCGGAATCGTGGAATGGGATTATAGATATATTCGAAGAAACCCTGAAACATGAACAAAAGGTAACCAGCCTGATCAACAATTTAATGGATGTAGCTATTGAAGAGAAAGATCATGCTGCCAAAAGTTTCCTTCAGTGGTATGTTGATGAACAAGTGGAAGAAGAAGCCAATGTTCAGACCATTCTTGACCAGCTTAAGATGGTGGAAAGTAAAGGGAATGGCCTGTTTATGATTGATAAAGATTTAGCTCAGCGAATATTTGTTGACCCAACTGCTACCAATGTTTAATATTATAAGTTTTCAATATTTTTTATAAGCAGTACCAATTCGGTGCTGCTTTTTTAATATATTAAAACAATAAAAATTATATTTGCCACCTTTAGTTGGTATATGAAGAAAATATTGAACATTATAAAATATTTATTCTTTTTAGCCATTGGAATATTTTTATTTTCAAGGGTTTACAAAGCATATGATTTAACAGGGTTTTTAAATACCTTAAAAGATATAAAATGGGGATGGATTATTCTCTCTTTAATATTTGCCTTAATTAGTCATTTTAGCCGGGCTGTTCGTTGGAACATGTTGATACATCCGCTGGGATATAAGCCAAAAGTTACCAACACTTTTTTTTCAGTAATGATCATGTACGCCACGAACTTAATAATCCCCCGTGGTGGAGAATTAGCACGCTGCACCATACTTTCGCGATATGAAAAAATTCCATTTGGAAAACTTGTTGGTACAGTAGTTACTGAACGTGCAACTGATACCCTGATCCTGTTCGTTTTAGTAATTTCGACCATTTTTTTACAAATTGGTGTTTTCAAACAATTCCTGGCTAATAATCCTCAATTCGGGCAAAATTTTGGTTTTATTTTCGAGCCCTGGTTTTGGATACTTGGGGCTTTGCTTGGTTTCGGAGGATTGTTTTTACTTTGGAAATTCCGTTCGCGCCTTAAAAAAATCAAAATTATAGCAAAATTATACGATTTGTTATTCCATTTTTTTGAAGGTATCAAGTCGATTCGCAGGCTTGAAAGGCCATGGGCTTATGTCGGACATTCGGTTCTTATTTATATTATGTACTTTTTAATGATGTATGTTGTATTTTTTAGTTACCAACCAACAAGCCATATTGGTCCCATAGCCGGATTAACCGCTTTTATCATGGGCGGCCTGGCCATGCTTATGCCTGTTCAGGGAGGAATCGGAGCCTGGCATTTCATGGTAATCGAAACGTTATCAATTTATGGTTTGGATAAACTACACGGGAAAGATTTTGCCTTAATTTCACACACCTCAATGAATCTGATGATTCTTATTGTTGGAGGACTATTCTTTATATTATTACCCATCTATAACAGAAAGAAAAAAGCTCCATAAATAAACCGACTGCTTTTTGTATGCAGCTTTTCTAATTCTATTGTTAATAATATTTAATTTACCAATCCAATAACCTCTTTTCACCTTCCAATGCTTTTATTCCGGAAACCTCCTGTGAAACTTCAATAACCCCTTTGTAATTACCCTGTTCATCACGAACTGCAAAATATTGGATAAGGATGAACTCTCCTTTCATTTTAATCCAAAAATCCGCTTTATTCTTTTCTCCACTTCTAAAAGATTCTACTATTTTCTCTACCACATGAACGCTTTCCGGAGGATGACACTTGCTTACTTCTCTTCCTATAATAGCAATCGTTCTGGGAAATATTCGCTTTGGAGGAGTCGAGAAATAACACACCTTATTATTTTCATCCACGAAAGTAATATCAACGGGAAGATGGTTAAAAATAAGCTTAATTTGTTCAATGCTCAGGTTACCCGTACCAAGATTAACTAAATTCCCAACGGATTCAGATTTTTCTTCTTTATTCATTGACAAATCAGGCTGAACATAAGGATAACCCAGTTCGAAACCTTCACGATTCATTTCTTCCAGCTGACTTTTACTAATAGTGGATAGCACATAAGGAAATAAAATTCGTTCATCACGGAATTTAATTGCCATCATATTGAAAAATACAGCCCCAACGTAATTGTTGAATACCTTTTGGTCAATTTTCTCAGATTGCAATTGCGATTTTACGGTCTTAATAATTCGACGAATATCATCATGATATGACCACATAATCTGCAGGCAGCGATAATCCGGCCATGTTTTTTCAATTATCGGAAAAAGGACATTCTCTTTAATGGTGTATTGTTTGGTAAAAATTTCAAGCTGAATAAACAGTTCAAGGAGTTGTTTTTGCAAACTTACATTTTCAAAATCCTTTACAAAGACTTTTAAAACAGGACGAACTTCATTTAAGAGCATTACCATTTTCTTGTTATTTTGCTCAAGTACACCCAGGAATGATTCTGGTTCCGGTTCTACTCGTTTAAAATCATTTATCGGTACATGAAAAACATTAAGTACTTTATTTGTCAGCACCTTAACATCTTCCATTTTGTACCCTTCCTTTATTATTTCATCGAAAAGAGTTATAAAATCGGAAGGTACAACCGTAGGGATAAAGTCCTTGTTTTCCTTAATAAAGGAAAGAGCATTTCCTGTTTCTAAAAGTAATTTTGCGACCTGTTTTAGTTTAATAAGCCTGCTGGCTTTAGTATTTGTAAACTCAGACATTTTACTAAAGTTTTATCTGTTAAGTTAAGAATTTACCTATGAAAAATAATTGAGGTTTTAATAAAAAGGCAGTTCAGAAGTTCGAATCGCCTATAATAACAAGTAATCACGTGGATGAAATCGTAATGAAAATTTCGAAATTTACCATATTATCGGATTTTCGGTTTCCTGAATTTCTTTCGCCAGAGCAAATAACCGCTTAATACCACCATGAGGCTTACCAATCCTGACAGTGGAACCAGTAAAATGTAAAAATCACTAAGCAGAAACTGGAAAAAACGACCAGTATGAATTTCGAGACATAAATTCCAAAGTGACATTTTTGATTCATCGATAACATTTTCAGGCATTTGAGGGAACAACTTGTTGTGATATAAAGGGATAACACCCTGGTCGTAGTCAATCATAAATTGTCTGCCCTCGGTATCGGTTAACATACCGGTAACTTTATAATCACCTATCGGGCGACCAGAAGTGTTTCCGGCATAGAGTGTACCCCGAGCATAATTATAAATTTCAGGATGCAAAGGATTCCACAGAAATAAACCACTGAAAGAACCCACCAGGTATGCTCCATCATTAAAAGGCTCCAATACATTAATTCCCATTACACTGACCGGGGGCTGAATGGAAAAAGCTTTTGGAAGTAGTTCATCCTTGTCCATGAAGTACATTCCCTCCGAAGTGGCTAAAATGAAATCATGCCGGTTTTCATCATATTTTAAATCCCTTGATTTATCGTACCAGGGATTGGGTTGGTCGAGATGCGAATATTTAACAGGTTTTACTTTAGAATATGCAATTGCAATGAGCAAAGGCGGACGTAAAAACATGCCTGAAAAAAACAGAATAATTAAACATACAAAAAGCCATGCCCCGATTTTATTGTGCCATTTTAACGACCATCGGTTCGTTTTCGCGATTTGACTGACTTCTTTTTGTTTCTTCTTTCTTTTCTTTATCCATCCGGGGAAAATGAAAAAAATTATACCTGTAAGCGATATAAATATGGTTATCAGTCCTAATGCATCAACATATAGCTTGCCGGGTATTCCAAAGATTTCTCCGGAGTGAATTTGCCACATAGTTTGAAACAGGGTGATTTTGTCATCGTAGTCTTTAGGTGCTTTAAGCATAATTTTTTGAAACCGGCTGTTAATTCCGGCAGATTTGCCTTTAAACAGGTATGAACGGTTTAAAACATAAAGGGTATCATTAATGCTTTCAATGGCCACAAACCTCTTTATATCAGTATTTAAGTCAAATTTTAACCATTGCTTTTTTGTGTTATCGAAAGCAAACAAACCAAACTGCGTAGCTGCATATAAATTACCGTCTTTTGCTAAGTGTAAATCGAATATTTTCCGGTTATCGCTTCCTTTGGGAAAGCCCTTATTAAACGACCGATAATTTTTAAAAAGTGAATCGGTTACCCAAATGCCAATATTTCCATAAACCAGGATGCTATCCTTATTGATAATCAGATTTCCTTTTAAAGCTGCATTATTCCAATTTTGATAATGAAATTCTTTGGGTAAAATATTTCTTGAAACATCAACTCCGGAAAATAATTCCCTGTGATTCATTATAATTCCGGTAAGCGAAAAATACAACAGCAGAAATGCTATGATTAATCCCGGCCATTTATGTAATTTTTTATATAACCTACTCATTTTCAATTCTATTATTCTAAATGTCGTTTTACCTTTAAACATTAGTTTACTAAGGCAATATTAGTCATTAGAAAATAGGAAAGCTGTAACATATGTTACAAGAATCATTATATCAATAAAAAAAGTATGTAGTAAAGAAATAAAAAGGAAGTTGGACTTGTTTTATCTGAAATCGCTGCTAATTTGTCTTTTTACTTTTACCTTCGATATAGGCCATAAAATTCTCTCCATCGTGTGACATTTCAAATTTTGTATTTATCACGTCTTTTTCAAGTAAGGTATATGTTAATCTGAATATTGGCGTATTGGCTGCAGGATATTCGGAATGGCTTTTACGAACAAGAATATTTTAAGTTTTTAAAAGATTACTTATTTCCGCAAAATTTTTTCCATTGCTTTACCTTTTGCCAGTTCATCAACCAACTTATCCAAATAGCGAATTTGCTGCATTAGTTTGTCTTCAATTTCCTCAACACGATGACCACAAATTGTACCCGTAATTTTTGAAGCATTTGGGTTTATTTGCGGGGCCTGGGTAAAAAAAGTTTCAAAATCGCTATTATTATCCAGGTGATTTAATAAGGCCTGTTCATTATATCCGGTAAGCCAATAAATGATTTCATCTACTTCTGTTTTTGAGCGGCCTTTCTTTTCCACTTTTTGTACCAATAGCGGATACACTTTTGCAAAGGGCATTTTAAAGACTTTAGTATTTTTCATTATTTACAAATAATTTATGCAAAGATGCATTAATATTATAAATATAATTTTTTCGGATACCTAAATTCAAAAACTATTGAATTTTACTCAGGCAAAAATGGTATATATAACCATTTATAGTAACTATGGTCAATAATGAACGAGCTCAATGACATGGTACTGAAGCGAACAACTATATCACAAATTTGGCAACACACAAGATTTATTGCCTAAAATGTGATTACCACTTTCCATGTATATTTTGAGCTGAAAGAAATAAAAAAACCGCTGTATATTCTTAATTTACAGCGGTTTGTATATGGATAAAAATCCTTGTTTTTGTGTTTTACTTTACTTCTTCAAATGTTATTTATACTGTTATTCAGCGTTTTACAATCACATGTTGCAAATATGATGCAATTAATTAAACAATAAATATAGAACATACAATACTGATATTCAATTGTTTAATCGCTTAAAGATAAGCATTCATAAACATGGTGCAAATATAAAAATTCTGGATTTAATACAATAAAAAAACCGCCCCTTTTGAGGGCGGTACTCGCAAGAAAACCAATTACCTACGATTAGGCAACTGTCACAGTTCCTAAATAAACGCTATTTGAAACGTTCTTTCCGTCTTCGGTAATAAATCCAAGGAAAACCTCAACAGTTTCACCAACCCAATAGGCAGGGACAGAAATATCTTCTGAACCGGAAGTCCTTTGGTTACCACCAGCATCAAAAACAGATTCTCCTCTTGATGGATTTAAAGCAACGATTAACGCTCTGTCAGTTGCTACTCCATTACCAATACCGGAATTATCATCCCAGGTAATGTTTACAGCACCATTAGCAGATGCAGCCTGGGCATTAACAGCACCAGTTAAACTACCTCGTGAAACGAGAGCTAAGTTGTAATCAACACTAAAATCAGGAGAAGTTCCGGTAATAGCATTGTTTAAAATGTAAGACATCGCTGCGTTAAACGCTGTTTGCTTCTGAGCATACAATTTGAAACCTACCTGAATTAATCCGGTCATTGGTTTTAAAAAATCCAATGCAACGGTGAATTTTGTACGCTGATTTACTTGCCCGTCAGTACGGGGATTCTTTACACTCTGTGGAATGCTTCGCATATAAGATATACCTTTCCAGCTTCCACCGATGACAGTTCCAACCTTGCCGGAAAAGCCACCTAAAATACCTTGCTTAATTGTTCCCATTTCTAAAAATATTAAAGGGTTAAAACTTATTTTATCTTGGACTTGGTAAGGGCTTAACACGGCTTTAACCTCATCCGAAATCAAAAATAATATGAGCTAATGGGAAGATTATCAATTTGGTATTCTATGCTTTTTCTTGCTGTGACCTGCTTTCAGTCATCTTGAATGCTTCATCAAACGAGCTAAACAATAGACACGCACAAATCAAACATCAATATTTTTTCAGAAAGAAAAACGAAAAAAAGAAAGAAGAAAAAAGGATATGCCATTTCAACAGCCAGTGTAGCGGCGGCAGTCAAGGTTTTTTATCAAAATACTACCCCGCAGGGTGTGGAGATTTTGATAAAAACCCGTAGGGTTTGACCTTGACGGACGGTAAGCGGAGCGGCTATCTTTGCATAATTCCTTTTTCATCTGAAAAGATACCTCCAAAGTTTAGGTAAACTTCAATTATCTTTTGTAATTAACCAATTCATAGAAACGAACCTTATATTCTTCGGTGTTTAAAAAATCGAACTTGTTCATAATACCTCCTTTCTGTTTTAATGCAATTATTATTTACTATAAATACTTACAACTTTCTGAAAAACTGACTTTTTGAATAAAATAATTCAACTGCATTTTTTAGGGGTGGGTGGTCGGGGGTTGGTGTGGGAGAAGCAGGGTTAAATCCGAAAACAGGTTATACAGCCTTGAGCTTTTTCGGCTGGACAGTGGCTGCAATGAGTGAAGCGATAGCGAAACGGGTTGCGGACACTGGACAAGCATCGCGAGCCGCCAGCGAGTGGAGCCACCGGTGGCAGACTAAGAGGCTGAGGAACGAAGCCGGGGGATGGCTACTGTTTACAGCAAGGGGCTGGCGTGTGTTTTTGTTTTTTGACTGGATACCGCTGAAAATCAATTATAGTCAGACAGGCAAACACAAAAACCATGACAGCCCCGCAGCCGGTGGCGACCAGCAGGCGAGCCAATTATGGGCAGCGGATGGGCTGAAAGCGGCTGAAACGAATGTAGCCGGAATGAAACGAAAGGTGTTGAGCTTGCGAAGCCCTGAAGTGTAATGCAGGCGAAATGAGTAAAGCGGCTTGAAGAACATTGAGAGCTGCCGTGACGATGACGACTGAGCCGCAAGGATTGTGTCAGCCTTGCGATAGCAACCCGCAGGGCGTTGTAGTTTTTGGATATACCTTAAAAATTAAAACAATTTATAGCCAAATACTACAACGGGCTGGCGCAATACTTGCCGAAGGAGGAAGAGGAACACCTTATAACCTGTTCGGTTTAACCCTGCGTGGGCAGGTTTTATAAAAATCAATACCGCTTAAATAAAAAAATAGGATATTGGGGAATTGGAGGAAATGGAACATTTACCCTATTTCCTATAAATCCTCTATTTCCTCTGATTATATTTTAAATACATACAGCTTAAGTAGTATAGGATCATCAAATGATATAACACAATTGTTTTGGTAAACTTAATTGTTTGAAGAGAAGAAAGTAAAAAGGCTTATTGAGAAAATGATAGGTTAATAGGAAGTGCAACTACCCCCTTTATAGTAAAAACTCAATCAGTTTTTTTAGTTCTTGCGCATCGTTGGGAGTAAAACCATTTAATCTAAATTCATTATAAGCAGTAGTAATAATTATTTCTGAAAGGAAGATTTTTTCATTAAAGCGGCTAATGCTTACCGAAATAATATTGCTTATTTTAAGCGTCGTCTGATCATAGCCAATCAGACGGCGCTTTTGAATGATTAAAGTACCTCTTGAATCATTTATAATGACTTTTATAGGGAAAATCGCATTTCCCCGGGACAAATGCGATGTAGAAAATTCATAAACCATTGCTATAATCTTATTTCAGCTTTGACTAAACCAAATTTCACTAAAAAACCATTTTCTAAAGCAAAGGAACGACCAGGAGGTACCTGAAGTACACTATTATCAGGTTTAGTAACAAACCAAATATCGTCCGATACATTTTTCAAGCCCTTAATCTTTAAAGTTGGGTGCTCTGATATTTCTGCTGTGGGTTTACAGAAATCATATAAAATACCACTTGTATGATGAGGATAAAGTTTAATTTGGTTGTTAAGGATTACTATTTCACCATTTAAACGCATCCTTGCCGGAATGGGGACTGTATTACCACAACTCCAACATTTTGTTTCAATACCTTGTTTGACCTTTGCAATATCATAGAATGATTCTGCCCCACAAGAGCAATGGACAATATTATCACGTAATCCAACGAATAACCCACGCCAAATAGATTCTTCTACTCTCTTGGCAGGCTCATTAAGTCCGATTGTAAATGCTTTTTCAAAGATATTTTTCAAAGATTGAGGCAACACTTCATGAAAAGCCCAGGCATTAGCATGAAATTCAGGATCAGGTTCATTTGATTTGTCGCTTGGATGAAAGATATAGAGCGGTTCAAAGCCATACAACTTTTTTTGAGCCGCCTCATCCAAAGCATGTATTGCTGCTTCCTTTTTACCATCTAAAGGATGAGCGATATACATAAGATAAAAAAGAAGAACAGATAAACTGTAAAGATCAGTATAACGATTTGGCTGGGTTTCATTCCTGCACACCTCTGGTGCAAGATATTTCGGAGTTCCTGAAACACCAGAATAAGTAGTGTTTTCGTATGCAACGTTATCATTGTCGCATATTAAAACATCACCAGTATCCGGATTGATAAAAATATTATTTATTGAAATGTCACGGTAAGCCAAACCTTTAGAATGTAACTGCAAGAAACTGTCAGCTAATTGATAGCAACTTGTTAATAGCGAATGAAAGGATGGTTCTATTTTGCGACTTAGCATACCCGTGGCATTTTTATACTGAGCCGGACGGAATGGCATTATATATCCAAACCATTCCGGCTTTTCGGTGTTTTGTACAATATCAAGAGGCCAAAGAAACCTATGGTCGGGTGGTCCAATCTTAACTAATACTTTCAATATTTCTAATTGCTCTTGCGTTGCATTGTGAGGAAAATACCATTTTAATGCAAATTCTTTATCACCTTGGTATTCTACACGATAGACTTCACCTTGTCCACCATCGCCAATATATTCCAATACTTTTACCCGTTTCCCATTGCATGAATGGAACTTGTCGGATTTTTTTAACATTTGAATTGACATAGTTGTATTTTTTAAGGTTTATATTACCAAACTTTTTCATTTTCAGGCTCAGGTACAACGTCTACAAATCGAGGTACTTCTACTACGCCTCCTGAATTCACGGGGGTTGATACCTTTCTCAAAACAACTGTACTTGCCCATTTAAAATATTTTACCAACTGGCTGCTATTGGAGGCAACTAAAGGCTTTATTTCTTTATTACCAATAAAGTCCTGAAGTATATTGATATCACAATCTTCGCCAACTGCAATAGCTAAGCGAACCATTTTTTTCGACCATGGTTCTTCATTAAAACGCGCTAATGCTCCATTAAAATCATCAGTTGGTTGACCGTCACTTACGATTAATGCTACCGGAGGCATGCAGCGCGGGGGCATCACATCAACTTTAATACGTTCAGTTAATAGATTAATAGCTGCACCCATATCGGTTCCCAGCGAAACGCTACCATCAGCAAGTGTTTTCTTTGCCTCACGCCCAATGGTTTCAGCAACAGAGTGTACCAACAAGGTTGAAAAATCTTTTTTTCCGTTACCTACTGATATGTCCCAAAATTCACCGCCTGTCTGTTTGGCAATCTGTTTGTGGGCATTACCTTGCGAAACCCCTAAAACGTATGCTTTTATTTTAGCATCATTTAATGTTTTCACAATAGCACTAAGGCCACTATCATTGCCGATTTCATCAGAAATGATTACTACAACCCGGTTTGCATTTGACTGCCCAAAAGTATCTACAACATGAGGGAAAATGTCAATTGTATCTTGATTGGCTAAATAACATCCTGCACCTCCAAAAAGTCCAACGGACAATTCTTTAATATTTTCTTTGAATTGTTTTGGAGAAGATAATGACCAACAACCTATCGTATAAGTTGAAAGCCTGTGAACCTTGAATTTGCTACTTTTTGTACCTCTGAAACCGCCAATGTCAAAACCTACTAAACCAAGCTGAACCCCTAAACCTTGTTTTTCGATAGTACTTGCAAATTCGACACAACTTGCTTTAACAGCTTCAATTTCACCGCTCATACTACCTGATGTATCTATTAGGAATACGATTTCAAGGTTTCCATTGCCTAGTTGACCGTTCTGAGGTACTGCATCTGCAACAATGTCCTTCCAAACATAATCACCAATGGGTATCGGTTCACGATTTTGCCATTCGGCACCGTGACTGAAAGGCATAACACTAAGCCTAATGCATGCACCCGGATTTTCATCCTGAACAGCTTTAATGTATGGCAATGCTTCCCGGATGGCTGTATTCAGGGAAGCCATCTTTCCTGCTTCATTCATGCTAGATGATTTGTCTGCTAATACAGTCAAATCTAAGTATCTACGACTTATCTCACCCCCTGGGCGAGTTTTTCCTTTAATTTCCATGACTAATTAATTTTAATTGTTAATTTCAATTTGCTTGTTTTTTTTGCTCCTTAGAAAGCTGAAAAGACCTTTGAATGCCTTTTCTTCTTTTGAAAGAACACTTTGAATTTCATCACTACCGTTATTGATCAGTTCTGTTTTTTCATTTTCAACACGGATAATGACCATGCTAATATCATCTCCTGATGCACTTGAGGAAACCTCATCAAGCCAGGTTGCCAGATTTGTTTCAATGATTTCGATGCCATCCTCATTCATGTAAATATCTTTGAGATCGGAACTCCATTTGAAGAGTTCGCTGTCACTGGCATAACTTTGCCCAAGCCCGTCAGTAGCAAGGATGATGATTTCCGGTATAATATCATCTGCTAAATCAACAACTGTAACTCGAAAATCTTTTTCTGCATCAGGCAAACACAATGAAGTAGTGGCATTTCCATTTAAACGTTCATCGCTTGATACAAGGTATTTTTCGTTGCCATTACTGAATAATGCAAATAAATCCCCATCACCGATTTGAAGAAAAATAGCATATTTAGAATTAATAAAGCCACCCAAAAACGTGCATCCATAAGGGATATAGCAGTTTTTTATACTTGATTCACTCACTTCGTGTATGGCATAAGGTGAAATAACCAAATCATTATCTACCCTGTTTTTCCATTGAGTAACAATTATTGCAGGTACACTGTCGGCGTACACTTTTGCTTCATCATAACTGCTAAAAGAGGGAGCATCTTTTACAATATCTGCAAACAGTTCACAAGCAAAACGACTACCAGTATTACTGCGATAGCAATTGCTGCTGCCATGACCATCGGCTACGGCTGCCACCAACTGGTGACAACCATTAGCCTGGAGCAATACACTATCCTGATTTGGTAACCCACTCTTTGAATGCGATACCCCACGTACACTACGTGCAATTGAATGTATTATTTTCATATTCAATCCTCCGTTTTTTACCAAACATCATCACTTGGATCAGTATCTACCGGTGGTGCCGGTGGAGTTGGTGTTGTACCACCTGTAGGCACACTGGCTTTTTTGAGAGCTACTGTACTTACAAAGCGTATTGCTTTTGCCAATTGCTCAGGATTATTGGCTTGTATCGGCTTAATCTCAGAGTTATTGATAAATTTGTTTAAAACGCTTGTCTCAGCTTCTTTACCGATACCAATTGCTTGCTTAATAGCTTTCCTACCCCAGTTGGTACCCAAGAAAGCATCCAGCATTGGTTTGTAAGAATCTGTCGCATATCCATCCGTAAACAGACAAATAAGGGGAGGATATCCTCTTTCAGGCATTTCAGGGCTTTTCATTTGCATTTCCAATAAAGAGAAGGCATCGCCAACGTTTGTTTCACCACCTGGTTTTGCCTCAAGATCATTCCATACAAAATCTTTTACAGGTTTGTTTTGAACTACCCAAGAAGCCTTTGTGTTAAAGGAGAGTACATTAACCTGTATTTCTACAGCGGGATTTTCTTCCTCAAGTTTCCGCATGTGTGGGATGGCCTCACGCATGCAATTGTTCAATTCAGACATCTTGCCATTGTCAATCATGGATTCACTTGTATCACAAGCAAAATATACCTGACTTGTTCTCTTGGAGGTAGCACCTCCGGGTCTAATTTCTTTACTCATTGTTTTAATTTTTAAATGTGAATACTTGAATGTTTATTTGAATTATCTTTTACAAAATCTCTCACTGCCTGCCAACCGTTGTTTTCCAGAAGGTGGCGCATAGTCTTAAATCCATCGCTGTAAACAGTAATCATGTTTTTCTCAATATTTTCAAAAAGATGTTGCCCCAGTTGGGTTTTAGTTCGCATGTAAACCAGCCCTGCGCCAAGTTCGCAAAGTCCTTCACAAACCATCTGTTCGGGATAAAAACCCTTGGAATGTTGCCATACATGGAGTAGTTCGTGGGCAATGACTCCTGAGCACATTGAGAAGGGTAATCCGAACAAAACTTTAATTTGATGTGTTTGTCCAAAAAGACCAATCTGTGAAGTATTCAAACCCATAACAGAGATAGGATAGCCAGCTTCTGCAAATACATCACGGGAAACCAAGCTAACTTTTATATTCTTTGGAAAATCAAAGCCTTTTTCGGTTAGCAGTTTGTGTGCATTAAAATAAGCCTGTTCTATTTGCTTGGTTTCCTGAACCGGATTTTCGAAATTATAGCAATGACCGCACAAGAAACGGCCATCGCTATAACTAACTTTGCCTTGTGATGAATTTTGACCTATAATACGGTCACAGGCCGGGCAATGCTCTATTGAATGATTGCTATGTGCGGCATTACCAAAAGAATCGAGCAAATACGAACCGAAAATTATCTCCTTATTACAAATACAGCATTTCATATCTTCTCGTTTTTTACCAAACAGTACTGGAAAATGAAGTTGATGAGCTGGAGGTACCTGCACTAAATCCGCTTACAGGCACAGGAGGTTTATGTGTGAATCGCTTGGTGTCAATAAATTCATCGTAATCGTTGTCATCGATATCGTCCTCTAAACGCTCTTTCAAGAATTTCTCACGTTTACTTAGCTCAATAGTTGATAAATATGTAACCGCATCAGGATCAGAACTTATTTTCAACAATTCAAGGTCATATTTATTATATTCATTACGTAAATATTCTTTAAGACTAACCAATCGAGGTTCAGGATTTTTGATTTTCCAGAAAGCTTTGCTGATTAAGTATTTGGTATAGTTGACACCATGTAACACGTCTTCCATTAACAGGAAGAAAATAGTATGGATAACAAGGCTAACCATCATTAGTACCAATGTTTTTAGCCCTTCTCCAAGCGAATGTGCAGGTTGCATGTTAAAACCAGCATAGATTAGTAAAGCCGGGGAGACAATCATAGTGATCATTAAAACATATTTTAAAAGCCTTAAGCCACTTTTTGAGTGCGTTTCAAGTATCTCATCAATTCGAAGTATTGCCAAAATAGTAGCAAGTTCCATAACAAAAAATATGACTAAGCTTAAAGTGTGAATAACAGATTTGCCGAAACCGGATGGTATCCTGTCGACTAATGCCTCTATAAATAGATAAACACTGGCATAATCAATTAATATCAGAATTGGTGTTACTACAAACAAAGCCAGGAACCACCTTAGTTTTTTCATGCTATCTGCTTCCTCATACATGGCGCTTCTTACAAGAAAGGCATCATATTCTTCCTTAAAAATCTTATATTTTTTCACGAGATTATAGAACTCGTTGGTCAGGCGGCTTATACGCTGTTTTATAGCCAGCAATTGCGCAACCAAATAGGATATAGTTGTTTTCATATTTGTAATATTTATTTGTTATATAATTGAACTGTCTTGTTAAATGCTTCTTCATAACTCTCGAACATTGCGTAACTACCTATGTCACGACCGGTACATTTTTTAATATCGGATGGGTTTGCATTGCCAACAATAAATAGTTTTACTCTGGCATCGAGATTAAGAGTACGACCATAGGTATCTTTAAAATCCGAGCATACTATTAAAACTTTATCAGCGGTGGACGTTTCTTTGAGAAACATATAAGCTCGTTGAAGTGCAAGTACTACATCGCTTCTTTTAGCAACGGGTCGATCCAACTTTTTGATAACATTCTGATTAAATTTGGAAACTTCAACATCGTTCAGTGAATCAACAACTTGTTTTAAATATTGTCTTGTGTAGTATTCTTTTACCTGTTTGTCGATCCACATATTTGGATTAGAACCTTCAGGTTCCGGATTATCTAAATAAGACAGTCGTACAATAGGGGTATAAGAGTCTTCGGTAATGGTTGTGTAGCCAAGTAATTTTCTGCCATTCCGTGCTTTAAATAGTTTTAATAAAATATCAATATCACGGCTTTCAGGTCTTAAGGTATAACTACCAGAAATATCATCAACCAGTACAATTGAGAGCTTAACAGCCTCGCTTCGTTTAATTAATAGCAGGCTGTCAATGGTGCGCACACTAACCGGAACTGAATTTTGCTTCCCGGCCTCAAACAGGTTGCATGAACTTACCAGTACAGCAACCAAAAACATCGGGTAAAAAAGTTTTGTTTTCATATTCGTATGTTTAATTATTGTAAATCAATTCGTATTACATTGGCAATATTGAGCCGTATGGCTTCACCTATTTTATTTTCGTGTTCCACTTTACATAGAAATTTGGCAGTATTAAAGAATCCTTCGAGAATGTAGATTTCAAAGTAGGATTTGGTTCCGAAGAGGTTAGTGCCTCTAACAGCTTTTACCCTTAGGGTTTGGCCATCTTTTGTTTTTATTTCGTAGTGTTTTTCCATATTATTTTGATTTACTTGTACTATTTCAATTTTATTACCAGACATTTATTTGAGCAAGAGTTATTACCGTAACAATATGATATTGTGCATCTTACAACTCTTGTAATTTTAACTATTGATTTTATCTTTCTCATTTTATCCTTATTTATAAGGTTATTTGTGATTATTGTCCGAAAACATATCTAATTGTATATGAGATGTATTTGTGTAACTTTTCGATTTTGCCGAATACAAATCAAGAAGTTCGTCAATCTTGTGAATCGAAAGTTGTTGACGGTATTTTCCCAAATAATCGAAGACCTTTATTGCAGGAATATCCCGGTGAAACAGCCATGAGTAAACACTGTCGTTAATATCTTCTAAAGCAATATCAGTCTCATCGGCAATTATCTTTAATTCAGAAGGGAGGGGAAATGAAAATTCAATTATCCAGGAAAATAATTTTTGATTAAAACTTTTAAAGACTATTGCATGATCGGGAAATGCAACGTGGAAAAGTTCATAAAGCAACTCCAGCAAAAAAGATATAAATTGTTCTTCCAGTTTTTCACCTTGTGGATCTGATTCCTGAAATGACATCCCTGATATTTCACAATCCAATTTTTCGTTTAGCAATCGTATCCTTTGCCAAAGCTTATCATCGTTGATAATATTTTTGACTTTCCTTACCGAAATCCGAGGATTTAACAGCAGAATCTTTGCTATTTGTTTGCGAGATTTTTCATCGAGCGGAAAATCGAGCGGAAAGGTTAGTCCGAAGTGTATGTGATTATTCATGCTTTTCAGTTTTAGAATTATAATGACCGAGAAACTTCAAATTCATGCCCTAAAGCATTTTGCAGGAGCATGCCAAAAGCCGATATGGTAACTGTGGCTGGAGAATCTGGCTGAGAGTTTTTAAGAAACCTCAAGTGCTGTTTTTCAATTCTTTTTTGAACACATTCTATTGCTTCCTGATTGGCATTCATCAAAAGGTCGAAATTGACGGTTAACGCATTTTCACGGGCAAACTCCACTATGTCGCCAAGCGACAGTGAAATACTATCGAATAAAAGTCCTGTAGTATTCTGGTGTTGTGTTGTTTCAGGATGTTCAAGATTACCGGTAGGGTGTAGCGATGCCATATCCACAGTAATGGCTACCAGATTAACCTCAGGAAAAACTGTTGAAAGGATTTCGGCACTAAGTTGTAATTGCGAAGCTGCTTTGCCGGACGAAGGTTTGTTTGATGATTTTACTTCACCTATAGTAATGGTGGTACCATCGTCATCAATATTGATAACATCGCATTCTTTGTAATGACGTTGGTAAACTCCATTATATAAAACATCGTATTGAATTATACGGTTAGCTTGTGAACCATACCAATTGCGGACAACATGCTCAACCGTTCTCGATGCCTGGTATAGTTGCGAAGGTTGTTCTGCAACATAAGCAACAGGCCTTTTGGATTTTGAAACCGAGATATATGCTTGAAAGTGTGCCTGGTAACCGGCATCGGAAGGATGTATTAACTTAACCTGTTGTGCATTTAGAAAAAAGAAAAGTTGTCCATTGAATTTCGGTTAAAAATTCGTATATTTACCTGACTACCAATCATATAAATAAATGAACAACTTTCAAGCAAGTTACGAAAAGATCCTTACTTATTTAAAGACGCTCACCGATAAAGAAAATTTTCAAAAGCAAATAAGGAAGCC
>JBJKSB010000008.1:0-29333 GCA_046704385.1 Bacteroidales bacterium | reverse complement strand
TAAATTTTGCTAAAATGAAAAGAATATTTTATTGTTTGATTTTTATGAATTCATTAATTGGTTCTGCTCAGGAGTATGAAACCATCGTCGACACAACAAAACAATGGTCTGTAGTTCAATACTGGTTTTATGACGACTGGCCGACTGAAGACCGTTATGCTGCATATACATACGGGTATCGGTGTAGAGGCGATACCGTTATTAATAACAAACATTATAAGTTTTTAGAAAATTGCAATGATTCACTCTTTGTAAATTGGTATCGTTCCCAATTTTTGCTTCGGGATGATTCCGTTGGTATTGTCTATATTCATGATTATAGTGTAGAAAAAGTGCTTTATAATTTTAATCTTAAAGCCAACGATACCTTGTGGATTCCTGGATTAGACTTAAACGGTAAGTTTTCTGATCTTAATATGCCCTTGGTAATTGATAGTGTAGGAACCGAATTTATTGCCGGTAAGCAACGAAAAGTACTTTATTGGTGGGTAGATATTGTAATAGCGGTTCAAGGATTTGGAAATTACCGTGGTCCATTGGGCATTTTAACTACTTACAATGTGAATAACTGTTCATGGTACACAACTTGTTTTCATCAAAATGGTGAATTGCTTTATGCTGATCAGGATAGCTGTTATATTCATTTTAATTCCTTAGATATTAATGATCATATTTCAAAAACTGAATATAAAATTTATCCCAATCCTGCCAAAAGTAAGATTACCATTGAAAGTTTAAGTAACATAATTATTTCAAAAGTTGCCATTTATTCAATCGATGGAAAATGTTTAATATTGGAAGATACTCCGGAATATAGCAAAACAATTACTCTTACCAATCTGTCAAGTGGAGTTTATTTAGTTAAAATAACGGATGGTGATCATCAAATAAAAATTAAAAAATTAATTGTTAAAAAATAAGAAAATGAAATATATATGCAGACAATACAGATTTATCGGTTAATAAAGTTGCCATACAAGGAATTGGTGAACCTGCAGCAAATAGATATAACTATTTTAGTTTAAGCAGTGGTTATTATAAATTAATTGATAATTACCCTGGTTGCTCATTTAAATCAGCCTGGTTAGCTTCGGATAATTCCAATAATAATGGTAGTTTAAAATAGGTAAGCATGAAATTTTGTAAAAAAGCCTGATGGGGATTGCTCATCAGGCTTTTTTATTCAGGTAAGAATCAGATTTATACCACTGCCATATATTAATTGAGATATTATTTTTTCGTAGAAATAACTTTTCAGTGTTTTGGTAATAATATCTGTTAATTATCAATACTTTATAGGTTATGATAATTTCACTAAATTCAAGAAATAATTATCCCAGAATTAGTTTCTCAGCCGGGTCAGTTCCTTCAAAAAGCATCCGCTCAGGATGTTCAATCAATTCTTTTAGTTTCACCAGAAAACCCACCGAATCTTTGCCATCAACCAGGCGATGGTCGTACGACAAAGCAATATACATCATCGGCCGGATTACTACCTGGCCGTTTTCGGCAACCGGCCGTTCTACAATATTATGCATTCCCAAAATTCCCGATTGTGGTGGGTTTAGAATAGGTGTTGAAAGTAGAGAACCGAAAACTCCTCCGTTGGTAATGGTGAAAGTACCGCCACTCATTTCATCAAGACTGATTTTAGCATCCCGGGCTTTTTGGGCCATTGCGGCAATGGCCATTTCGGTGGCAGCAAGAGTGAGTTTGTCCACATCACGAACCACCGGAACCATTAGTCCTTTGGGAGTTTGTACGGCAATTCCGATATCGGTATAATTAAATGTTACAATTTCGTCACCATCAATCATTGAGTTAATATTCGGATGCTGTTGTAATGCCACTGAAGCGGCTTTGGTAAAAAATGACATAAAACCGAGCTTTATACCGTATTTTTCCTGGAATTGGGTTTTATATTTATTCCTAAGGTCCATAACTGCCTGCATATTCACTTCGTTAAAAGTGGTAAGCATGGCAGTTTGATTTTTTACCTGAACCAGGCGTTGACTTAGTTTTTTCCTGAGCGGGCTCATGTTTTTCCGTTCAGTTTCACGCGAATGGTTATTTCTTGGTTTCGATTCATTGAACGATAAAACGGTGTCGATATCTTTGGAAGTGATCCGGTGTAGTTTGCCCAAAAATTCATCCACTGAAATATTTTTTTCATCCAGCATTTTTTGAGCTACGGGTGTTATTTTTACTTCAGCCGGTTTTTCAGGGGATTCTTTCTTTTGTGTATCTTCTTTAGGCTTTGGAGTTGGTTCGGGTTTATTATCTGGTTGTTCTGTTTTTGGTGCTGAAGTTTCGGGGGCTTTGGCTTCTGTGTCAATAGTGCAGGCTACTGAACCCACTTCAACCGATTCCCCTTCCTGTGCCAGAATTGAAATGGCCCCTGATTGGTCAGCAATTAAGGTCAACGTTGCTTTGTCAGACTCGAGTTCGGCTATTTCCTGGTTTTTTTCAACGTAGTCGCCGTTTTTTACAAACCAGGTTGCAATAACAACTTCCGAAATGGATTCACCGGGACTTGGAATTACTATATCAATTGCACTCATTCCTGTTCAATTTTAAAATATTTATACTGGTGTAGAATTGGTAATTTTTCTTTCCCTGTTTTGCATTGTAGTGCGCAATAAGGATTTTTAAGTTCGCAGGTGCATTTTTTAAATACCTTACCAATAATTTCTTCCTGTTCTTTTTGGTGTAATTCATGCAACCCGACTGCCGGGCTTCCGCTCGGGAACCTGTAAACCCCTTCAATGGGTAAATTAGGCAACTCATTTTTTATGAAATACCAGGCTCCCATGTTCATGGGTTCTTCCTGCACCCAAAGAATTTTCACGGCATTTTTATACTTGTTAACTATTTGTTCAACTTCTTTTACCGGTAAAGGGTAGATTTGTTCAATCCTAACCAGGGCTATATCTTTGGCTCCAAGTTCATTCTTTTTCTTTAACAGATCGTAGTATATTTTACCGGTGCAAAATACCAAACGGGTAACTTTTTCGGGTACATTATTAGTATCATCAACAACCCGTTGAAATTTTCCATCAGTAAATTCTTTTTTTCCGGAAATAGCCAATGGATGTCGTAGCAGACTTTTAGGAGTAAATAGTACCATGGGAGTGCGGAAATCGCGTTTAACCTGCATCCGTAAAGCATGAAAAAGATTGGCCGGTGTGGTAATATTCATCAGCTGCATGTTATTTTTAGCACTCAACGTGATAAAACGTTCCATACGTGCACTTGAGTGCTCGGGGCCCTGGCCTTCGTACCCGTGAGGTAACATTAAAACCAGACCGTTCATAATTCCCCATTTTTCTTCAGCTGAACTGATATACTGATCAATAATTACCTGTGCAACATTATGAAAATCACCAAACTGGGCTTCCCAAATCGTCAAACCTTTCGGTGATGAAAGCGCGTAACCATATTCAAAGCCAAGTACTCCGTATTCGTTCAGAGGTGAGTTGTATACATCAAAATCTGCCTGTTTATCCTGAATATGTTGAAGAGGAAAGTATTTTTCACCGTTGTCTTCCCTGGTAAGTGCCGCATGACGATGCGAAAATGTTCCTCTTTGTGAATCCTGTCCGCTAAGCCGAACCGGGATACCTTCATCCACCAGTGAGGCATAAGCCAGTAATTCACCCAGGGCCCAGTCAAGCTGATCGCTTTCAAACATCTCTTTACGGTCATTTAACAGTTTGATAATTTTCTTAAAAAAGGCATCCTGATCAGGTACATTATTAATTTGGTTTGCCAGGAAAGTCAATTTTTCCAGGGTTATCGAAGTGTCAATGCTTTTATGAAAATCATCTTTTTCTGCATGCCTGAAATGAAGCCAGTCTTCAACTAAAAACTGTTTAATGGCTACTTTGGAATCACGTTGTGCAATTTCAAGTTTCTTTTCGAGTAAATCATCAAATTGATTTTCCATATTCGATAATTCCTCGCGTGATGCCATGCTTTCCTCAATCAGTTTTTTGGCATAAATATCCCGTGGATTGGGATGCCGGGCGATGGCTTTGTATAGTATGGGTTGGGTATAACGGGGCTCGTCGCCTTCATTATGACCATACTTGCGGTACGATAAAATATCAATAAATACATCTTTATGAAAAACCTGACGGTATTCCATGGCCAGTTTAATAGTATATACCAGGGCTTCAGCGTCGTCACCATTTACATGAAACACCGGGCTTCGGGTAACTTTTGCCACATCGGTACAATACGTGCTCGACCGGGCTTCAAGGTAGTTTGTAGTAAAACCCACCTGGTTGTTAATTACTAAATGGATGGTTCCACCAGTCTGGTACCCGGTTAGTTCCGACATCTGAATAACTTCGTAAACCACTCCCTGGCCGGCCATAGCGCTATCACCATGGATTAAAATGGGAGCAAGCTTATCGGTATTATTTTGGTATTTATTTTTTATTTTGTTGTGCGCAATTCCCTGAACTACAGGCCCTACGGTTTCCAAATGAGATGGATTCGGGGCAAGATTTAAACGTATTTTTTTTCCTTTATGAGTGGTTATGGTATTGCCATATCCCAGGTGGTATTTTACATCACCCAGGGATATAGAATCAACATAAGACTTGCCTGAAAATTCCCTGAACACCATTTCATAAGGTTTGCGCAAAATATTTGTAATCACATTGAGTCTGCCCCGGTGAGGCATCCCGATAATAAACTCTTCAATACCCAACTCTGCTCCATGTTCAATTACAGCATCCAGTGAAGGGATTAACGTTTCGGCACCTTCTAATGAAAAGCGTTTTTGTCCCGTAAATCGGGTATGAATAAATTTTTCAAAACCTACTGCTGAAACCAGGTGGCTGTATATATCAATTTTTTCTTCCCGGGTGAAGTCCGGAGTATTCTGACAGCTCTCCATGTGATTTCGTAGCCATTCAATTTCCTGAGGGTTGCGGATATATAAATATTCAACTCCAACCGACCGGCAATAGGTATTGTTTAAATGATCGATTATATTTTGCAGCGTTGCTTTTTTTAAACCAATGTTTTCGCCCGCTTTAAATTCAGTATTTAAATCTTTTTCTGATAGATTGAATTGGTCTAAAGTCAGCGTAGGCTGATATTTTCTTCTCTCTCTTACCGGATTTGTATGGGTAAAAAGGTGTCCGCGTTGACGATACGCATGAATTAAATTAATTACGCTGAATTCTTTTGACGATATACCATCAGTATCTATATCGTTTACAGGAAAATTGGTCCTGGCAAATTCAAATCCTTTGAAGAATTGGCTCCATTGATCGTCAATATCCTCATTTCGTAAATATTTTGCATATAATTCTTCAAAGGCGTCTGCTGAGATGTTACTTAAAAAATCTAATTTGTCCATGTGTGGGATATCATAATAATTGTAATCTCCTTAACAATTATGTTTAACTGTTTGTTGATGTTTTTAATAACATTGACAAAAAAAATAGTCCGGCAAAGTGCCGGACCATTCAAAAATTGGCAATATTTACTATTTGTACTCGCTTAAATATTCGGGTAAATTTTCCATTAATCGTTGACGGGCAAAAAAGATTTTACTTTTAACTGTTCCAATCGGGATGTTTAATTTTTCAGCAATTTCTTTGTATTTGAAACCTTCGGTAAACATCTGGAAAGGAATTCTGAAGTCGTCCTGCAAATTGTCTACCTTTTTCTTTATTTCCTTGTAAGCATGTTCTGATTCCGGAGAAACCGCTTCAAGTTTATGAGGAAGGTTTTCGTTGTTGTCCGTTTTATTAAAAATTGTATTCGATTTTACATTTCTCCGATAGTTATTGATAAATGTATTTTTCATTATGGTGTAAGCCCATGAATTAAAATTGCGGGGATCGGTAAATTTATCACGATTGGTTAATGCTTTAAGCATTGTTTCCTGTAACAAATCTTTTGCCTCTTCGGAATTTGATGTTAAGCTGTAAGCGAAAAATTTTAATTTATCTTCTATGCTTAACAGTTTATTGGTGAATTCTATTGTTGTCATATTGTTAAGTTTAAAAAGGTTAAATTGTTCATTAAAACTTCTTTAATGTTCAACAAAAATGTTTAACAAATATAGACGATAATTAAACACAAAACCAAATGTTTTTTAGTTAAAAATATGTTAAAATAGATTCATTCTAAATAATAAATTGTCTTAAATAACTGAGGTATAATATAATAAGAAATGTTTATATTATTTTGTCTAAATTAATATTGATCATAATTATTTATTAACAATATTAAAAATCTGACAAAAAAATGGAAATCAAAATGATGATTAATGCAGTTATTTTCTGTTATTTTTAGTATTTTGTTTAATCATGCATAAGTGAATAATTATATATTACTGATAAACAATATTTTACTTGTTTATTTTGTTTAACTATTATAATTGATAATTAAAAGGGAATTGATTGCCTGTTAAACAAGTGCATGTTTTAAAAACTCATCGGGTTTGGTGATTTTGATTATATTTTTAGGTAAAATTTCAGAGTAAATTTCCATCTGTGGACCAAAAGTCAGAATTTTTTGATTGGGGAAACGTTCTGAAAGTACTTCAAGATAATCGTACATTCTTTTTAACGAATAAGCATTTGTAAATGCTGTAATCAGGTAATCGGCCTGATGAAAAGTATTGATCTCGTTGATATTGGCAAAGGGCACCGATGCCCCAAGATAGGTTACATTTTGATTGTTTTTTTTTAGTAAATAATACGCATATAA
Source organism: Bacteroidales bacterium (assembly GCA_046704385.1). Classification (GTDB taxonomy): domain Bacteria; phylum Bacteroidota; class Bacteroidia; order Bacteroidales; family SZUA-534; genus GH45. The sequence goes on along the minus strand of JBJKSB010000008.1, from coordinate 22,598 downwards.
TAAACTTATCTCATGTAGTTCGCCTTCAGGCAGGAATAATATGAAATTTTTACTTTTATCGTTGTGCGAAGCCAGTAATCCATCTATTGACACTACTATTTTACTCCTTATAATACTTGTGGCAAAATGTTCCTGGACTGGCGAAATGGTTCCGGCCTGCCATAAAAACCCAACTCGGGTGAGGAAAGGCGAAATTATTTCGGTATAAGTATTTTCAAATCCACGATTTATATATGAAACAGTCAGCAATTTTTCAAATTTTTGCAAATTCATATGAAACGTTGCCATAATTAAACTTTGAATTTGGTCTTCGGCATCACTGGTTCTGGTTGTAATCTCGATGACTTTTTCGCCAATCTCAGTATCTTTTAATTCGGCAATTCTCGAAATTTTAACTCCGTTCTTATTTAATATGGAGATATTAAGCAGTTTTTTGAGATCCTTTGCTGTATAATAACGAATGTTCGTGTCGGTTCGGTGCGGATCAAGAAGGTTATATCTTTTTTCCCATATGCGAATGGTATGGGCCTTTATACCAGTAAGTTTTTCGAGATCATTTATGTTATAATATTCTTCTTTCATGCCCTGTTAAACAAATAATTATTGTATTCAACAAGAAATTTATTTTATTGTTTAAAGTCTTGATATTTTCAAGCTTCAAAATTATTATTATTGTTAAGAAAGAAAAATTTACTTGTAATAAAGTCTTTCTGAATTTATAATATTTTTTAATTGCCTTATTTTACTAACAATATTGTGAGTCTGTTTGGTGTTTAAATCGGGCAGTACTATTTTTATAGGTCATTTATAAACTATGGATAATTTTCTCAAATCGCTGGCAAACTATTTATATAAGAATCATTCAGATGAATTCAGGGATATAACTCTGGTTTTTCCAAATCGACGGTCGGGAGTGTTTTTTATGAATGAACTTAAGCAGTTGGTCAATGATCGGCCGGTTTGGGCACCTGTAGTATCTACTATTAATGAATTTATGTATGACCAGTCGAAGTTGGCAAAAGCTGAATCAATATGCTTATTGTCAGAGTTGTATGTAATTTATGGGAAATTATCGGGATCAAACGAAAGTTTTGATAGCTTTTATGGATGGGGTGAGTTGTTATTAGCTGATTTTAATGATGTCGATAAATATATGGTAAACGCGGAATCGGTTTTTATTAATGTTAAAAATTATAAAAGCCTTGAGAACCGCTTCGATTTTCTTAACCAAGAGCAAATTGCTACACTAAAGCGATTTTTTGATGCCTTCGATGCTGAAAAATCAACAAAAATTAAAGAGGAATTTCTGAAAATTTGGGAGATCATGCTTCCAATGTATACGCAATTTGGGCAAAATCTTTCATCAAAAGGTTTGGGTTATGAAGGAATGGTTTACCAGGATGCGCTGTCAAATATTAGATCAAAATCACTTAATAATTTCAGGTTTAAACAAATATTTTTTATTGGATTTAATGCCATAACACCAGTTGAAGAAGAAGTTTTTAAGGTATTAAAGAATTTAGGATTGGCCCGGTTTTTCTGGGATTACGATGAATATTATATAGAAAACAACGAAATGGAAGCCGGTATTTTTCAACGAAAATATCTGAAAGAGTTTCCTTCAGTTGTTGCCTTAAAGAATACAAACCAACTTAAAGGTAAAACGATTAAGGTAGTTTCGGCACCTACCAACCATGGGCAGATTTTTGCCGCACAACAGGTGTTAAATTCTGTTTCACTCGATAATCCTGCTGATACTGCCATTATTTTGTCCGATGAACAATTGTTAATGCCCGTAATTAATAATATTCCGGCTAAAATAAATGATGTAAATATTACCATGGGATTTCCTGTAAATGAGTCATTAACAGGAAATTTTATCGATTTAATAATGCAGCTTCAACTGAATTTACGCATAAATAATTCTGGTTTGACTTTTTATCACAAACAGGTTTTTTCCCTGTTGAGGCATCCCTTTATCAAACAATTATGTGGCCCGCAAACTGACGCTATGTTAAAGGTATTAATTAAAGAGAATCTTTATTTTGTTCCGGAAGCAGAACTAAAATCCGATACGCTGCTGATAAAAATATTTAAGGAATGTAAATCAGTTTTGCAATTTGGTGAATATTTGGATGATATCCTTCAATATATACAGGAAAAGCTGAGCGTTGAATCACTACCTGATCAGACTTTTGTTTTAGAACGCGAGTTCGTATTCAAATTTCGTATTGAGCTTAAAAACCTTATAAAACAATTATTTGATTATAAAATTGAGGTTCAGTTACCAACATTTTTCAGCCTTTTAAAGAGGGTATTGCATTCATTAAGATTACCCTTTGAAGGGGAACCTGTCACTGGTTTACAGGTTATGGGATTTCTTGAAACCCGGAATCTCGACTTTAAAAATGTTATAATAATGTCGGTGAACGAAGGGGTAATTCCCGGCCAGGGAAAAGTTACTTCTTTTATTCCGTATGGTTTACGCCGTGGCTTTGGGCTGCCCACTATCGAGCTTAATGATGCAATGTATGCTTACTACTTTTACCGGCTGATGCAGGGGGCTGAAAATATCTGGTTAATATATAATTCAGGTGTGGGCGATAACTCTACAGGGGAAAAGAGCCGGTTAATTTATCAACTGGAATATAATCCTGATTTTACAGTGAAAAATGAGGTTATATCACAAACTATCGATATTGTAACAGGCAGGAAAATTGAAATTGAAAAAAATGGACCGGTTTGGGACAGACTGAATGAATACATTGATAATGAAAAGGATAACTACTTATCGCCAAGCGCTCTTTCTGTTTATTTGCAGTGTCCGCTTCGTTTCTATTTTAAAAATATCGCCAAAGTAAAGGAGTCTGACGAGTTGGAAGAAGTTGTTGATGCCCGTCTGTTTGGTAATATTTTCCATACCTCAGCAGAAAAACTGTATTCTGATTTCCTGAAAAATAGTACGTTAATTACGCCTGAAATCCTTAATGAGATAGTTAAAAATGAACCCCATATCGATAAAATTATTCAAGATTCGTTTGCTGAAGTATTTTTTGGCCAAAACACCCAAAGAGTATTTACTATTGATGGAAAAAACCAGGTGATTTTTGAGGTCATAAAAAAGTACCTAATAGCTTTACTAAAAAGGGATAGGCACCTTGCTCCACTGAACATAGTGGCACTTGAGGAAAAAGTTTTGGAACGTTTTAAAATAAAAACGGTTCGGGGTGAATATGAAGTAAATATTGGTGGTATGGTCGATCGGATTGACCGTTCTGACAATGGGTTGCGGGTAATCGATTATAAAACAGGCAGTGATAAACTGGCATACAATGAGCTTGATGAAGTTTTTAGTCACGACCATATTAAAAATACCAAGGCTGTATTTCAAACTTTTATTTATAGTTTAATACTTAGCAAAAAATATGTTTCCGAAAAGGCAATTATTCCCATGGTTTATCAGGTAAAACAATTGTTTGAACCTGGTAGTTTATTTCACATTAATTCAAAAAAGCATGAGGCCTTTAGTACCGGTAATTTTTTAGCTATAAAAGATGAGGTAGAAAGTCGTTTGATTAGTCTTTTGGAAGAAATTTTTGATCCGTCGGTATTATTTACACAAACCACTGATCAGCTAATTTGTGAGAACTGTCCTTATTGTAATATGTGCGGGAGATAAAAAAATCAGCAACCCATATAGATTGCTGATTTTTGACATGCAGTTTGCTATGCCATTTATTTTATGCGTTCGCCAACTTTATTCCAGTCTACAATTTCCCAGAAATTTTTAATATAATCCGGACGTCTGTTTTGAGTATCAAGATAGTAAGCATGTTCCCATACGTCGCAAGTTAGAATCGGAGTTTTTCCTGTACGCAGCGGATTGCCGGCGTTGCTCTCCTGTATAATCTCCAGTTTTCCTTCGGCATTTAATGCCAGCCATGCCCATCCTGCACCAAATAAGGTAGCGGCCGATTTGTTAAATTGTTCTTTAAATACATCAAATGAGCCAAACTGCGCGTTAATGGCATTTGCTAAAAGACCTTGGGGAGTTCTGGCACCATTGGGTGAAAACTGGGTGAAATAAAAAGTATGATTCCAAACTTGTGCTCCGTTATTAAAAATTCCACCATCAGCATTTTTGATAATGGTTTCTAAATCAGCGTTTTCAAATTTGGTTCCGCCAACCAGGTTATTCAGGTTTGTTACATATGCCTGATGATGTTTTCCGTAATGGAATTCAAGCGTATTTTTACTGATGTATGGTTGCAGTGCATCTAAATCGTACGATAATTTTGGTAATTCAAAAGTCATTTTTTCAAGATTTTATAGTTAATACTGTTGTAATTTTTCTTTAACTTAAAAGTATACATATTACATTCTTTTGTAAATTTTGTTTTCAAATTTATGGGCTTTCTGGTTTAAAACCTCAAAATGACTATAATTTAGATTTATACGAATATCGATTCTAATTATATGTCGAACATATTTTGTTTAAAATATTATTAATAATTAAATTGGCCTAATAGAAGAGTCGACACATGATACATTCATATTTTCAGAAATTCACTGTAAAAATTATCGATAAACCTTTTACAGCAGAGAAGGATGTGGTTTATCCCAAAACCGCTGTTATTTCTTTTTTTAATAATCTGGGTCAGTTTTTATTTGCAGAAGATTACGGTTATATGGAAACTGCTGATATATATGAACAGATAGAACAGACCAAGGTGGTAAATCTTGATTACTGCTATGTAAACAACTTTTCGTTTACGGCATACCGCAGGTTTAATTTGTTGGATAAAAAAGAGAATATTAAGATTAAACAAATTTCAGCTAAACATGCCTTTTTTGTTTCTGAATATTTTGTTGACTTTTCGTATTTGGAGGTTGAAAATGCAGATGTGAATTTTGCTGAAAGCTGTTTTGCCCGGGGTGAGTTGTTGTTTGTAAATACACAATTTGGTGATGGTAATGTCGATTTTAGTTACTGTTTGTTCAGAGGAAGTGTATGTGATTTTTCAAATGCATCTTTCGGCGAGGGAAATGTCAATTTTAAAAATTCTATTTTTATAAACAGTTTTAAGAACTTTCAGTATACTGATTTTGGTAAAGGAGATATCAATTTTGTAAATACGGAATTTGGCGAGGGCGAGGTTTCTTTTTTAAATACCCATTTTAATGATGGAAATGTAAGCTTTAAAGTAGCACGTTTTGGTGAGGGTAAAGTCGATTTTCATTTTTCTAAATTTGGTAGGGGAGACATTTCCTTTGAACGAACTGAATTTGGAAATGGAGGCGTCGATTTTAAAACTGTTGAATTTGGTAAAGGTAAGGTAAACTTCAATCGTGCTGTTTTTGGGAAGGGTGAGGCTGTGTTTGAAGGTTCTGCTGCTGAGGGTCGCATTACCTTTAAAAAAACCAGTTTTGGTGATGGCGACCTTAATTTTGAGTTGGCAGAATATGAAAATACCGAGCTTGATTTGGAAAAAGCCACTTTTGGCGATTGTAATCTTTCGTTTTTGGATGGCAGATTTAAAAAACTGATCTTTAAAGGTTGTCACATAAACCATTATGTTGATCTCAGAGTGCGTAAATGCCCCGAAGTTGATCTGTCGGATACTGTAATTCGGGATATTATTGACCTGAAACCCTACGAGTTTAAAGTGGATATAGATATTTTGGATATTTCTGCCATGCGGTTGCTTGGTACTATCTATATTGACTGGGATGATAACAAAGTATATAAATTGATTACAAACCAGCCCGAAACCACGCTGGCACAAAAAGCTGAGCAATTCAGGGTTTTAAAGGAAACTTTTAATGCTACCGGACAATATAGCGATGAAGATGTTTCATACGTATGGTTTAAGCGTTTTGAACTGGAGGCTGAATATGCGAAAATTAAAAAGAAGAAAAAGTGGACTTTGGTTTATGAGGCACCGGTTTATGCTTTTAAAAAACTGGTATTCGACTATGCGGGTTTATATGCTACCAATCCTTTTCGGGTTATGGTTTCGATGCTGGTAGTTTACACCGTTTTTAGCCTGGTTTATGCCTTGGTACTGGCTTTAAACTGGGGTGGCATTGTTTCTGGCCTGGGTGGCGAACATGCCTTGCTGGGTATTGTTGGTCGTAGTTTTTATCATTCCGGTATCACCTTTTTAACCATTGGTTATGGCGATTTTTATCCTATGGGTGCTGTGCGATGGCTATCGAATCTTGAAGGTTTTGTCGGCGTATTCCTGATGTCGTATTTTACGGTGGCTTTTGTGCGGAAAATACTGCGATAAATCAATCATAAGGATTCAGTGAAGTTTCCCTCCGGGGAAGTTAAAATTTAGAATTTTCTTATTCCTCCAGTAAGTCCGGGCGACGTTTACGAGTATGTTCAAGAGCTTGCTCGTGCCGCCATTCTTCAATTTTTTTTGTATTTCCTGATAGTAATATCTCGGGAACTTTCCATCCTTTATATTCTGCAGGGCGGGTGTACACCGGTGGTGACAGTAAATTATCCTGAAAAGAGTCTGTCAGGGCTGATGTTTCATCAGAAAGTACACCTGGTATTAATCTGATGATTGCATCGCTCATTACAGCGGCAGCGAGTTCGCCTCCCGTTAATACGTAATCGCCAATTGAAATTTCGCGGGTAATTAAATGATCGCGAATCCGCTGATCAATTCCTTTATAATGCCCGCATAAAATTATAATATTAGAACAGCCTGATAAGGTATTGGCTGTTTTCTGCGTAAAAGGTTCGCCATCGGGCGATGTGTAAATTATCTCATCATAATGGCGTTGTTGGGTAAGGTGTTCAATGGCTGCCTCAATGGGCTGTATGGTCATAACCATTCCGGCGCCACCGCTAAAAGCATAATCGTCAACCTTTTTATGCTTATCGGTTGAAAAATCCCTGATGTTATGAATGTGAATTTCCGCCAGGTTTTTATCGATTGCCCGTTTAACAATACTATAACTTAAGGGACTTTGAAGCAGTTCGGGTACTGCACTTAAAATATCGATGCGCATAAATTGGAATTTTGTGGTAAAAATAATTCGGTGAGTCTTTTAAAGCAAATTGATTTAGGATCAATGTCAAAAAATCGATTTAAATATCCAAAATCGGAAATAATGACATGTGTTTTTAGTCCCCAAAGACATTGTGACATGAAAAATGAATAAAATAGCAGATGGTATGTGAATTGAAAAAAAGATTCTCAGAAAACATTTTTTGAAAATAAATTTAAAATATAGGAGGAAATTAAAATGACTTTAGTAAGATTTAACACCCCGGGATTAGTAAACAGGTTGGCTAATGAAGCTTTTTACAGCAACTTATTCGACAGTAATTTGGGTAATCAATGCGATTGTTCAGAACATAGTAACGTTAAATATTACATCCATGATGAGAAAGAATCGGTAAATATCGATATGGCGATACCGGGACTTTCAAAAGAAGATTTGGTAATTGAATTAAACAATGATGTTTTAACTATCAAGACCAAAGAGCGTGATGAAAATGATACCAGGACCGGTTTTTCAGCGCTGGAATTTGAAAAATTATTCCGAATAACTGATAAGATTGAAAAAGAAGGTATTTCGGCACGTTCTGAAAACGGTATTTTATATGTGAATTTACCAAAAGTTAAAGAGGCAATAAAACAACCGGCGCGTAGCATTGAAATCGTGTAATTTCATCATATTTTCAAAGTTTAGGTTACAAAGCGGTAAGATTCAATCTTATCGCTTTTTTTGTTTGGCCCCGGGGCAGTTAATCAAATATTTGACAGTATTCTTGGGCTTTTACAAACGAAATTATATTTTCGTAGGTTGAAAAGCTAAGATGCATTTTATAAGCATAGAATCTAACTGTCATTAATTTGTAAAGATGGAAACTAAAGAAACTGCGAACGAATCGAATTTACCTGAAAAAGGTGCACATGATGTTAATAGCGGGGCTGTTAACGATGTAAATGAACAAGAATTGACCGAAAATAGCGATGAGGTTACTGAGAGTATTGAAAATACAGAAGAATCTGTTGTTGCAGAATCGGAGCCTGAAACTGTAATTTCTGATGAGGAAGAAACAGGTAATGAGACAGAAAGTGAATCTGAAAATATTCCTGAAGAACTACCGGAGGAAGAGTCTGTTAAAGAGGAAGTAAAAGAGGAAGAACCTGCTGAGGATGAAATTTCAGAAGAAGAGTCAATGGATAATGAGGAAGTTGATGAGGAGAAAAAATCGATAGAAACTGAGGCTAAATCAGAAGAGGCAGAAACGGATGATGCAGATGAAAAGGTTGAGGAGGAGACACAAAAAGCTGAGGAAAAAGCAGAAGAATTTAAGGCTGAAGATTATTCGGAACTAGACCGGCCAACCCTTTTAACCAAGCTCAATACCTTAATTAACAATTACGATGTTGAAACAATTAAGGATGCTGTTGAAGATATTAAGATTGCATTTTATAAACAATATAAGGCTGAAACTGCCGAAGCTAAAAAACAATTTGTCGAAAATGGAGGTAATCCTGAAGATTTTAAGTTTTTTGATGAAACATCGGAAGAAACCTTCAAACTATTATATAACCGGTTTAAGGATAAAAAAGCTGTATTAAACCAAAAACTTGAAAAAGAAAAAACAGACAATTTGAAGCTCAAATATCAGATTATTGACGAAATAAATGAACTCATCAATAAGGAAGAATCCATAAACAGAACTTTTCAGGAATTCCGCGATTTGCAGCAACGCTGGCGCGATGTAGGACTGGTTCCGCAAAATGCTGTTAAGAATTTATGGGAGAATTATAACCACACAGTCGAAAAATTCTATGATTATATAAAGATCAATAAGGAATTACGTGATCTTGACCTTAAAAAGAATCTTGAACTAAAAATTGAACTTTGTGAAAAGGCCGAAGGTTTATTGCTGGAGGACTCTGTTACAAGAGCCTTTAAAATACTACAGGAATTTCACAATCAGTGGAGGGAAATAGGACCTGTACCATCCGATCAAAAAGATGATATTTGGGAACGCTTTAAAGCGGCTACAACCCAAATCAATAAAAAGCATCAGGAATATTTTGAGGGACTGAAAGATCAGCAGGTGAAAAATCTCGAACAAAAAGCCGCCTTATGTGAACGTGTTGAAGAATTGGTTAATGATGAAATTGAGAAACCACGTGAATGGGAAGCAAAAGCAAAAGAATTGATTGAGATTCAAAAGCTTTGGAGAACCATTGGTTTTGCCCCCAAAAAAGATAATAATAAAATATATAACCGGTTTAAAACTGCGTGTGATGAGTTTTTTGCGCGGAAACGTGAGTTTTACAAAGAAGCCAAGGAAGAACAGAAAAATAATCTCCAACTTAAGCTTGATTTATGTGTACAGGCTGAAGCCCTTAAGGATAGCACCGAATGGAAAAAAACCACTGAAGATTTTATTAAGCTTCAAAAACGCTGGAAAGAAATTGGACCGGTTCCTAAGAAACACTCTGAAACATTATGGAAACGATTCAGAACTGCCTGCGATTCATTCTTCGATAAAAAATCGGAATTTTTCAATACGGCTGATAGTCGTCAGGAGGATAACCTGAAACTTAAATTGGAATTGATAGAAAAGGTTAAAAACTTTGTAAAAAGTGACGACGATAAAGAAAATCTGAAAAAACTAATGGATATTCAGAAAGAATGGTCAGAGGTTGGGCATGTACCTTTGAGTAAAAAAGATGAAATTCAAAAAGATTTCAGGGATGCTATCAATGTACAGTTTGAAAAGCTTAAACTGGAAGCTGGTGAACGAAACCAGCTAAATTACAAATCAAAAGTTGATGGTTGGGTTAGTTCACATTCAAGGAATAAAATATATACTGAACGAAATAAACTAATTAACAAAATCAAGGAGCTTGAAAATGAAATATCATTGTATGAAAATAACATTGGATTCTTTTCAGCTTCAAGCAATGCTCAGAGTTTATTAGATGAGGTTCATCGAAAAATCGAAAAAGCGAAAGAGCATATGGTAAGCCTGAAGCAAAGACTTCAGCTGATTGATCAGGCAGAAGACGAATTATAAAATAAAGAAAATGGCCGGAACTATCACCGGCCATTTTTGCATTCAATCATTCTGATTTTCTGATTTACCGGGAGCATTCCACTATTCACAGATAATTAACGGCAATTTATTTGATTGTGAGTGTTAAGAATTGAATTAATAATGTACTTTTGTGCAGGTGTTTAATAGTTAAAAATATAGTAAATTGTCAACTACCAGATACATATTTGTAACAGGCGGTGTAACGTCATCATTGGGAAAAGGAATTATTTCGGCATCACTGGCAAAATTATTACAATCAAGAGGATTTTCAGTTACCATCCAAAAACTTGATCCGTATTTGAATGTCGATCCGGGAACACTCAATCCATATGAGCATGGTGAATGTTTTGTAACCGATGATGGGGCAGAAACCGATCTTGATTTGGGACATTATGAAAGGTTTTTAAATATTCCAACCTCACAGGCTAATAATGTCACTACCGGACGAATTTACAAATCAGTCATTGAAAAGGAACGCAGAGGCGACTTTTTGGGTAAAACCGTACAAATTATTCCTCATATTACTGATGAAATAAAGCGACGAATTAAACTACTTGGCTCAAAATATAAATACGATTTTGTGATTACTGAAATCGGTGGGACAGTGGGCGACATTGAATCATTACCCTATATTGAAACAGTTCGTCAGTTAAAATGGGAGCTGGGGCAAAATGCGATGGTAATTCACCTGACATTGGTTCCATACTTAAATGCTTCAGGTGAATTAAAAACAAAACCAACACAACACTCGGTTAAATCATTGCTCGAAGCCGGGGTTCAACCTGATGTACTGGTTTTACGTACAGAGAAGGAACTTACCGAAGATATTCGTGCCAAAGTGGCTCTTTTCTGTAACGTGAATATTCAAAATGTTATACAATCTATTGATGTGTGTACCATTTATGAAGTACCGGTTAAGATGCAGGAGGAGGGTTTGGATAAAGTGGTGCTGGAAAAATTCGTGATACCGGTTGAAAAAGATCCGGAGATGAAAGTCTGGAGAGAGTTTTTGAATAAATTCAAGTATCCTGAAAAAACTGTCGAAATTGCGCTTATTGGTAAATATGTTGAGTTACAGGATGCCTATAAATCTATTGCCGAGTCGTTTGTTCATGCAGGTGCAGTTAACGATTGTAAGGTGAATTTGCATTGGATACACTCTGAAAATATTACCAGGAAAAACATTGAAGAAACACTTAAGGATATTAAAGGAATTTTGGTAGCTCCGGGTTTCGGCCATCGTGGTATGGAAGGTAAAATTCTTGCTGTGAAATATGCGCGCGAAAATAATATTCCGTTCTTTGGCGTTTGTCTTGGAATGCAGGCTGCCGTTATTGAGTTTGCCCGTAATGTTATCGGACTGGAAAAAGCCAACTCATCGGAAATGGATGAAAAAACGCCGCAACCGGTTATTGATATTATGGAAGAGCAAAAAACCATTCTGGAAAAGGGAGGCACCATGCGATTGGGAGCTTATCCCTGCGCTCTGACTAAAAAAAGCAAGACGTATCAGGCTTACGGAAAGACTTCAATTGAAGAACGTCACCGTCACCGCTACGAATTCAATAATAAATATATGGATGACTTTATTAATGCCGGAATGATGCCGGTGGGAATTAATCCGGAAACCAATCTGGTTGAAGTTGTTGAAATACCTTCACATAAGTGGTTTGTGGGTGTTCAGTTTCATCCTGAATATAAATCAACGGTGATAAACCCTCATCCGTTATTTGTAAGTTTTGTTAAAGCTACTCTCGAATAATTTTAGTTTAATTAATATTATATTATGGATAGAAATTCATGGATAGGTTTGGTATTGATTGTTGGCGTTATGATGGCCTGGGGATATTTTACCAAACCTTCTGAAGAAGAAATTGCAAGAAGAAAACATTTACAGGATTCAATAGCAAATATTCAGAAAGAACAAACTGTAAAAGAAGTTAAGCAGATAAATGAAACGGCTCAAAATGCTACTATAAGTACTACTGAAGAAAAAACACCGGAAGAAACCAGTACTGAGATACAGCAGGAATATGGTGATTTTTCAAAGTTTGCCCAAGGAACCAGAGAATTTAAGACTGTTGAAAATGATTTGTTTAAAATTAAATTTCTCAACCAGGGAGGAAGAATTTATTCTGTTGAATTAAAAAAGTATAAAACGTTTGATGGAAAACCCCTGGTACTTTTTAGCGGTGACTCCACGGAATTTGGACTCGAATTTTTTGCCCAAAACCGGAGTATTTCTACAAACCAGTTATTTTTTAAGCTCACTGATGATTCTGATACCGCTGCGGTTGGTGATGGTCCTGTAACCATTAAATTTGCACTTAATTTTGACGATGGGAGATACCTGGCTTATAAATATGTTATTACGCCCGGGACTTATGTAATTGATTTTGACATCCAGTTAGAAGGACTTAATAATCTTATTTCAGCCAGTAATGGATACATCTCACTCGATTGGAAAAGTTATATCACAGGTTTTGAAAAAGGCAGGAAATGGGAAGACATGAATACAACCATTTATTATAAATATTTTGAATCGGATGTAGAGAAAGTGAGTCCCCGTTCACAATCGGAACAGAAAATACTATCGACTCCAATTAAATGGATTTCGTATAAACAACAGTTTTTTAATGTTGCCCTTATTGCCAAAAATAACTTTAGCAACGCGGTGGTAAAAGTTGATAAAGAGATCAATAACCCCAAATACATGAAACATTTTAATTCAGTAATATCGCTGGCTTACGATGGCAAATCATCTGAAGATTTTCCCATGTCATTTTATATGGGACCTAACCATTATCAAACACTTAAAAAGCTGCATGTTGATCTGGAAAGGGTACTTGAATTAGGGTGGAGCGTAATCCGCTGGGTTAACGTGGGATTTGTAATTCCGGTTTTCAACTGGCTAAGTAAATTTATTTCCAATTTTGGTTTGATCATACTGATCATGACCATTATGATTAAAATTATCATTTTCCCATTTACTTATAAATCGTACATGTCAACTGCTAAAATGAAGGCTTTAAAACCTGAGGTTGACAAACTGAATGAGAAGTATCCAAAATCGGAAGATGCCATGAAAAAGCAGCAGGCAACTATGGCATTATACAAAAAAGCGGGAGCGAACCCAATGGGAGGCTGTTTACCATTAGTGTTCCAAATGCCTTTATTAATTGCTATGTTCAGGTTTTTCCCGAATTCAATTGAATTAAGGCAGCAACCCTTTTTATGGGCTCACGACTTATCTACCTATGATGCGGTAATACATCTGCCTTTTACTGTTCCGATGGGTTTTGGCGATCATATTAGTTTATTCTGTTTACTCATGACAGCTGTGAATATTGTTTATATGAAATTTAACGACCAAATGAGCATGAGTAACCAGCAAATGCCTGGTATGAAGTACATGATGTATTTTATGCCTGTAATGATGCTCTTCTGGTTTAATAATTATGCAGCTGCATTAAGTTATTATTATTTCTTGTCGTTATTAATTACCATTCTGCAAACATGGTTAATCCGTCGCAGGGTTGATGATAATGAAATACTTGCCAAACTGAAAGCAGCCCAGTCAAGCAAAAAGCCTGTTAAAAAATCGGGATGGCAACAACGTATGGAAGAAATGGCCAAACAACGTGGAATTCAACCTCCGAAGAAACGATAAATTAATTATAATATGGGGCTGCCTTTTTTGAGGCAGCCTTTTTTTTAGGAGCTAATTTAAAATAAATAGTGTCTTGTAAAATTGTGATAATTTCTCGCTATACCCGGAAAGATAACGAGTTAGTATGGGTTTTGGTTGGACCATTTGCGAATGACATTGAACTTAGTTCGGTTATTTGCTTCCGGAAATTAGTAATTCCTTCGCCGATTCCCATAGTAGTTCATAGGGGATTAATTCACAATAATCGTAAATATTGGCAACATCCATTTTGTCCATCTGTTTATTAAATGCATTTGTTTTTTTTACCAAATCGTCAGGAACGAAATTAAATGAAGCAGTTTTAGAGAAATTATAAAAGAAATACCGGGTCCTTAGCTGGTTTATGTCCTTCAAATGACGATAAAAGTACACCAACATTTTATTTCCTTCAAAGTCGAGTTTTTCAGTTTTTTTTAACAATTGAAGTAATATAGTAATGATTTGTAGTAAAGGATTATATCCCTTTTTATCTTTGTTGGCTGCTTTACATGTCAGAATAAACTTATTAACCTGAATGCCCGATGTATAATCGGGTAAATAGGTTGGTATAAAATTGGTTTCATTATTCATTTTAAAAATAAAGTATAAATAGCCCTCTTTTATTAACCATGCCGCTTTATCAGGTGGTTCAAGGTATTTAAACTGTGAAGTCTCTTTAACTTGATGTAATATTATAGCAGCTTTTTTATATTCTTTCTTTTTAATTTGAATATCAAAATTCCACGATTGAACCAAAAATTTATCAAAAGCCCTGTAATCGCTAACTTCCAAACATTTATCGATATATTTTTGAGCAGTTTTCAATTTCCTTACTGAACGGTAATAAATAGCTGATTCCAGGTTTAATTCCAGTATAATTTCTTTATTCTTTAAATATGGAAAATCTTTTAATAGTTTATCCACTTTAATTAAAGTAGTTAATGTTGAGTTCAGGTCTGCAAGATTTTTATAATAAATAATCTGGATTCTGTATAAATACAATTCCAGGAAAGGGCTATCATACTCATTAAGCCAAATTTTAATTTTTTTTATATAATTCTCTGTGAGTTCCACAATTTCATTTGAGAAAGCTGCTGTATATTTTATTTTACAATACAAAATCTGCCACATCCCCCTGGCCTCATTCAGGTAGTTGCAGTTTCTTGAAAATAATTCGAAATTATTATTGTGTTTAATTGTCTCATTCAGGTTTCCCATCAATGAATAAATAGTTCTGAAAATTTTGGCGCATTCCAGTTGTATCTCAATTAAATGATTTTTAGTTGCAGTGTTAAATACTTTTGAGGTGATTTTTTCTGCATTATGATAAACATTTTGTACTAAAAGTTTTTTAACAATATTTAATTCTCTTTCACACTTAAATTGCAGTTGTACGAAATTATGTCTGTTAATTTCAGTATGATCGGATAAAAGCACTAAATCTGTTAATTTTTGGATAAGATTTCTTTTCAACATCAAAAATCTTTTATCTTTTGCGTCGCTTTTATAGATCAACCTGGCTGCATCTTCATCAGTAGCTATTTTTTTTTCTAATACCGCGTCGTAAAGTTTTCTTGTTTTAGTTTTGTGAGGAATTAACAAATCGAGGGAGTTTGGGGGATTTTGTGAAATAATATATACCAATTCTGAGATCAAGTCCATAGGTTTATTTTTTATTTGTTAACCCTCTTTTACTTGCTTTATACATATTCGTTATAGTGAAAAACACTATTCCCCTTTTTTTACTATTTACCTGTATTTGTAATTTTTATCAGTTTTTTAATAACTGTAAATAATACAAAATAAGGTAGTTATGATGATTTGCTTGTGTGTTAATACAAGGTTAATATACCATTATAAAAAGATTAATACAAATTTTGCTTAAAAATTGAAAATAATATTTTGGTAAAGCTCTTATTAGTTCTGCTATTCGCAATTTGTACTTAATATTTTTTTCATAGGCAGTTATGAAAAATATTGGATTTTACTATCGGGCAAAATTTGTATTTGTGTTGATTGTTAACCGAATATAGATTTGTATTGTGAAAAAAAATGGGTTTTTAACTTTATTGTAGACTGACTGAATGAAAACAAAAAAAATTCAACTCTTGGTTTTCCTTTGCCTTGCGATTTCCTTTACATCACATCTTTTTGCCCAAACCCCTCCATCAGATTTAAGCGGAGTTAAACTCAGGGAATGGTTTAAGGCTAATTATTATGACGGAAAACATCATACTTTGGGTTATGATTCTGCCCGTTTGTATTTATACAACTATATTGATAATATAAATAATGTGATTACAGGTGTTTATTCCGGCTACCAGGTAAATAGTACTTATGGCGGGATCACGACCTATCCGGCACCTTTAAATTGCGAACACTCCATCCCACAAAGTTTTTTTAATGAAAACGAGCCTATGAAATCTGATCTGCACCATTTGTTTCCTGTCTATGAAAACTGGAACAGTGTGCGCAATAATAATCCATTCGGCGATATCGATGATAATTTAACTACAAAATGGATGCGTTTGGATCAATCTCAATCAACTATTCCTACAAGTAATATTGATGAGTACAGTGAATATTATAACGGGACATTTGAACCACGCGAAGATCATAAAGGAAACCTGGCCCGTGCAATTTTTTATTTTTATACCATGTATCCCACCCAGGCTGGCGATATGTCCAAACTGGTTGATATTAATACCCTTTTTAAATGGAATTTGGCCGATCCCGTCGATTCTGAAGAAATAGCACGAAACAATAAAATTGAAACCTACCAGGGCAACAGAAACCCATACATTGATTTTCCCGATCTGGCTGATGAGGCCTGGGGCACAGACGTGGCATCCGTTCCGGCAACACCTGACAATGTGAAGGTAAGCTCTTCGTCAACTAACATTAAGATTAGTTGGCGTGATGTCAGCAGTGAAGATGGATATTACCTGTATAAATCGGATGATGGCACAAATTTCAGTTTGCTTTCCACTTTAGGCGCTAATATGATATCTTATACTGATTCTGCTGTAGTTGATGAAGTTATTTATTATTATTACGTTGTAGCTTACAATTCCGAAGGCAGCAGTAATAACAGTTCCATTGTAAACGGTAAATTAAACTCAGGCATTGTTGGCGGTACGGCGACTGACCTTTTTATTTCGGAGTATATTGAAGGTTCTTCTTATAATAAAGGTATTGAAATAGCCAATTTTACCGGAGCGGATGTTAATTTGGCTGATTATTCATTAAGCCTGGCTTCGAATGGTGGAGGCTGGGGAAATTCGCTTAGCCTGAGTGGCACATTAGCCAATGACGATGTTTATGTGGTGGTTCATAGTTCGGCAGATGCAGCCATGCAGGCCGTTGCTGATTTAACAAATTCTACAGTTATTAACTTTAACGGTAACGATGCCATTGGCTTATTTAAAAATGAATCTGTCATTGATCTTTTAGGCGATCCAACAAGTAGCGAAACCTATGCCCAGGATCAAACCTTGGTTCGCAAGCCGGAAATAATCTCCCCAAATACAACTTTTACCCTCGATGAATGGAATGTTTACGATGTGGATGAATTCTCATTCTTAGGCAGCCATGAAATCGTAGGAACTGATGCAGACACTGAGGCCCCAACTGTACCTGCGGGTTTGACTGCCTCTGCGGTTACCGACTCGTCCTTTACCTTAAGTTGGGATGCCTGCTCTGATAATGTTGCGGTAACTGCTTATCAGGTTTATAAAAATGATACCTTAATTGAAACCACAGGTTCAACTTCTGTTAATGTAACGGATTTAAAAGCAGGTACAACCTATACCATGACTGTTGCAGCTAAAGATGCGGCCGGAAACATATCTACAGAGAGTTCTGCATTAATTGTTACCACAAGTGCTGATGAGCTTCAATCTGTAATAGCGGATATGTTTGTGTTCAATATCTATCCAAATCCGGTGCTTAATATGGTAGCTATTGAGTCAGCCAGGGAAAATACACAATTTCAGTTATTTAATATTGAAGGACAAATAATGGCTGCTGATTTAATCCAGGGCCATAGCATAGTTGTTGATATGACCCAATATGAAAGCGGGATATATATTTTGAGACTGGTGTCAGCTAATGAAACCAAAGCTTTCAGGATAATTAAAAGATAAGACGAAAGACAAAAGACGAAAGACAAACATAATGTTTATTACTATATAACTATATAAATATGAAACGTATTTTAACTTTAATTTAATTTATATTACTTATGAAAAACTTTAACCAATTTTGGAATAAAGTCTGGCAGGGTTTGCTGGCTTTAATTCTATTTTTATTCCTTGGCTTTAATAGCTGGGGGCAAACAGCAAACCATATTGTTATTAGTGAAGTATATGGCGGAGGAGGTAACAGCGGTTCATATTACACTAATGATTTTATTGAATTATATAACCCTACTTCATCGGCTGTAGACATGAGCACATGGTCGGTGCAATTTACTTCTAGCACTGGAACAACCTGGTCAACAACATCCTTAACTGGTACCATTGCTGCTCATAGCTTTTATTTGATTCAGGAAGCAGCCGGGTCCGGTGGAACTGCTGCATTACCGACAGCAGATGATATAGGTACTTTTAATATGTCAGGTACAAAAGGTAAAGTTGCATTGGTTAATTCAACAACAGCCCTCTCAGGAGCATCACCAACAGATGCAAGCATTATTGATTTTGTTGGTTTCGGGGCGGCAAATTATTATGAAGGTACTGCTGCCACGCCAGCACCATCTAATACGACATCTGTTGAAAGAAAAGCAAAAGCAAGTTCCACTGCCTCAACCTTAACTTCTGGAGGAGCAGATGAATTGCTGGGAAATGGTTATGATAGCGATGATAATTCGGCTGATTTTGTTTCACAATCACCAAATCCACAAAATAGTTCATCTCCTATAGAACAGCTGTCAGCAACTCCAACCTTATCCATTACTTCTCCCAACGGAGGAG
Organism: Bacteroidales bacterium; assembly: GCA_046704385.1. Lineage (GTDB taxonomy): Bacteria > Bacteroidota > Bacteroidia > Bacteroidales > SZUA-534 > GH45. The sequence continues at coordinate 3,844 of JBJKSB010000008.1, read as the reverse complement.
AATCATGGGGAAAAGGAACCAGCAAAGATATTACTTGGAACAGTGCCAATTATTCCGGAACGGTTGATCTTGAACTTTACGATGGTTCAGCATATTCGCAGATTGCATACGGTGAAACAAACGATGGATCTTATACCTGGGCTATTCCTGCAGGTCAAACCCTGGCTTCTACTTACAAAGTAAGAATTTCGGACGATCATACCGCTATTACACTTTCTGATGAAAGTGATGCGGATTTTAGTATTACAGCTCCTTCAGTTGCAAAGGCAATAACGGATTTTAGCTTTTCAGAACAGACCGGCACTGCAACCATAGATGCTGTAAATCATACCGTAAATATTGAAGTAGCCTATGGAACAAACCTTACCAACCTGGTTGCAACGTTTACACTTTCTGACTATGCTTCTGCATCTGTCAGTTCAACTGCTCAAACCAGTGGTGTTACTACCAATGATTTTTCCAGTACTGTTACCTATACGGTGATAGCTGAAGATGCAAGCACCCAGGATTGGACAGTTACAGTTACAACACAAGTTCCAACGGATGCAACCATCTATACTATTCAGAACGATAATACAGCCGGAGCTTCGAATTCTGCTGGTACGCTTGTGCGTACAAGTGGCGTAATAACCGCGCTTTCTGGTAATAACTTTTATTTACAAAATGGTTCAGGTGCATGGAATGGAGTATACGTTTATTACGGTACTTCGAATTCTTATGCTGTGGGTGATAATGTTACCCTTATAGGAACAGTAAGTGAATACAATGCATTGACCGAAATAGGGTCAGTTAAAGATGTTACAGTAAATGGTTCAGGGAATGCAGTACCCGATGCAGCTGTAGTTACTACTTTAGCAGCATGCAACGAGGACTATGAAAGTGTATTTGTGAAAGTTGTTAATGCAGAATGTACCAGTGGTAGCGGTAGTAATTATATATTAAATGATGGTAGTGGTGATTTAACTGTTTATAATACATTATATAGCGGATTATCGCTTACTGTTGGTAATCATTATACGGTTAGTGGTATAATGACCTGGTACAGTTATAGTGGTGGCAAATGGGAATTGTACCCTCGTGAGGCAGCTGATGTTGTAAGTGCAGAAGATACTGTATCTTCCACCGCTTATACCATTGATAATGGTGCAAATACCATCGTGAATATTCCTTATAATGCAACTCTGGCTGATTTTAAATCAAATCTTACTCCTGCTGCCGGAGCCTCTTTCGAAGTTTATAATACCGATGGAACAACTGTTGCAACAGATATGGCAACCGCCAAAAAAGTAAAAGTTACTGCCGAAGATGGTTTGACAGTAAAAACCTACGATGTAACTGTGGATGCTGCCCTGACCGGAAAAGATATCCTTACTTATAGCATTGATGGTCACGACGGCGTTTTCAGTGACCCGAATATTGCAGTTGAAGTTGCAAATACTGCCGATTTAACCCAGTTAACAGCTGTATTTACCTTATCGGATGGAGCATCTGCAACAATTTCAGGAAATGCACAAACATCCGCAAGTACGGTTAATGATTTTACTAATGCAGTAACTTACGTGATAACCGCTCAAGACGGAACTACTAAAAACTGGACGGTGACAGTAACCAAAGCTGCAACCCTTTCATCAGCTCATGATATTCTTACTTATAGTATTGATGGTACAGATGCCACAGTTACTGCAGCCGATCATACGGTTAGTGCTGTTTTACCTTACGGAACATCACTTACCACGCTGGTAGCTACATTTACGCTTTCCGACAAAGCAACTGCAAAAATCGGAACTGTTGCGCAGGAAAGTGCTGTAACAGCTAATGATTTTTCTGCCGGATCATTGGTTTATACACTAACCGCTGAGGATGCAAGTACCCAGGATTGGACAGTAACTGTTACAACTGAAGCAGCAAGTACTGTTGACACTGTTTCTTCAACAGTTTATACGGTTGATAAATCTGCTGAAACTATTACGGGTATCCCTTATGGTACAAGTCTGGCCGATTTTAAATCGAATCTTACCCCTGCTGCCGGTGCAACTTTTGAAGTGTATAAAGCTGATGGTACTACCGTTGCAACAGATTTGGCTACGGGTTATAAAGTAATTGTTACAGCCCAGGATCAAAGTACTAAGAAGACCTATACCATTACAGTGGATGCTATTGTTGACGAATTACTCGTTGAAAATTTTGATTATATTTCTGGTACAAAGTTGCTGGATAATGGCTGGTCAGAACAAGGCGGACCTACTACCACCAATGAAGTAACAGTTGCCGGTGGAAGCCTGAGCTATGCTAACTATGCTTCATCTGTTGTGGGTAATATGGCTTCATTAATGAATACCGGACAGGATGTGAAGAAAGGTTTTGAGGCCCAAACAACGGGTTCGGTTTATGTGGCTGCCCTTGTTAACATTTCAGATGCGCAATCAGGAGATTATTTTATGCACTTTACTGAAGATGCCGGAACCAGCTACAAAGGCCGGGTATTTGTTCAAAAAGATGCTTCAGGTAAACTGGCATTCGGTGTCTCAAAAGCCAGTACAAGTATTATAAAATATTCAGGTTTCGATTATAATTTAGATACTACTATTCTGGTTGTTTTGAAATATACCTTTGTTGAAGGGGTTGATACCAACGATATGGTTGATTTATTTGTTAACCCTGTGGTTGGAAATGCAGAACCTGCCCCAACCGTTTCTTATATCGACAGCTCAAGCAGCGATGCAGGAAAAATAAGTCTGATCAATATGCGTCAGGGTAGTTCTTCAAAAGCCGCCACCTTAATGGTTGATGGAATCAGGGTGGCAAAAACCTGGGATACAGCTGTTAAATTACTTACTAAGGATGTTACGGCTCCGGTTATCACGTTCTCTCCTGTAAATGGAGCAAAAGATGTTTTAGTTGACAGTAAAGTAACCCTTACTTTCAACGAGAATGTAATAAGGGCTTCAGATAGTACTGCTTTTACTGCTGGCGAAGATGTTAGTTCATTTATTACTTTTACTGATACTGCATCACCTGCAAATAATGTTGCTTTTGCTGCAACCATAACAGGGAAAGTAATTACTGTCACTCCTTCAGCAAATCTTGCTTTTAATATGCAATATAAAGTAACATTGGTAGCTGATTCTATTGAGGATGTAGCAGGTAATAAATGTGCTGTCGATTCAATTATTTTTACAACTATCAGTGAAAACGCTCCTGTAATTAGTAGTGTATCCTTACAGGATTCAACACCGGTATATGCCGGAGATACCATTACCGTTCAGTGGGTTACTGCCAATATAACCAATTTAAGTATTGAGTTTTATAATGGTACAGAATGGGTAATGCAGGTTTCTCCAACGGTAGCAGCCGATGGAATGGAAGATATTGTTATTCCGGCTGAAACAGCTTACGGAACTAATTATAAATTCAGGGTAAGTAATATACCTGATACTACTATAAATGCAGAAACAAAGGCATTTGAGATTCGTGCCATTACTGATCAGCTGGCCGCCTTGATTAACATGCCTGTAAATTCGAAGGTCCGTTATACGGGTTCAGCCACTGTTACTTATGCCCGCGATTCAAGACATCAGAAATATATTCAGGATACCACCGGAGCTGTTTTAATTGACGATAATAGTGGATTTGTTACCGGAACCTATTCCATTGGTGATGGTATTTCGATGGTTGATGGAAGCATCACCAATTATTATGGTTTAATCGAGTTTACCCCGTTTGATTCCACAGGTTTAAAAGTAACTGATAATCCGGTTATTGAGCCTGAGGTTGTATCTATTGATAGCCTGACTCATGCTGACCAGTGTAAACTGGTTAAAATTGAAGGATTTGAGTTTGCCGA
>JBJKSB010000007.1:0-23411 GCA_046704385.1 Bacteroidales bacterium | reverse complement strand
CCCGGTGCTTGAGCAAAACGGATACGAAGTTATTGATACTGATTTGGGCGAGCGGATAATACAGTTGCGTCATGAGCCGCCAAGTCATATTGTTTTACCAGCTATTCATCTTAAAAAGGAAGAGATTGGGGAACTTTTTCATGAAAAATTAAACACCAAAGAGGGTGTTAGCGATCCCACGTATTTAACCGGTGAAGCCAGGAAACATTTGCGCGAGAAATTTTTACAGGCTGATGTAGCTTTAACAGGTGTGAATTTTGGCGTTGCCGCTACAGGCCAGGTTGTTGTTTGTACAAACGAAGGAAATGCTGATATGGGCGTTAACCTGGCATCGGTTCAAATTCATTCCATGGGAATTGAAAAATTGATTCCCTCATTAAATCACCTGGCAGTTTTTACACGACTGTTAGCCCGAAGTGCAACCGGTCAGGCAATTACCACCTATACTTCTCATTATTCAACTCCAAAACCCGGAGGGCAAATGCATGTTATTCTGGTGGATAATGGCAGGTCAGATTTATTGAAGAATCCAAAGCACAGACATGTTCTTAAATGCATACGTTGTGGTGCCTGTATGAACACCTGTCCTATTTACAGACGCAGTGGTGGTTATTCGTATGGAGCACTGATTCCGGGACCTATCGGATCTTTATTGGCCCCCTTGAAAGATGAGAAACAATTTTATGATTTACCTTCAGCATGTTCGTTGTGTGGTTCATGCACCAATGTGTGTCCGGTTAAAATCGATTTGGATCATCAATTGTATGAATTCAGGCAGGAAATTGTGCAAAATGGTAATGCGCCGGTAATTATGAACCTGGCTATGAAAATGGCGGGAACTGTATTGGCAAGTAATGCTCTGTATAATTTTATGGGAAAAGCAGCACGAAAAACGCTTAAAATAATGCCCGGATTCCTGATTTATAACAAATTAAATGTTTGGGGACAAGGCAGAAAAATGCCTGAGGTGCCTGAATATAGTTTTAAGGAATGGTACAAAAAGAACTTTCATGATGAGTAAAGAGCATATTTTAAAGCAAATTAGCGAAAATAAAACAGACTTTATTCCACTACCTGATACCGGAAGTTTAGGTGGCAGTGATGCGGATTTAACAGGAGTATTCACGCTGGCTGTTGAGGCAGCTGGTGGAGCAGTTGTGACCGATACTCAGATAAATCTTGAGCAATATATTAATGATAATTATGGCAAAGATGTACAGATAGTTTCAAACAGTTCACTTTTTACCTCTTCTATTGAGTTATCATCCATTGAAAAACCACATGACCTGAAATCCATAAACCTTGCTGTTATTGACGGTAGTTTTGGTGTTGCAGAAAATGGTGCGGTTTGGGTTGAAGAACAAAATATGGGAAACCGGGTATTGCCATTTATTGCCGAACATCTGATTTTAATTCTTCATAAGAAATCTCTGCTGGCAAATATGCATAATGCTTATGAATTTTTGGGAGACATAAAACCAGGCTTTGGATTATTTATCGCAGGTCCTTCTAAAACAGCCGATATTGAACAAGCCTTGGTTATTGGGGCACACGGAGCAAAAAGTCTGATAGTGTATTTAGTCTCCTGATCAAAACCACGATATAAATTTTATAGAGTAAAGAGGAATTAACTCCTTCCATAGCAAAAGGATTGATAACTTCTTTATGGAATTTTTATGTCATTTCATTAAGAAAAAGCACCTAAATAAAAATAAAAAACAATAAAAACAAAAATAAACGCAAATAAAACACAAATAAATAAAAATAATACCTATATTGCTTGCGCATAATAAACCAACAATGAAAGACTATCTCGACGAAAGAAAGCTTAGTATTCTGGATTTGATTGCCAGCAGTGAATCTATGTCAGTAAAGGAGCTTAGTCGGACTTTGAACGTTACTGAGGCCACTATTCGTACAGATCTTGATGTTTTGGAGGAGAATGGAAAAATAGTAAGATTTCATGGTGGCGCCCGTTTGATCGAAAACAGATACAAACAGGAATACGATTATCAAAAAAGAAAAAACCTGAATTTTAGCAGCAAAAAGGCAATTGGGGCTGTGGCAGCTAACCTGGTTGAAAGCAATGATGCGATTATGCTTGATGCAAGTACCACAGCTTTGGCTATGGCCCAGAGTTTACGCCAAAAGGATTTTCTTGCTGACGTTACGGTAATACCTTTTGGGATATGGGCGGCAGTTGAGTTTCTAGGATACGAAAATTTTAATGTAATGATGCCTGGGGGGTATTTAAAGCATGCTTCTGCATCCATTTCCGGTAAACCGGCCATTAGCTTTTTTGAGGATCTGATTATTCAAAAGGCATTCCTTGGAGCCTGGGGTGTATCGGTTGAAAATGGATTGACCGACAGGCATTTGCAGGATGTTGAGCTTAAAAAGCAAATCGTGGAAAAAGCCCGTGAAGTAATATTGATAGTTGATGGCAGTAAGTTTACCCAGTCGGGACTGGCCAGTTATGCAAGTATCGATAAAATATCAACAATAATTACAGATAAAACAGCCCCGCAGGAAGCACTGAAAAAAATTAAGAAGCTGGGAGTTAAGGTTGTTTTGGTTGAATAAATAAATAAATAAATGGTATTGTAATTATGATTAGTGAAGCATTGATTGAGCAAATTGCCACTGAAGTAAGGAAAAGCCTGCAAGTGAAAACAAGCTGTACTGTTTGTGGCACAACTGATAGAACTATTCCATTGGGAGTATCAAACCGGCATATACATTTAACTGAAAATACTTTTAAGAAATTATTTGGTAACAATGCAAGGTTTGAAGAATTCCGGCCTTTATATCAGCCAGGTGAATTTGCCTCCAAACATGTGCTGACCCTTGTGGGGCCAAAACAGAGATCATTACAGGGGGTGCGTATTCTTGGACCCTTACGCAATTACGATCAGGTGGAGGTGTCATTAAGTGATGCTGTTTTTTTGGGAATAAACCCACCGGTTGTAAATTCCGGTAATCTTGAAAATGCTGCACCGCTTACATTAATTGGTCCGGTCGGTTCGGTATATCTTGAAAAATGTGCTATTGTAGCCTCCCGCCATATTCATATGACAAATAGTGATGCTTCACGATTTGGGGTGAAAAATGGTGATTATTGCAAGGTAAGGGTAAGCGGGGTAAAAAGTACCATTTTTGAGAATGTACTGATCAGGATAAATGATAGCTGGCGTTTGCAAATCCATTTGGATACTGATGATGCCAATGCTGCAAATGTGCGATCGGAAACAACTGTTGAATTTATTGAAAAAATGTAGCTATGAAGCTGGGTATTGTAATAGGGAAAGTGATTTCAAACAGGAAAGAGGGTAACCTGGAAAGGCATCCAATTTTGGTAGTGCGTTACCTGGATGCTCAATTGAATGAAACAAACACCACTGTTGCTGCTGTGGACACAGTATATGCGGGGGAAGGTGAAATGGTAATGTTATGTTCATCGTCTTCAGCCAGGATGACCAGCCAGACACAAAACATGGCAACCGATCAGACCATAATTGGAATCGTGGATTCAGTGACAACCCGGAATAAAGTATTATACAAAAAATAATGGTTGAACAGGTGGAGATAGGTCTTGAGAAATTAATTGAACTGGTTACCCGGGCTGTCATTAAGGAACTGGCAAACAAAGGAATTAATGTAGTTGCGGGTAATAATGGGCCTAATAAGTCAATCGGGGAGAAAATAGTGAAAGCAGATATGTCAGGATACAAAACGCCCATATTATCGGAAATGAGTTTTAGATCATTAGGGAGTGAAGTTACCACATTGATGGTTCCACCCAAAACGATCATCACATATGGTGCAAACATTGAAATTAAAAAACGAGGAATTAAAATAATTTATAAATCTTAATAAAAGTAATCATGGTAAAAGGAGTCGCTTTAGGTTTTGTTGAGACACGCGGTAATACCGGTGCTATTCATGCCATAGATGCAATGCTCAAAACCGCAAATGCCGAATTTGTCAAAAGAGTTGAAATTGGTGGTGCCTACGTAACCGTTCTTGTACGGGGTGAAGTAGGTGCCGTTAAATCATCTGTTGAAGCAGGGGCTGAAGCTGCAGCAAAAGTTGGGGAATTGGTTAGTACCAATATTATTCCCTCAGCTCACGAAGAAGTTTTTGAATTAATAGGTGTAGAAAAATAGGAGGATCGTAAAATGATAGAAGCATTAGGAATAATTGAAACTTTAGGCTATACAGCTGCAATTCAGGCGGCAGATGCGGCTGTTAAATCAGCAAATATCAAACTGGGAAAAACATTTTCAGTGGGTGGTGGTAAAGTAAATATTATCATTCGTGGTGATGTGGCTGCTGTAAAAGCTGCTGTTGAGGCAGGAGCACAGGCTGCATCCCGTATTGGTACCGTGGAATCTGAGATTGTTATACCACGTCCTTCAGAAAAAATAGTAGAAAAATTTGATTTCGAACCTATTCAGGCTAAACCGGTAAAGAAAGCAGCTTCTAAGTAATTTTAAATTTACTGAATTATGAATTTCAATGAAGCGGAGTTAAAGGATCTTGTTGAAAGTGTAGTCAGGCAGGTAGTGTCTCAAAATGTCGGTACTGTACGAACAAATAGTGCAGTCAAAGGCAACTGGGGCATTTTTGACGATATGAACGATGCCATTGAAGCAGCTCATATTGCTTTTCAGGATATAAAGGAACGCAGCATGCAGTGCAAAATAAAAATGACTGATGCTGTGCGGCAAATGGCATTGGACTATAAAGAGGAGCTTGCCCGAATGACGGTTGAAGAGACTACCATGGGAAGGGTTGACCATAAAATTGAGAAATTTATCAACGCCTCAAAGAACAGTCCCGGTGCAGAATACCTGCAACCTTCAGCCTGGTCAGGAAAGAATGGCCTTGCTATTGATGAATATGCACCTTTTGGTGTTATCGGTAATATTTCGCCAAGTACTCATCCCGGACCGGTGATTATAAATAATATCATCATCCAGGTGTTGGCAGGGAATGCCATTGTATTTAATGTTCATCCCAACGCAAAAGAGGTTAGTAAAAGAACCATTCAGCTGGCCAACCAGTATATGGAAAAAGCTGGTGCACCTAAAAACCTGGTGACCGCTGTGTCAAATCCAACACTTGAAACAGCTGATATTTTGTTCAGCCATCCCAAAATTGCTTTCTTGAACGTAACAGGGGGCCCAATGGTAGTGGAAATGGCACAAAAATATCCAAAGAAAATGTTAGCCGCCGGGCCTGGTAATCCGCCTGTACTGGTTGATGAGACGGCCAATCTTGAGCTGGCCGCCCGGGAAATTACCATGAGCTCGAGCTGGGACAATAATATTTTGTGTATTGCTGAAAAAGAAATTTTTGTGGTGGAATCGGTATTTGATGCCTTTATGAAGGAGATGCAGCAAGCCGGAAACCACATACTTAGCACAAAACAAATGAACGACCTGGCAGAGAAGGCTCTGATCAAGCCAAAAGATGAATGGTTTATTGGCCGTGAACTAGCCGGTAAATCTGCAAAAGTACTTGGAAAGGCAATTGGCTTAAATATAAATGATGATGTTCCTTTATTGATAGGGGAAACAGACAAAAACCATCCCTGGGTACTGGCAGAACAAATGACCAACTGTATACCGGTGATAAAGGTTAAGGATTTCTCTGAAGGATTGAGAGCTTCGCAGGAGGCTGAACATGGTTTCAGACATACAGCAAGTGTGTATACACAGGATATGAATCGTGCCACCCGTTTTTCAAGGGTTATGGATTGCACAGTGATAACAATTAATGGAGGTACACTTCGGGGTAATGGGGGTGACCTGGGGCAGGGCTATTTTGCTCATACCATAGCCACACCAACCGGCGAAGGAATTACTACCCCGCGTGATTTCGTCAGGAAACGAAGGATAATGACACACAACGCGTTACGGTTTGTTTAAAAAATTAACAATTAAAAAGATATTAAAATGGCAGCAAGAAATGCAATCGGAATTTTAGAAACTAAAGGATTTGCATGTTTAGTTTACGGCGCTGATGCAGCGCTAAAGTCAGCTAATGTTGAATTGGTAGAATGGAGAAAAGTTGGAAGTGGTTATGTATCATTCATCGTTGAAGGTGATGTGGCCGCAGTACGTTCTGCTATTGATTCTGCAGCTGAAGCAGCATCAAAAGTGGGTGAAGTATTATCACAACTGGTAATACCTCGTCCGGTAGATGAAATGGATATAGTTCTTAAAGGATAGGAACCATGATTTTTGCAAAAGTAGTCGGAACGATTGTATCTACCCAGAAGGATCCAAACCTTAGTGGTAAGAAATTACTGCTTTGCATAGAGACGGATCATGTGGGGAAACAAGAAAGCAGTTATCATGTTGCGGTAGATGCTGTGCAGGCAGGGGAGGGCGATTTTGTATTGCTTTCCTACGGTTCATCAGCACGAATGACCGAGGAAACTAAGAATGCCCCGGTGGATGCCGTAGTGATTGCTATTCTGGATGATGTTCAGATCACGCACAAGGCAGGATCAAAGAAAGCAACAAAATAGCATTATGAAATTAGGTGTTGTAACTGGTGTGGTTTGGTCTTCACGCAAGGTGCCGGAACTGGAAGGATGCAGGTTGAGCATAATCCAGCCCTTATTATCTGATGGTACTCCTGTGGGGAAACCGGTTGTAGCTGCTGATCCCAAGGGATTGGGGGCCTCAGGTGCTATGGTTGTATATGTGACCAGTACCGATGCCACCCAGGCATTTGATACAGGTTTTGCTCCTGTAAATGCAAGTATTGTTGAACTGGTAGAATCTGTGGTGTAATGTTTCTGGCACGGGTATCAAATAAAATAACAGCTGTGCAAAAGCACGAAGCTTACAATGGCCGGGCGGTTTTTGTAGTCCGAACCATTGAACCTGATGGAACAGAAACGGGTGAAGAATGGGTCGCAATGGATTATGTAGGTGCCGGTGTTGGTGATATTGTGGTTTGCGGAGGGGCACCCGGAGTAGCACAAGAGGTATTTAACCTTGATTTTGCGCCCATACGAACTTTAATTATGGCGATTGTTGATAAAATTAACATGTAAGTATGTTATTGCAGGAAATTGAAAACAGGGGTATTATTGGTGCTGGGGGAGCCGGATTTCCGACTCATGTGAAAATTGATTCAAAACCTGAAATCATCATAATGAATGCTGCGGAATGTGAACCCCTGCTACATAAAGATATGGAGATCATTAACAACTTTACCGATAAAGTGCTTGACGGTTTTCAGAAAGTGATAGATTTTACCGGGGCCAGGGAAGGAATAATCGGTATTAAGAAAAAACACGGGCACGAGATAGCTTTGCTTGAGTCAAAATTATCCGCAAACATGCGGGTTGTTCCGGTTGATGATGTATACCCGGCCGGCGATGAAGTAACGCTGATTTACATAACCACAAACAGGCTGGTTCAGGCGGGTGCTTTACCTATATCAGTAGGATGTGTGGTTAGCAATGTAGAAACATTTTATAATATTGGCCATTCAGAGCCGGTCGTTGAAAAATTTGTTTCTGTAGCAGGGGCTGTAAAATCTCCGGCCACTGTTAAGGTACCGGTGGGTACTACCTACGCTGAAATACTTTCAAAATTCGAAATTACTATTCCTAACTACGTGGTTCGTGTGGGTGGTTTGATGATGGGTTCGCTGGCAGACGATTTAAATAAAGTAGTTACAAAACGTACGGGTGCTCTGATTGTGCTTCCGGATGATCACAGTGCAGTAAGAACCTACAACAGGTTTAGCACCGAACAGGATACCGATCGTATTGCCAAAGCGGGTTGCGACCAATGTAGTTTTTGTACGGAATTATGTCCGCGATACCTGTTGGGACAACCAGTGCGACCTGAAATGGCTATGCGTAACCGCATGTTCTCAAGGGTTGAACAACCCATGTTTTCGGTGGATAACCTGGCTTGTTGCGAATGCAATTTATGTACTGTGTACGCCTGTCCGGAAGGATTAGATCCTGCCGGAGCTGTTAAGATTGAAAAACGGATTACCAGGGAACAGGGGCTGAAAATTCAGGCTATGGAATCAAAGCCACATCCCATGCAGGAATATCGAAAGGTATCTACCCATAAATTAATGCAAAGGCTCGATGTACTGAAATTTAAGGATGAAGGCCCATTAATGGATTTGAATATTCAACCCAATGTGGTTCGTATTCCTTTAAATGAACATATTGGGGCACCGGCCCAACCTTTGGTATCTGAAGGAAGCAGGGTTAAAAAGTACGATTTAATCGCAAAAGCGAATGGTAAAGTATCTGCCAATATGCATGCCTCAATAAATGGTGTAATTAAGCAACTTACAAATACAGAAATTATAATACAAAGCAATTAATGGTTACAGGAAACGCATTAGGATTAATAGAACTCAACAGTATAAGCAAAGGCTACAAGGTTCAGGATGCCATGTTGAAAGCAGGTAATGTTGAAAAGCTTATTGCCCGGACCATATGTTCAGGTAAATACTTTATTGCAGTGCGTGGGAGTGTGGCCGATGTTGAACATGTAGTTAGTGTGGCCAACGAGATTGGGGGTTATGCCATAGTGAATACAGCGATGATTCCAAAGCTTGATCCAAGGGTTTTTCCTGCTTTAACCGGAACCAACATGTATGAACCGGCTAAAAAAGCATTTGGTGTAGGAGCCTTACTTATAATTGAGACATTTTCGGTGGTATCAGCTATAAAAGCTGCCGATTTTGCTGTAAAAGAAGCCAATGTTGAACTTATGCGGGTACATATGGCTATGGCAATTGGCGGAAAAGGATTCGCTGTAATTACCGGGGAAATTAGTGCACTTGAAGCTGCTGTGCAACCGGCAATTGAATACTGTAAAAAGGATGGGATGCTGGCTGACTGGACCGTAATTACAAATCCACATCACGACGTATTAAATGAATTATTTTAAAAGATATTTTGATTATGACTAACGAATACGAGTTAAAGAAACAAATAGTTGAGATTGGTAAACGCATCTGGCAAAGAGGTTATGTAGCTGCCAATGACGGGAATATTACCGTTATGCTCAACGATAAGGAGTTACTTACTACACCCACTGGGGTGAGCAAAGGTTTTATGACCGAAGATATGATTATTAAATGCGATCTGAATGGTGATGTTATAAAAGGTAATCCTAAATTCCGCCCTTCAAGCGAAGTTAAAATGCATCTTGAGGTATACAAAGAACGCCCTGATATAAAATCGGTGGTGCATGCCCACCCGCCTTATGCAACCAGTTTTGCGGTTGCCGGTATTCCGTTGGATAAGTGTGTATTGCCTGAAGCTATTATTGTAATTGGTTCGGTTCCCATTGCACCTTATGGTCTGCCATCAACCATGGAGATTCCTGACCGAATGAAACCTTTTATTAAAACTTCGGATGCTATTTTACTGGAAAATCATGGGGCACTGACTTTGGGCAGCGATTTGCTCAATGCTTATCATAAAATGGAAACCCTGGAACATACGGCTAGCATTGTCTGGAAATCAATCCAGTTGGGTAATGTAAATGTAATGCCGGGTGAGGAGCGTGATCGGTTAATGACACTCCGGGAAAAATTCAATTTATCGGGAAAAATCCAAAATTGTGATTCGAAGCCTTTGTTTAGCAGTGATCGCGTTATTCCTACACAAGCTTTTATTGGAAACAACAAAGGGTATAAAGCTGAAAATGCAGTTGCATCTTCAATGTCATCCCATGAAAATATATCGGAATCAGAAATTCAGGCCATTGTCGAAAAAGTAATTTCAAAAATTAAACAATAACATTCTATGAAGATCATCATTGCCAACCCCGGGAGTACATCCTATAAATGCAAACTGTACGAAACTTCAGATATGAGCGTTTTATTTGAAGCTACAGTGGAGAAAATAGGAAGTAATGATGGAATTTATTCCTTCAAATTTTCGGATGCGGAGCGCAACTCATCGACCACTACTATACCTGACTATTTTACGGCCGTCGGTCTCACTTTAAAATCCTTATCGGAAAAATATTCGATGGATGAGATATCGGCTATCGGATTTAAAACGGTTTTGGCAAAGGGAGTAACCGGGTGTGTGGAATTAACAGAGGCTGTGGTTAATGCCATGGAAGAATATCGCTTCCTGGCACCTGTACATACTGATGTTTATGTTACTGCCATTTCAGTATTTAAAAAGCTGCTTCCTTCTAAACCACTAATTGGTTTGTTCGAAACTCATTTTCATAAAAATATTCCACCCGAAGCCTATATGTACGGTATTCCTTATGAGTATTTTGAAAAATATAATATTCGTAAGTATGGGTTTCATGGGTCATCGCATCGATACATCGGGCAAAAAGCCAAAGAACTTTATGGTGCCGATAAAACAATTTCGTGTCACTTGGGTGGAAGTTCTTCGGTTTGTGCCATAAAAGATGGCTGGTCAATTGATACTTCGATGGGGATGAGCCCTCAAAGCGGACTGTTAAATGCCAAACGCGTTGGTGATCTTGACCCTTATGCCTTGCTCTATATTATGGAAAAGGAAAACCTTTCGCCCAAGGAAATGGGTGATATTTTAATGTCAAATGGGGGTCTCAAAGGTATATCTGGTATTGCAAGTGGTGATTTCCGTGATATTGAAGGCGGGATAGCCAATAAAAGTAAAAGAGCAAAACTGGCATTTGATACCTATGTTTATTATGTCAGAAGATATATTGGCGAATATCTGGTAGCCCTCAACGGAGCCGATTGTATCGTATTTACGGCTGGTGCCGGTGAAAAGGATGCCCGGTTAAGAGCAGAAATATTGTCAAATTTGGATAGCCTGGGAATTATTCTTGACAAAGAAAAAAACAATAACGTTCCTAAAGATGGTATAATCTCCTGTAAAGATTCAAAAGTTAGAATTGTAATTATACCCACCAATGAGGAATCGGTTGTAGCTAAAGAGGTTATGGCCTATCTGGAAATGAATTAACCCGAAATATTATGTGAATATTCCGGGTTAGTGTTAATGATAAAGATTTTTGTAATGATTTTAAAAGTGAATTTTTATTTAGGATTTTTTAAAAGTTAAAGTTTTTTAATCATTTCAAACTGTTTCCCATTTAATTTAAATCCAACCGCGCTTAAAAAATGGACCATAGGGGTACAGGTTGTTTCAACATTAATAACTTTCAGTTTTTCAAGCTTATAATTTTCAATAGTATGATTCAATAATTTTGAGGCAATTCCTTTCCTTCTGAATCCGGGTAAAACTCCAAGTTGCGTAATATCACCTGATCCGGGTTCAAAAATTAAATAGCCGGCAGATACCTCATTCATGCAGGCTGTCAGAAATTTGAATTTATTCATATCGCGCAGAATGGAATCGTTGCTGTTTTGCCACGAAGGATTAAAATCCCAGGATTTTAGAAAATCGGAATCGGGCAATCCGGCTAATTCTTCAATTTTCAAGTGATTAGTGCGGTCAATTGTCTCCCATTTTAGGTTCTTAGCAGAATCCACATAATAATTGAATTCGCGGCTAACCTTAAAACCTTGCTTTTGATACAAGGTTACCGCTTTGGTGTTATGTTGCAATACTTCGAGTAAATATTGTTGAATTCCGGCTTCTTTTAAAAAAGGGACTGAGTATTCAAAAATACTTTTTGCAAGACCTTTACCTCGTTTTTCCTTGATGGTTCCGGTTCCGGTATCGTAAGCAGTTTTTATTCCGTTAAACTCCCCAATGCCATTGAAAGTAAATGATACCAGCTGTCCATCTTCAAATGCACCAAACGATAACTCAGGAATATTTCCACGGCGTTTCAGCATATCGGCTAATTCTGATCTGCCTATTTGTATATCGTAATCGATAAAGGCCTGGCTGAATGCTTCGTATAGTTCATCGAAGCCAATGTTTTTGAGTGATTTAATCTGTGTCATAGTATTAATTTATTTAATTAAGATTTAGCTAAAGCCATTTTAAAGAGTTTTAATTGCCCATGGCTTAAGCCATGAGTAATTGATATTTGTCTCGATTAGGGCTTTAGCCCAAACTAAAAACATAATGTTTACTATTTTAAAAAGAAATTCAGTACTCAATCTATATTTCATATTATTTGTTGAGGGTTATAAAATTTACAATTTCAGATTCAAAGCGTTCCAGTATTTTGTGGTTAAAAGGCAGATGTCCCATTTGTGGTATCAATATTAATTTAGCATTTGGCATACATTCGACCGTTTGAATTCCTCCATATTTATCAACCAGGTAATCTTCTTCACCATGAATAACTAAAGCCGGTTGTTTAACCTGGTTTAATAATTTACTTCTGGTGGTTATATTGACCTGGGCTTTTACGTGAGACTCTCCTAAGGCTCCAACTATTTCTTGTCTGAGATAAATATTTTCAGTATACTCAATGGCCAGATCTTTGTCAAACTTAGCTGTTCCATTCAAATACTCCCATACCTCTAAAAAGCCAGCTAAATCATTTTCGAAATTGTTTGTTGGAGAATTTTTCATAAATATTTCCCAGGTTTTATCTGGAGGAGGAGGTATGTTGGCCGCATTGGTTGACGATGAGCAAGAAATTAATGATATAACCCTCTCAGGATAATGTATGGCCATTAACTGGGCAATAAAACCACCCATGGAGTGTCCAACAATGTGAGCATTTTCAATGTTGAAAGAATTTAAAATGCACACAGCATCTTTGGTAAGTTGCATTACATCATAAGGATGTTCTTCATAATTTCTTTTACTTGAATAACCTATATCTCTGTGGTCGTATTTAATGACGAAAAAGCCCTTTTGAACAAGACTCATGCAAAGATTGTCCGACCAAAATGAGGAGTTGGCCCCGGCTCCTGATATGAAAAGAACAGTAGGATTAGATGACTCACCATAGGACTCCACCCATAGTTTAACGTCTTTATCAACTTCAATAAAAGTTTGTTTTGATTCAGCGTTTATTTGATTATATATTCCCATTAGGCTAAGAATTAAAATAATTGATTTCATTATATAAATTTGAATATTTAAAAAGAGTATTTGTATGAAATGGATACCGGTACATACAGATAATCAATGTGATAATCATAAAGCGTAATGGTGAATGCCGATAAAGCCAGGGAGGAATGCACTTTGATTTTATAGGAGACTCCCCCGGAAAAACCAACATCTTTAAAATATCCAACATCGAAAGTCAGGGCAGGACCGGCATAGAGGGTAATTCTTTGTCCAAAATTCCTGGTCAGGTGAATGGGCAAACATAAATAATGTTCGTTCCATTTGATTAGCCAGTTGTATTTAGGCGAAAATTGAATGCCGTAATTTTCATTAAGCAAATAAGTAATACCAAAACCGGCCTGAGTGCTTAACAAATAGGCCCTGTCAGTGTACGATCCTGCAAGTCCCATATTTGTGCTAAACACAAATTTTGACGGGTGTTCCTGACCCATAAGATCATTTGTGACGAACCTTGTCATGGTACATAATACAATTAATATGACTAATGTCTTCTTCATTTAAAAATCTATCATTCAATGATATACAGGTTTTGATATTCTTTAACTAACTCGAGGCTTTGGTCAGAAAATACCGGATATTGATGCGATGATTTTTTAGCTGCTTTTTGATAAAGCAAAACAAATTCAAAAGGATCTGTCCAACTATGGATTAGTGCATCCTTTCCCAAAATTTCAATGATGGCATTTGCCATATAATAACCTGTAGGATGACCGCTCATAGGAACACTGCTCTTAAATTCTTCAGCTAATTGATCCATGGTTTCCGGGTTGCTATTAATTTGGATGAGTATTGAATCCATTTTCCGGATTACGATGTTTGATTGGTTAAATTGTTCTTTATAACGATTAGCCCATTTTGAATCACTTAGTAGTCCATTATTGAAATAAATAAAAGGTTTATCAATTTGATCTGCCATACCTTCAGCCTGCAATTGATTTAGCACCATTACAATAGTTTGTTCCGCATTATTCAGGTAAGTATCGCTTAGTTTCAGGTATTTGTTTCTGTAAAAATGATGCGCCTCATGGGCCACCAGGTAATTCATGGCTTCTTTGTTATTTATATAGTATAAAAAGTCAATTATTATCTGCGAATAACCTCTTGCATCGTTGCCAAAAAATACAAAGGATACGGTAGGTAAATCGTTTGAAATTGAAATATCCGCTGGCAGAAAAGCGATGGTATTCTTTAAGGAATTATACAGGCTGTCATCATGAGTTTTTAAGTTTTTGATTTCGTCTTTAATTCTTCCTTCATTCTCAATAATATGCTGCAAATGAGACAAATAAATTTTTTTCCAATCCTTTCCGGATAATTCCAACAGAAGGGAATCATGCATGGATGGCATGAAGGCCAGGCGATAGTAATTTTTAAAATAGGATTCTTCAAATTCACTTTTTAATAATACCTGCATTCCATCAGTCAGAAACAAATTTTGCCAATCGGAATCTGAAGGTTCTTGGTCAAGTTTGAGCTGATTATAAATCGGCCAAAATTTATCAATTGAAGCAAAGTCAATCAAATTATTTTGAGCGGTTGTATGTAAAAAGGAAACTAATATAAAAGATAGCAGCATAAGTATAGATTTAGCTTTTGAAATAAATCTATATGAAAACATAAATTGTTTTCTCATTTGATTTATATTTATGTCTGTTAAATCTGTGGTTTTCATTTGCGTAAATTATACTTTTTAACTTATTAATGTGTTTTACAGTTTATAATAAACTGTCCATTGTATTTTTCTGATGAAGTCACTTTTCCTTTTACCTCTAGTATCAAAATACGACCAGTCTTCAATGAATTGATAGTTAGGCGACCACTTTTCTATGGCATTTGAGTCATCAATACCGAATACAAATTCAGCACCTTTTCCGAATTTTAGTTCTTTCTTTAATTTAAAGTCTACCATTTTCTTTTTCCAGCCTTTGAGCCATTTCGAACTGAAAACTTCAAATGCAAATTCGGCTACGTTCAGTTTTTCATGTATTTTCTCAAAAAGATTCTTAATATCCGTTTCATCGCAATACATAAAAACACCCTCGGCAAGCAGCAGCACAGGTTTGGTTCCAATTTTATCCAGCCAGCTATAATCAAATACTGATTGACCCAGCTGGTGATATCTTTGATTGGGGAGAAATATCCTGCTTTTTAAATTTATTATTTCAGGCAGATCAATATCCCAAAAATTGCATTGTCCGTTATCTATCCTTTCAAAACGGTTATCAAAACCACAACCTATATTAATAATGGTAGCACTAGGATATTTTAAAAGAAATGCTCGCACATAATTATCATATTTAAGTGCCCGCAATGCAATATGTTTTTCAAGGGATTTACTAACCTGCCTGAAAATTTTACTTCTGTTTGAATGATCAATGTTTGTCTCCAGGTATCTGATAACCTTTAAAGCACTTTGATCATTTAGCACCGGATTATTTTGCCGGGCATCCTGAGCATGACACTTTATGGTTACCAGGGCTGTATTTGATAAATCGTTCATTATTAGATTACTTTTTCGTTTTTTCAGTAGTTAGAAATCAATTTTATAGCTTACAATAGGTACCATGGGTAATTGTTTTAAATAAGCTGTTTTTCCATTTACCGGGTCATATATATCACGAACCACAGAAGCATTATTTGTAACATTTTGAACTTCAATTTTTAGTTCATGGGTTGCATTCTTCCTGTTTCGTCTTATACCTATTGTTAAATCTGCTTTGAAGAAGTCCTCACTATCAGAATAAAATTGACCCAATACAGATCTGTTTTGCTGATGAGATTGTTCAATATCTATAGCTCTGTATAATCCACCACCAACATATGCAATCTTAGTATTAAAAAATGCAACTCTTCCTTTATCAGGATTTCCAAACTTGAATTCTTTTCCACCCAATACATTGAATACATAGTTCCCATTCCATACTGTTGGTCTTTCAATTCCATCCAAAGCGATGTACGTTGATTCATATACTGAAGTAGTAATCAGAAAATAATAGTCATTTGACAGAAATTTTTCCAATGACATTTCAATTCCATAGTTAGTCCCTGCACCTTTATTAACAAGAGCTGTTTCCGGAATTCCATCCATCTGATTCAAAACTGAAAATGTGCTGTTTATATCATTTGCTACAGGCACATTATATAATTGTTGATAGTATAACTCAGTCTTAAAATAGAGGTTTTCTTTCAGCATGTTGTCATATCCCAGCACATAATGTCGTGCCTTGGTAAGCTCCAGATTTTCATTTATTCTGACTCTTTCTGAATTTTCATTTAAACCATAGGCAAAATAGGTGCTTAAACTTTCTGTTTTACTATGTTGCCCGAATCCGATGGTCAATGACTGATTGGGTTTAAACTCCCATTTCAATGCTACCCGCGGATCAACAGAAAAGTTATTATTCAATAGTAATTGTGTATAATGTATACCCGTAGTAAAGCTTAATTTTTCATTAAAACGGTGTTTCCAGCTTGTAAATGCCTGAAAAAGCCCGGATGAACCGTTCTCATTCACTACATTAAGCATTTCTGTAGTCTCTGAATTTATGGCATTATAGGTATAATCGAAAGAATAAATGGTATAGATTAATCCTGTATTTATACGGTTTTTAGCATTTATCTTGTTATTCAGTGTTGTTGCAAACCTGGTATTAACATCAGATATGGTACCTTCTTCTGCAGTATAAAAGGTATCGTTGTTGTCTCTGACCTTCCAGTAATTATCACTGGAGTTTCCCGAAACAGATACACTTGATTTTAAATAGGTTTTCTCACTAAAAATATAGGAATGGTTTAGTCCTACAATCCCAAGTTTACACTTTGTGTCCGATTTCTCCAGTACTACATCTTCTTCACTTTTGGTTTCATCATAAATTCCACTTAAACCACCAAGTCCAAATATGGAGAATATACCTATAGAAGATGTTGGTAAGCTAATATTAAATGAAGCATCCTGATATCTTGGTATTCCTCCATATTCTACAACTCCCATATCACAAAGTAAACCTAATGTTGAATACCTGTAGTTTGCCAGGTAAGAACCACTGTAGTTCTTCGAGAATGGACCCTCCACGGTAATATCAGTCCCTAATACACTTGCTCCAAACGATTGCTCGCTTTTCATATTGTTACCTTTCCTTAGTTTCATATCGAAAACACCGGAAGTAGCATTTCCATATTCAGGACTAAAGGCACCCGTATAAAAGTCAGAGTTGGCTAACATATTGCTGTTTAATGCACTGATGGGTCCACCTGTTCCACCCACTTTAGAGAAATGATTTGGATTGGGTATCTCAATGCCTTCCAATCTCCATAAAATTCCTTGTGGAGAGTTTCCCCGTACAATAATTTCATTATTCCCAAGAGGATTGTTGGTAACACCTGCATACGAAGATACCATGCGGGCAGGATCATTTATTGAGCCTGCATACCTGTTTGTTTCTTCCACAGAGATGGTTCTTGCGCTGATAATAGACATTTCATTAAGTGCTTCATCTTTTTGCACTTCCGGAGTTATTACTACCTCATCTATTTTTACGGTTGATTCAGTCATATCAAGAGTCAGAACAACTTCTTTACCTGTTGACACAACAATATTAGGTATTGATTTACTTTCATATCCCAGGTATGATAATTGAAGTGTTATTCTGCCAACCGGTATATTTTCAAGACTGAAATTACCGTCCAGATCAGTTGCTGTCCCAATAATTGATTTTGTTCCATCTATAACGACTGTTGCTCCAATCAAAGGCATATCATTGTCCGAATCTTTTATTGTTCCTCTTACTGTTTGTGCAAGATTCTGGCAAATTGCAGCATTTAGAGAAATAACGATCGTTATAGCGGATATAATAATTCTTTTCATGATTTCGCTTTTTTAAAATGCTCTATTTATTCCTATTTGAACATAATAGGGTAACAAGGCATTCGTATCGTGCCATTGAGCATTGGTCATACCAACCTTTAGGTTTAAATCAACCAGGTTATGTATGGAATAGCCGGCATTCAAATCATAATAAAACTGACCACCGGTAGACAGAAACCAACCGTCTTCAACCTGTGGATATATTTCTTTAAATAATTCCGTATGTTTCAAGTGCGATGAGATAGCTTTGTCAAAGCCTAATTCACCAGCCAGGTACCATTTGGTTTTATAGATACCTGCTGTCAGCCCAAGATCACTTCCAAAATTTAAAATATTCACATTATCCGATTGATATCTCCTGATAATGCCTTTTGCTTTGGCTGAAACATAAAGGTTTTTTTTATTTAGCAATTCAATTTCTCCACCAATCTTTATCTTATGATCATCGAATAAATTGTCACCCATGGGTATCGAGTATTCTATACCAAGCAGCATGGGTTTAAAAAAATCTAATGTTCGAGTATAACCTGCACCAAGAGTCAAAGCATAGTCATAACCCAACTGCAGGGAAACTGCATTTCTTTTGTCTGAGTTATCTGAATTCCAGTTAGTATACTGGGCAGAACAAATGTTGCCCATGATTACCATAATTAAAAGAGGAAATATTATTTTTTTCATGATTTCTATTTTTAAATGGGTTCAATTATTTTGTTATCTGATTTAAGTAAGCTAGGGCGATAGGGTAGTAGCTTTCCCATCCAAAATAAGGGATTTCATGTCCACATCCTTTTATTTCAACCACATCAACATTTGGAAATGCACTGGCTACTTTTTCAGCATGCTCTTTACCGTAGGCAGGATTTAGTTCACTGTATGCAAATAGCACCTTTTTTGTGTACTGATCGAGATTTGTAGTGAAATCGATCGGGTTTTCGATAGCATAGTTAAACAAAGCTGTATTACAAACGGCTCCTGGTCTCCAAAACGGAGTATGACCCGGATTACCCACATTTTCATCCAAATGAGGCTGTATAGCCATTTTATAATCAAGTACTTCGTGTGTATTGCCTGAAATAAACTGGTCTTTATATACTATATCATTTACTGCCTCTTTTGTCAGATCATATTTCATCCAGGCATGAACATATTCCATCATATCGTCCATAACCAAACCACCGGCTTCCATAATTACCAGTCCGTCCACTTTTTCAGGATTTTGATTTACATATTCGGCAGCAAGCATTCCACCCCAGGAATGTCCCATCAAAATCACTTTCTGATCAGGAGACTGTTTATAATAATTGATTACGGAATCCAAATCATCTACAAAGGTTTCACCTGTAAATACACCTTCATCCTCATCGTGGCGTTGAGATAAGCCGGAACCTCGCTGATCATAGAAGACGACGTAATATCCATCATTGGCAAATTCCTTACAATTGAGGATGGAGCGATAATCTCCACCAGGACCACCGTGAAGGGTGATGATCATCGGATCATTCGGATTTCCGAAAGCTTCGGAATGTAAAAGAGTACCATTCACAAAAATTGAAGGTAATGATGCATCTTCATCAACTGTTTTTGGAACCAAAAGGCCTGGTTCATCCAGATTCAATGGTTCACAACTGAATAGTGTTATTGCAGCCATAAACACTACTGTTAATCTTAAGGTAATTTTAATTGTTTTCATAATTTTAAGGATTAAAAGTTAATAGTATTATTAGTCAATTGCCGGAAGAATAAATCGTTCCAGTATTTCGAATAAGTGTGATTTTGAAGTATAATTACCGCTGGTAAAAACTACCACTGTATTTTTTTCAGGCAATACCATAATTACCTGTCCGCCCCAGCCATTGGCCCGGTACATATGGGTTTTGTGACTTCCGCTACCCACTTCACTGGTCCACCAGGTATAACCGTAACCGTTTTTTCCGGAATCTTCAATGGGTATTTTAATTCCTGAATTGTTGTTGTAATCCATGGAACTTTTTTCAACCCAGTCTTGTGGTATAACCTGCTTCCCATTCCATACGCCGTTGTTCATGTATAGTACTCCCAGTTTTAACATATCGCGGGGTCTTAAATGCAATCCTCCACCGGCTTCAACTTCGCCGTTGGGGTATGTATCCCATTGCAGGGTGTCAATTCCCAAAGGACCAAATAGGTTTTGTTTACCAAATTCAACCATGCTTAATCCTGTGGCGTTTTTAAGAATTTCAGCTAAGGTAATCATGCCTCCGCCATTGTAAGTAAATACACCACCAGGTTTAGCAACTAACGGTCGCTCTAAAACGCAGTTTAATGGATTTTCCCAACATTCGATATATAACCGGTCAATATCATTGGCTGCAGTGGCATGGGAAGCATGCCATTCATCCCATTGTAACCCTGATGTCATAGTAAGCAAATGTTCAATAGTAATATTTTCCCTTCCGTCTGAATTATATTGCTGATGATTGGGCAGGTAATCAAAAATGGATTGATGTATACTTTTAATGTATCCTTTGTCCACTGCAATTCCTATACAAGCTGAGGCAAAGCTTTTGGTACACGACATGATCTGGTGTAACATGGTTTTATCCCACTGTACCCATTCGCCATAATATCCGGGGGCATCCCACTTATATTTGTGTCCCTGGAAATAGCTTTCGTAAACCAGTTTGTGATCTTTATAAATCAGCATGGAATGTATTTCACCATATTTGCCCTGATCAATGCGGCCAACAGCTTTAAGTATCATTTGACTGTCAATATCAACTTCTTCCATAGTTCCGACATCAAGTCCGTCATCAATGTCTTCCGGTGGTGTATATGGGTAATGATTCGTAAAATCATTACTGCAACCCATGTTGAACATTGATAAAATTGCAAGTATTATGAGCGATTTCATTTTTATTTCTCCTTGATTTTTTTGTTAACCAATACTTCTTTTGCTACAAATGCAGATATGATGAGGCCAAGCCCTAATCCGGCCAACATGCTGCCTACAAATAAAAGTGCACTGATTTGGAATAGTGCAAGTCCACCTCCCAGTCCTAATATCAGACCACCGGCAATGGCAAGCGATCCGTTTAAATTCATTTTAGTTTTCATGATTTATATTTTTGGGGTTATGATTGAAATTTTTCTGAATATTTATCATGAAGGCTTTGTGTATTCACGCCTTTAATGCTTAGCCAAAATCCAATGGTTATTTCAAAAAGAATGGCTGGTACTCCGGCAATAGCTGATGATTCTGAATTAAAAAGCAGCACCAGAATACTCTCAACAAAAACAAGAGCAAATGCTAAAAAACCGAAAGCTGCTAAAGCCCTGGGTATAAATCTTGACTTATAAAACAAGTAGCAATATAGCATGGAGCCAAAACCTAAAAAGGCAAAAACCAGGTTCATTAGTGCATCTTTTATATCAAATAATAAAGAAACTGTTTTTTGATTAGACCCAGATAATTGATCGTCGCTGATTAGTAACATAATTGCAACACCGCAAATAACAGTTAAGCTTCCAAGAATAGCTTCTCCAAAACGGCTTAATAAAGCTATGGTTGCCATTGGTTTATTAATATATTTAAGTACACTGTAAAGCGCAACAGACAGAATAATTACGCCCGTAAACATGAGCAGGTCGTAAGTAAACCCGGCTCTGAACAATATTGGGTTGCCTGCAATATTATTGATTGTGGCAGGCATATCTTTCTTTACCATTAGTTTATAGGGTCCAAGTATCATAGCAAGAATTGATGTTACAATGATTAGCAAATAAGCCCATCCTGCTGTTCTTGCGTTTTTTTGAATTGTGCTTAGTGTTTTCATTTCTATGAGGTTTGGTTCTTAAAAGGATTAATATTTGGTTGAACTTAAAAAATCCGATAGCTTTTGACCAATTAACTCAACTGAATTTATTGATCCGTTGACTGCACGCTTGTTCATAATTCGAAAGACAAATGATTTTTTATAAGCTTGTAAATGGCTTTGTGACTTCCATTGATATATTCCCATCCAAAAACCGGATTCATGATTTACTGCATATAGTTTTTGCTGGAAACCAGGAAATCCTGTTATCATTAGCATTGGAATAATAGAAGCACGCTTGTTTGTCTGGTGTGATAAATGGCTAAACTTAAAGCTGATCACAAAAACACACGATTCATTGGTACTGGCAGAAGCCAATTTTATGTTTCTGAATAGTGTATATTTTGATTGTTGATCCATCCTTACGTCCATTCCAAGCCATTTGTTGGTTAGAAATAGTCTTCCTGTTATCATTTTAAATAATGAAACCAAAAGACAGATAAACGCTAATCTTCTGAAATTATGAAGCATTTTCTAGAATTTTTTGAAGGTTATCAGGCCACTGTACAGGGCCTTTTTTATTAAAACAAAAAGTGCAAACCCCTGAACTTATTCGGGTTGTTTGTTTTAGGCTGTAGCCCATCGATTCTGCATTAGCAAAATCCATAAACGAACAGTAAGGTATAAGATCATCTTCACCAACTATTTTTATAAATTCAACCATTTGACAATTCCGTGTACATACCTTCATTTCAAAATCATCATCTCCCGATCCGTTGATTACCTCTGTAGGCCAGCCATATGCAGTAACTTTTATAGCTACATTATTCAAATACGACCGCATGATTTTGCTTAAGAAGACCTTACCGCCAAATTTTAGTATGGCTTTTGGCGTTTTGCTTTGTGATATCCTGGTATGTTCAAGCATTAATTGAATAAACTCTTCAACTCCGATACCTTTGTCTTTCAAGGCTTTTTTTAAAGCCAACATTTTACCGCTGGTCACGATTAAAGTATCATACATAGGTGTTTTAAAATAAGGCATCTGATCAACAATAGCTGGAAAATATCCTTTAGCAATGCTTATAATTGATTCAGCGTTACTTTCTCCATACTTCCGGGTCAATAATTTTTTTAATTCCAATGTGTATTTGCCAAAGGTTTTTATAATCTTTTGTTTCTTATTTTCATCCAATGGCATGATTGAATTTTACTGGTTTGTTGTAATGGTTTCTGTTTTCATAGTTTTATTTTTAAAGGTTTATTTTAGTGGCCTCCGAAAGAGTAGCCAAGTGATAATCCGAAATCCAAACCAGAGGAAATATTGTAGGTTTTAGCCCAGGAATCTCCGTCCTCCGGCACGGTATTTTTCCATTTGTATTCACCATTAAGGGGCGGGCCATAACCTAACCAATAACTGATGGTAAATCCTGTATTCCAAACCCAGTTTTGTCCGATACCTGCGCCTATAAAAAATGACTCATACAGGCATTCTGCATCATTGTGAATTCCGTCAAGGTTCATGTACCTGACATTAAGATCTGCAAAAGTGTTCTTGTAGGCTGATTTGAAAAGCCAAAGGAATTTGGCATCTCTAACAGGTTGTAAATAATATTTTATGTCTATCGGGAATGAATAATATTTATTATATTATAGGAAAAAAATTGATATGAATCTTATCAAATTCATGGAAGAGTTTCCTGATGAAGCTTCCTGTAGAGCTAAGTTTAAAGAATAC
>JBJKSB010000006.1:0-37389 GCA_046704385.1 Bacteroidales bacterium | reverse complement strand
ATGAATTTTGCTACAAAGTAAATCGACGATACTATGGTGAGAAAATATTTGAAAGATTGCTAATAGCTTCAGTTTCTATAAATTATAAGAATGTTATTACTGATTCCCGATAGACATATAAATTAATAGAACGGTATAATTTTTAAGTTTAAAATTGAATTAGCCTTGAATCTTGCAAACTTTCGATGGTCAGATTTTGCTTTTAAATGAAGATTATTTCACTACCAATTTTTCAAAAATGCTGTCATCATTTAACCTGAGTTCGCATAAATACATTCCTGACGAAATATCGGGATCGTTTAACTGAAACTCATATTTTCCGGGAAGCACATTTTTCTTAATAAGCGTTTTTACTTCTTTTCCCTGCAAATTCAAAAGCCTCATATGCAACTGCCCTTCATCAGGCAGATTAAGGGTTAAATTAATTTGACCATCTGTTGGATTTGGATATATTTTTTCAATATTAAAGCCACTTTCGGGAGTATTTTCAGGTATTCCAACATGATTTACCAAATCATTTAAAACTACTGCATATACATTATTATCTCCACATCCAAAGTAAACAATGCCGTTATCAACTAAAGGTGTTTCTACCCAGCCGTTTAATTTAAGTTTTGCTACTAATTTATGAGTGGTTTTATCCAGTACTGAAAGTGTTCCTAACCCTGTTGAATTGGTACCTCCCGTGCCAATAACCACATAATCATTAGTTACTGAAGGATCGCCATAGTTCAGACCACCCACAAAAGTTTGCCATAACAATTCTGGTTGATCGGGATTAAATGCATAAAGTTTTTCCTGGTACGAACTGCCCACATACAAAACATTGTCGTTTACTACGGGACCACCAAAAAGCCATTTATCTTCAGGCGAATGGTACATCCACTTTTTTTCGCCTGTATCCGGATTAAAAGCATACAGATTACAATTACGGCCACCGAAATAAATGGTGTTATTATATATCAAAGGTTTTGATACAATTGCATTTACCCAGTCATAGGTATTGTCTTCCTTAGTATCGTATTGCCAGGTTAAATCTCCTGTGGTAAGGTCAAATACTGAAAACACTCCCAGCCAGTCGCCTACAAAAATTTTGTTTTTGTAGATAAGCGGGGTGGTCTCAATAGTAGCATTTGCCTGCGGGGTTTGTACACTAAAAACAATTTCACCGGTTTTGATGTTAATTCCCAGCACTTTTCCCAGTTCTGAACCAATGTAAACCACGGTGTCGTTTAATGTAGGTGACGAACGGAAGCAGTCCCACTGGTCATGTTCGTTAATCACCGTCCCGTCGTAAAGCTGGGTAGTCCAAAGCTGATTGCCTTTAAAATCGATGGCAAACAGGGTATTGCCGCTTTCAAAGCAGATAATCTCGTTATTATACATTACCGGAATGGTACGTATTTGATTTCCCGATTCAAATCGCCAGATTTCCGTACCTGTTTCCGAATTAAGGGCATAAAAATTTCCATCAAGGCTGCCTACATAGATAATACCATTTAACAATACAGGTGACGATATTACTTTTCCTCCGGTAGCAAAGGTCCATTTAATACTGGTTGCACCAAACGTAGAAAGAGTAATTAAGATGGCAGTTAAAGCTGTAATGATTTTAAGAGTTTTTGTTTTCATGATTTCAGATTTTAATTATTAATGTGGCCCGAAATTATGAATCACAAGGCTTTAAGATGACCGAATAACTGCACAACGTTGTTATTAAAACCAATTTTAGGTAATTTTCAAAGGAAATTTAGTATCAGGATGCTAAATAGAAGGTACTACCCGGCCGCTGGATATACCCGACTAATCCAACTAATTTAATTGCAGCGACTTATGTTTCTTATATTGTGTCGGGGTCATGCCATTAAACTTTTTAAAGGCAGTATTGAAGGATGATTTACTGTTAAAACCAACTTCGTAAAGTACTTCAAGAACCGTTTTTTCATGCGGTGATGAATTTAGTATTTGTTCCGATTCTTTGATGCGATAACTGTTTATAAAATCATAAAAATTTTGATTTAGGCCTTCATTTAAAACAGCAGACAATGACCGTGGAGGTATTTTAACCATATGAGATAGTTCCTCCAATGTTAAATCAGGATTTAAATAGGGTTTATATTTTTTTGTAAAATTTATCAGCTTCTCCAGGTAAGTTTCCTGCGATGTTTTTGAAAGGGACGGTTTCTTCTCCTTTTCATTGTCGGGCTGCCCAAGCCAAATATAGGGTTGTTTTAGCCCTTTGTATATCATAATATTAATAAATAAAAACAAGGTTAATCGCGACAAATAAATGGCTGTAGTTGAGCTTAAAGAACCGTATGGAGACATACTAAACCAAACATCGAACATAATTTTAAGGGTAAAACCAGACAAGATAAAATACATCCAATTAAGGGTAACTGCATTAATTGACGAATAATTATTGCGTATTTTTACCTGATATTGTTTTACAATGGGCATAGCCAACATTACATAGGCAAAGGTATAAGCATATAGAATTTTGTGATACCATGGCCAGAATTTACCAGGAAATAAGCCGCCATGGTTCATAATGTTTCTGATTGCATCGTCACTTTTAATATGAAAACTAAAGGTTATAAGTAAAAAGTATGCCAGAAAAGGCACAAAGTGCAGGAGTAGTTTTCCTTTTAATTGCAGTTCAGGTTGAGCTATCGACTTAACATAAATGTATAACAGGGGTCCCCATAAAATGGTAAATGAAGTTCCAAAGTAAAAAGCGTGAGGGAAATAAGTCATAGTAAAATCCCATAACCGAAAACTTAAAAAATTGGTAATACAGAGAGCTTTGGCTAACAGGAATAAACCCAGAACTTTATTTGATATTCCGCGGTTGGTTTTTTGAAAAATCAAATAGGGGAATAAGGTTAATAATTGAAAAAATAAAACAATTAATATTATATCGAGTAGCTGTAGTTTCATTTTGAATTAGTTTGCCCACACGAAGATAATTGTTTCAATAAAACTAAGAAAATTTAACCGGAAAAATCGGGCGGCGAGATTATTAAATCACATTAAATCAGCAATATGACTGGTAAATGTAAAATTAGCCGAAAATGTCTTTTAATTTTTTTGCATACCTTCTGCTAATAATTACAGGTTCTTCTATTCCTTTCATTTTTACCCGGTATGAGTAGTTGAACCATTTTTCAACCTCATCAATATATTCGGTATTAATAATGGAGTTACGGTGTACCCGTATAAAATATCTTTCAGGTAAACGTTCTTCCCATTCTTTCATGGTTTTGGTTACCAAACCTTTACTGGTCCCGATGGTAGTAACATAAGTGTAATCACCATCGCTTGAGATCAGAACAATACTATCAATTTTCAGAAATTGAACTTTGGTACCCAGGGTAGTAAAAAGCCGGTCAGAATAATTTAAGGGGGCAAAAGATTTTTGTTTTATAATTTCTTCTTCATGAATGCGTTCCAACGATTTTAGTAAGCGATCTTTGGTGACAGGTTTCATTAAATAATCCATGGCATTTACCTCGAAGGCACGTAACGCATATTCATCATAAGCAGTCACAAAAATTATTTTTCCCTGAAAATCTACCTGTTCCACCAGATCGAAACCGCTTTGACCCGGCATTTGGATATCAAGAAAAACTACATCAGGATTATATTCACCTATGGCTTTTATCGCCGTAGGGACATCCTGGGCTTCACCCACAACCTCAACATCGGGCAATTCAGCCAACATGCTGTTAAGATCTTTGCGGGCAAGACGTTCATCGTCAACTATCAGGGCTTTAATTTTGGCATTAGCCATATAGGTATTCTTCTTTTATTTCAATTCGTACACAAACATTTTTTTCACCTTGCAGGATTTCGAACCTGTAATTATCGCCATACGCATTTTTCAAACGCTTTTCAACATTGGTAAGTCCGGTTCCCGTGCCACCCGTATGGTTGCCTTCGTGTTCAATCCACTTCCCGGAATTGCATATTTCCAACATAATTCCAATCCCGGTTTTTTGTGCCGAAAGGCTAATATGTAAAGGCATTGCACTGGTTTTCATTCCGTATTTCACCGCATTCTCAATTAAGGGGTGCAGCAGGAAACTCAATATCTGAAGATTCTTGGTATTATCGGCAATATGGTACGATATTTCCAGGTTTTCTTCAAATCTTTTCTTCTCAATTGAAAAATAATGTTTTACTGCTTCCAGTTCATTATCCAGACTTACGAAAGTAGCATCCTTATGCAATAACGAATATCGTAAAAATTCCGATAATTCCGTAATCATTTCTTTGGCATGACCCTGGTTTTCATCTACTAATGCTCTTATTGAATTGAGAGAGTTAAACAGGAAATGGGGATTTAACTGGTAGCGCAGCATCTCCATTTGTGCTTTTTGTGCCATCATTTCTGCATCTTGCGCATGCTTTTTTTCATTTTGCCAGTCAATGGCATACTTAATTCCAAAATACAAGGCACTCCACGAAGTCATTAAAATGGTGAAAATGGTACTGTATCTTAATAACATTGGGAATTTTAAACGTTTCTTAAGAATTTCAGCTCCGTTATCCCAGAAAAAATGGCTCAGATACATATCAATGTATGTCCAGGCAATAGTAGTTAAAACAGAGCCTGCAACAATTACTATGGGTAACCAATAGAGTCTTTCAATTTTGGAATATACTGCACGGTATGGGTACCTGAGTCCTATTGTTAGGATAAACCCCAACACATAAGTCAGGGAGTATAATAAAAAATCTTTAAATGTAATTTCTTTAAACCATAAGGTAATGGAAGTGTAGATGCTATAATAAACTACCCAGCCTACTATTTGCAGTATCCAAAATAATTTTCCTGAACCTAGCTTTTGCATGACTAAAAATTTTAATACAATATTAAATTAACATTTTTAATCGGGAAACTTAAAAACTGTAAGCGGCAGTATTTGTCGACAAACGGTTGTGTCTTAATTCTATGGTAATATATGCTAATAGCCAATAAAACAGCCAATTAATATTGTTATTTATGTTAATAAAGGAAATACCTCATTTGATTTAGTTATGTTCCGTTTTTAATCCTGAAGTTCTGTTTTCATTGGAAATAACAAGAATTTTCTGACATTTTAATAAATGACCTCTTACCGATAATATTAACCGCTTATCGAAAACTTATTTCAATCCAGAATCAGGTTGCTGAAATTTGGTTAACATTTTAAAAAAAGCAGCATATGAATGCCATTTATTTAATTATTATAGCTCTTGGTTTTACAGCTGGTGCCACTGTCACCTTCCTGAAATCGGATAAGCCCGAGCCTCAAAAAGTGTGCATTGAAAAGGTGGAGGAAAAAACCAACTGTTCTGCTGATGATCAAATAATTAAGAAACCTGAATCAAAGCCTGATCACATTTATTTAATTATTGAATAATTAGTGTTGATTAATAAACCCTTAAGGCCTGAAAGATTCAAACCATTCTTATCAATGATACCCGGACCTGGTCCGGGTTTTTTAACCGTTTATCGAAAAGTGTAACCTTTTGTCGATTTATTCTTCTTTATTATAGTATTAGTTAAGAAATTTGACAGTACAAACCCTTAAAACCTCTCGGCCATGAAAACAAGAATTAACATGTGGTGGCTGACTATTTGTATTATTGTTGTATGTATTCTCTCCCCGGGGCTTCATGCACAGTCACCACCTTTGCCACTTAATATTGCAAAATGTCAGGATTTTTTTGGAAATGTAAAATGCGGAAATTGTGACGTTATAAAGCAATGTATTAGCATGCACCCGGAATACGTTAACAAGCAGAACAATAATGGTCAGACTCCTCTTATGGTGGCTGCCTTTGCGGGACAATCAAGGATGGTATCCTACTTAATCAGAAAAGGGGCCAATATTGATGCCTGTGATTTGAATGGAATGCAGGCTTTGCATTATGCTTGTGAATCGGGCAACCTTGCCATTGTGAAACAATTAGTTTCAAAAGGGGCAGCTATTGATATTAAAACAAAAAGTGGAGTAACTCCGCTATGTTTTGCTGCTTTGAGTGCAAATATGGAACTGTTCCTTTATATTGAAAAGCAGCGTGCTGATATTTATAAAAACGACCAAAACCAGGTGATACTTTGGGCAGCCAGGGGCGGAAATATCGAATTATTCAAATACCTTGAACAAAAAAAATTCGATCCTCAAACTATTGATAGCGCCGGTGATGGAGCATTACATTGGGCTGCTACGGGATCGGGTGTTGAAATGTGTAAGTATTTGGTTAAAGTTAAAGGCTTTGATATCCGGCAAAAAAACCGTTCAGGAAAATATCCGGTTGAATTGGCCATTGATTTCAGTCAATTTGAAAACACCCGGTTTTTCCTTGAGAATGGTATTCAGATAAATGAACAAAACGCTTCAGGGGGAAGTTGGCTTCATAATGCAGCAAAGTCGGGTAGTATCCTAATTGCTGATTATCTTTTAAAAAACGGCTGCGATATAAATAGTACCGATAAACAGGGAAACACTCCGTTAAAGGAAGCAATTATGGCAGGGCATTTTCATTTGGTTAATTTATTTATGGAACTTGGTGCACAAGCAAAAGAATCGGATGATATTATTGATTCAGAAGTTCTGGATTTATAAAACCTGAGGTTTTCAATTCTCTATAAATGAATCTGCCAATTCCAAATAATATAATAACAAAACCAATCCAGAAAATCAGCCAGGGAAATTTCACCGGTACAAACCGGATCGCATAATTCATTAATTTTTCGCTGGGTGCAAAAACAGATACAAGGGAAAATTCTTTCAAAATATATTGTGAATATTCAAGGGTAAATGAAATAATACAAACAACAGAACCCGTAATCAGCAGCCACCATTCGTGATTTTTTAAGGTTGTATCAGAATTTTTATTTGTAAAGTAAACTATGGCCAGGGTTAATATAATCATAGCCAGCGACAATAAAACCGGCGCAATTACAGGCCCAACCCAGGTAGTTGGCAAAAGGAAAAGTATGTCCCAGATAAAAAGGGATTCAGGCCAGCCTAAAATGGCTTTTAAAAACACATAATAAAAAATGTCCCAAATGGCAAATGAATAAATAAAGTAACCAAATTTTTCTGTTTTGGTACGGCCGGCCAAAATTCCCAACGATACAAGCATAATCAAGGTGGCTGTTTCGCGTAAAATTTCAGTTAGTGCTAGTCGGGTACTCATGGTTTTAAGCGGGAAACTAAATCCTTCGGGGTAATAAAGCTCTCGTAAATATACAACCACGGCACATTCGAGTAAGCCCATAGCAATACTGAAAAGAGTAACCCACAATATGGTTTTTTTTGTTGCCTGATTCATGTTCGTTTTTTTGTTAAACGATTTTTTTAGGGCAGTAGTATGGTTTTATAAAAATTAACGTTTTAAAAACATTCTATTAATTTTACCCCTCCTATTTTTGGTAAGAGCTTTGTTTAATTGGCAAAACAAAAAATAAACGAATGAAAAAAATATTTCTTCTTTTTGGGTTCCTGGTTGGTTTCAGTTATTTACAAGCGCAATCGGATATTGAGACCAGGCTGGTTCTGGCCGATACCGTAAACTACCCGTTTACTTCTGAGTGGCAATACCTGTCGACCGATATTTTTCTTTTTAATACTTCAGATTTTGACAACATTATTAACGAATTAAATTTTAATGAAATTGGTCGTAAAAGAAGATCAAAAACGCATGCCGACGAAAAACTGGAATATCTTTTTGTATCAGCCAGCCTTAAAAACGCCAAATATTTTGGGGGTAGTGATATGGTTTATCCTTTATATAATTTTCAGATAAACCGCGATAAGGACAAGCAATACCATACCTATATCAGCGATAACATTAATCATATCCGGATTATCGATAATTTGCCACTTTACTCAGCCGGAAATAATATTGATGCCGAAATTAAAGTTCAGGCTATAACCAATAATAACAGCGATTTATTATTAAATCTGGTCGGAAGCCAGTTAAAAAACATATCTAATTTAACACATCCCACTGAGGCGGTTCTTTCACTGATAGGTGAATTTGGAAATTTTATTGAAAGCAGTACCAAAAAGCGTGAGTACAGGTTTTCGTCCACCATCCGCTTGTACGAGCAACATAATTTTGATACCCGGTTGCATTCCGTTAAAGTATTTATTCTGAATACTCAAAACAGTAAACCGGTTGCCTTTAACAAAGAACCCTTAAAAAACTATCTCGATTCAACTTCGAATCCCAGACTTGACCGTGAAACCCTGCAACGATTATTAAATATTAAAGATTATCCGTTTTTAGTAGTATTGAATTACAGGTCAATGTACCAGATGAAACAGATTTCAGGTGATCAGGTTACCCAGGAAGCTATTGATGAGCGAAGGGCCCGCCTGCTAATCGACTATAAAAACGGGCTGATAAGTGATGAAACGTATCAGCAGGAACGTGATTTTTTGCGATTCCTGACTTCATTTGTTGAATTAAAAAACAATATTGAGTTTTATCAATTGAACCAGGGTTCGGGTAACTTACAGGCCACCCGAAAAAGTTTACCAAAGGTTATTTCACAATACAATCAGTTGTTGGCTATTGAACACGAAATGGATCAGAAGTACGCCAAAAATGCAATTTACACTTCAATATTTTACGGAGAATACCAGGAGATTATTGCTTTTGCCGATCTGTATCTTGATGCCGATCCAAACCTGAAAAGAGCAAAAGATTTTGTTAAAACATTGAAAAAACTTGAAGCAGGAGGTGTTGAAAAGCTGGATTCACTTTCTTCGGAAATGACCTTAAAACAATTGAACCTGGTTAGTGAAATGGATTCATCGTTTATAAAAAATTCTGCAGAAGGAGCAAAGGCGGAGACTTATATCAGGCAAATTGGTAAACAATTAATGGGAAGTACCTTCGAAAATGAGATAAATGAACTTAAAAACGACAATGATTTAAACAAGGCCCCAGTTCTGGCTTCACAACTGCAAAGGGTTGTAACACTTACGAACTGCAATGAGTGTAAGCAGGCCATCCTTAAAGCGCTCGGAGAATTTAATGAAAAATTGAACAAAAAAAGATTAGCGGACGTATTGCGGCAAAAAGATAGCCTTAACCAGGTTTGGAGTGATTCTGTACTTATATTGATGGAACAAAAACTTTGCCTTGAGAAGGCATTAGCCTTAATCACAAAAAATGAAAAGATTCCCGTAGCTTATGATATGTATCAGTTTCATTTTGAAAAACTGAATATGCATCTTAACAGTCTCATCGGTAAATTAAAAGTTCAGCTGGATAATCCCGATGCCAATACATTGGCCCGGTTTAATGAATCATTAAAACGCGAAGGGGAACTTACTGAATTTGAATTTGATTTTTTCAGAAGGAATAAACCGTGTTACCTCAATTGCAATTGTGAGGAGATCAAAAGCCTGGAGGCGGCAGTTCAGAAAGTAAGTGAGACGATCTCGACCGATAGTTTAAAAAATGCTACCAACAAGCAGTTACAATTATTCAGGCAATTCGACCTTTTAGTTTATTCAGGAATCGATAAACAATCTACAGACTCCTTACAGACACGGAAAGTAATTATGGTTGAGGAAAATCGTCGCTTAATCGACAGTCTGACTGTACAGGTAAAGTATTTGCCTGATCAGTTAAAAATTGAAGATTTTAAACAAATTAGTTCTGATATTCAGAAAATTGCCAGTCAAATTGGAAAAAATCTTGATAATTACTGCGTTCAGTTTCCTGAGGATTGTATTGAAAAGGCACCTTAGGTAAGATAATTTGGATTCCATTTTCAAAATTTTAAATCTCAAACCGTTTGATAATTTGGGATTTAATAGTTGATGATTTAATTGTTCTTTGATTTTTATTATTTGTGATTTTATCTTTTATGGTTTTTCTTAAAGCCACTAATTATTCTCCATCACACATGGTATGTAAAAAATTGTAAAATATCATTTAAGGATATGGTATATTTTTGAACAAAAATATTACTTTTGACCAACTTAGTAAACCCAAATTACTGAAAGTAGCAGAAATATCAAGGAAGAAATTTTAGAACAATTCTAAATAACAGCTTTCTATTAATATAGTGAAACTCTAAAAACGAATATTCGTAATTTATAGCATCAAATAGTCAAACTCACACAAATCAACATGGTATGGAAATTAAAGGTACAGCCGTAAAATCAATTCCTGATTTTGTAAAGCAAAATTATACGGATCAGTATGTCAACTGGGTTCGGGCACTTTCTCCTGAATCGCAAAGTATTGTGAATAATGTTAGCAGTGCTGCATGGTACTCCGTGAAACTTGCTGCTATTGAGCCTTCTGAAAAAGTGGGCGAATTATTTTTCAATAATGATATCAAAAAAGGAGCCTGGGAATTAGGACGTTTTAGTGCCGATGTAGCGTTGCACGGTATTTATAAATTGTATGTGAAATTTAGTTCTCCTGGTCATATTATCTCAAGAGCTACCAGGATATTTTCAGCCTATTACTCCCCCTCAAAAATGGAAACCACGGATTTAAAATCAAACTCAGTTAAACTTATAATTAGCCAATTCGATTTGCCTAGTGAAGTAATTGAATACCGGATTGGTGGTTGGGTTGAAAGGGCTCTTGAAATTTCAGGATGTTCAGGAGTTGATGTGAAAATTACCGAGTCGTTTACCAGAGGACACTCAAAAACTGTTTACGAATGTAGTTGGAATTAAAATAAATCCTCGCATTTGATTAATTACTAACAAAAAGCAACAGAAGCCCAAGTCTGTTGCTTTTTTTTAAATTTAGGGCAAACGGCAATTCTAAACTTTAGTTACCCAAAATTATAGCCAATTCTAAACAGAAATTATAATTTTGGCTGCTTTAAAATAAATCTCATTATTGAAAAACAGAGCTAAAATGAAATTCAACTTTGATGAACCGGTTGATCGCCACAATACAAATTGTGTAAAATACGATGGTATGAAGTCGGCTATTGGTGCAACTGATGCCATTCCCATGTGGGTTGCCGATATGGATTTTAAATCGCCCCCTTTTATAGCTGAAGCATTACAAAAAAGGCTCGATCATGGTGTGTTTGGATATACCATCAGACCTGACGGGTTTTTTGAAAGTATAGTAAACTGGATGCAAAAAAGACATCAGTGGGAAATACAAAAGGAATGGATTTCATTTAGTCCAGGAGTAGTAGCAGGTTTTACACTGGCTATTGAAGAATTTACTCAACCTGGTGATAAAATAATTATTCAGCCACCGGTTTATTTTCCTTTTTTCCATTCCATAAATGACACGGGGCGTAAGTTGGTTACCAATCCGTTGAAATTTGAAAATGGCAGGTATGGGTTTGATATTGAGGATATGAAAAGAAAAATTGATGCCGATACCAGGATGCTGTTGTTGTGTAACCCTCATAATCCGGGCGGAAGCGTTTGGAGTAAAGAAGAATTGCTGGAAATAAGCCGGGTATGTCTCGAAAATAATATTTTGGTAGTTTCTGACGAAATTCATGCCGATGTGGTTTATCCACCGGCAAAACATACTCCGTACGCCAGTATTTCGGATGAAGCAGCCATGAATTCCTTTACCGTTATGTCACATAGTAAAACATTTAATGTGGCAGGATTAACAACATCATTTGTAATATCGGCAAATAAGGAATTATTGACTAAATATAATAGGGGTTTATACATACCGCATTTGCACATGGGTAATTTGTTTGGTACCGAGGCCTTAATGGCAGCCTATAACCATGGTGCCGATTGGGTTGATGATCTTGTTATTTATTTAAAAGAAAATATTAATCTGGTGGCATCGTTTATGGAACAGCACATGCCTAAAATGAAAGTAATAATTCCCCAATCAACTTTTTTAATTTGGATTGATTGTTGTGAATTGGGCCTCGAAAAAAACGAATTAATTTCTTTTTTTAGCAAACAAAGCAAAGTGGCAGTAAATGATGGAGGTACGTTTGGTGTTGAAGGGAAAGGGTTTATCCGGATGAATATTGGTTGTCCGAAAAGTACTGTTCAAAAGGCTTTAAACCAGATTTTGGATGCATATAAGGCGAACAATTTCTAAATGCAGATTTTTCTGAGGGCAATTACTCCGATACTATCAATTAAAGTTTTTAAATTTGTGTTCAAATTTTAGTTTTTTAATGGACAAAGCGAAGATTTTCAGGTGGTTATTTTATTTGATACTGGTTATAAGCCTGGTTTGGTCGTTTACGATAGCAAATAAACTTTATAATTTAATTAATATAAAAGAAGGATTCGAAACCATTTATAATCAATACAATAGTTTGCAAAAAACGATTGGGATTTTAGGCATAGTTTCATTCATTGTATTACTTAGTATAAGTTTGGTGCTATACTATTTATGTAACTCCAGAAATTATATTTTTTTATCGAATCTGGTTTATATCGGAATAATTTTATTTGTGTTTATTACAATTAATAAACAGTATTATATTAATCAAAATTTAGATTATACCCAACAAAGTACTTATTGGTTAACTGTTATTATGGGAATTTTTTATATTATTGGTGCAATTTTAGTGAGTGCTATTGGGTATATTACGCTAAGGAATTATATAAACCGGTCTCGGCACCCTTTTAACAAGGGAACTGCAAAATTATAATATATAAATGACAAAAAATTATTATCTTGTAAGCCTGTAACAAATATTTTACTCATGATAACGATACCGCCCTTAATTATCGATAAGACTACTAAAACACCTCAAATAATCTTTGATCCGACAAATGAATTATTTGAAATTTCAGGGCGTTCATTACCTGAAAATGTGGTAAAAACTTATGAACCTGTTTTACAATGGATTGATCAAAATGCAGGGAAACTACTAAATGGTGCGGTTTTTAGTTTTAAGGTTGATTATCTAAATTCAGCTTCAGCCAAAATGATTTCGTTGATCCTGACCAAACTTGAAGAATTCTATAAATCAGGTATCGGTATTGAAGTTAAATGGTACTACAATCTTGATGATGATGATATACAAAGTGAAGGTGAGATTTATGCCAAATTGAAAAAAATACCCATAAAGCTGATTGGCGTTGAGGATGAAAACGGTACCGATGATGAAGATTAAAATTGTAACTAAATAAACCAAAAAGCCACTTGCCAAAAACAAGTGGCTTTTTTAATTACTTTTGCCTAAAATTTATAGCATTGAATTTAAATCAAATTTTAGGTACATATAATAGCCGCAATGATATTGCTTCCATTGCAAATAAGATTAAAACAGGGTATGAAAAGATTTTCCTGAAAGGACTTAAAAGCTCAGCGGCAGCATTTGTTGCAGGTGCTGTTTTTTCAGGGCTTAAAAAATGGATGGTTTTTACCCTTAATGATAAAGAATCAGCGGCCTATTTTTACAATGATTTACAGCATTTACTGGGTAACGATTTTGTAGAATTTTTACCCTCATCGTATCAACGCTCAATTCAATACGGAAAGGCTGAGAGCAGTAATATTCTGTTACGTACCGATGTTTTAAATAAAGCTTTAAGTACCGATTCACCTTTAATAATCGTTACTTATCCCGAAGCTTTAATGGAAAAAGTTATTGCCCCCGAAAAATTGCAATCGAATACTTTTACTATTAAGCAGGGCGATATGCTTAGCCGCGATTTCCTGATAGAATTACTCACCGAATATGAATTTGAACGTGCTGATTTTGTTTATGAACCGGGACAATATGCCGTACGCGGCAGTTTGGTCGATATATTTTCTTTTGCCGGTGATGAACCTTATCGCATCGATTTTTTTGGTGATCAGGTGGAATCAATTCGGGATTTTGATATTGAAACCCAATTAACCAGGGCAACACCCAATAAAGTAACCTTAATACCAAACATCCAGGAAAATTCTGAGGGTGATGATCGAATTACGCTTTTCGAATATCTTGACAAAGAAACTGTTTTTGGCTTTGCCGATCTTAGGTTTGTTTTGGGAAGGGTAAACCAACTGTATGAAAATACAGATTTGGAGACTCTTTTTGACGGCGAACTTTCGGTTCCCAAAATTGAAAGTTTAGTTGTATCAGGCAGAGAAATTAGCAAATACCTGGAAAAAGCCCGCGTAATTGAGTACGGTAATTCCGACTATTTTGGGAATAAACCTTTGGTGGAATTTAATATTACGGTTCAGCCGGCTATCCGTAAGAATTTTGATATGCTGGCTCAACAGCTCAATGATTATGCCGGTCAGGGTTATTCCAATTATATCCTGTTCGACAGGCAGGAACAAATGGAAAGGCTCACGGCTATATTTCATGATCGTGATGTGAAAGCCGATTTTACTTCGGTGGTGCCGGCGCTTAATGAGGGATTCATCGATCACGACGCAAAACTTACTTTTTTTACCGATCACCAGATATTTGAAAGGTTTCATAAATTTAATATCAAAACCGGCTTTACTAAACGGGAATCGCTGACACTGGCCGAGTTAACCAATTTACATCCTGGCGATTATGTAGTTCATATTGACCATGGGATTGGAAAATTCGGAGGCCTTCAAAAAGTTGAGATCAATGGGAAACACCAGGAAGCCATTAAGCTGGTTTATCGCGATAACGATGTGCTTTTTGTAAGTATCCATTCATTGCACCGCATCACCAAATATAAAGGAAAAGATGCCGGTGAACCAACAATTCACAAATTGGGATCGGCTGTTTGGCAAAATCTGAAAGCAAAAACCAAAATTAAGGTTAAGGATATTGCCAAAGATCTGATAAAATTATACGCCGAACGAAAAGCACAACAAGGTTTCGCTTTTTCACACGATTCTTTTATGAATCAACAGCTTGAGGCTTCGTTTATTTACGAAGATACGCCCGACCAGGTTAAGGCAACCAAAGCGGTTAAGGCCGATATGGAAGATACCATTCCCATGGATCGTCTGATTTGTGGTGATGTAGGTTTTGGAAAAACCGAAATTGCTATTCGGGCGGCATTTAAAGCAGTAGCCGATAATAAGCAGGTGGCTGTTTTGGTGCCCACAACAATACTGGCTTTACAGCATTTTAAAACTTTTTCTGACCGGCTGAGCGATTTCCCCTGTACTGTTGAGTATTTAAGCCGGTTACGAAGCACAAAAAATCAAAGTGAGGTAAAGAAAAAACTAAAATCAGGAGAGGTTGACATCATTATAGGTACACATAAATTAGTTGGAAAAGAAATTGAATTCAAAGACTTAGGCCTATTGGTTATTGACGAGGAACAGAAATTTGGCGTTTCGGTTAAAGAGAAGCTGAAACAACTGAAAACCAATGTTGATACATTGACGTTGACAGCCACACCAATTCCAAGAACGTTGCAATTCTCGCTGATGGGGGCCCGCGATTTATCTATTATCAATACGCCTCCGCCAAACCGACAACCCATTATTACTGAGGTTCATGTCTTTAACGAAAGTATTATACAGGAAGCTATTAATTATGAATTAAGCCGCAACGGACAGGTATTTTTTATTCATAACCGGGTTCAAAATATTGATGAAGTCGCCGGGCTTGTACTTCGGTTATGTCCAAATGCCCGGGTTGTTTTTGCCCATGGGCAGATGGAGGGCCGTAAGCTGGAAAACATTATGCTCGATTTTATCGATGGTAAATACGATGTGCTGGTTGCAACAACTATTATTGAATCGGGTTTGGATATTCCAAATGCCAATACCATAATTATTAATCAGGCTCAGAATTATGGCTTAAGTGATTTACACCAGTTAAGAGGAAGAGTTGGCCGGTCGAATAAAAAAGCATTTTGTTTTTTACTGGCCCCACCGGCGGTATCATTAACTAATGAGGCACGTAGGCGACTTAAAGCCATCGAGGATTTTTCGGAACTTGGCAGCGGGTTTAATATTTCGCTTCAGGATCTCGACATTAGAGGAGCCGGAAATCTTTTAGGAGCTGAACAAAGTGGATTTATAGGTGATTTGGGTTTTGAGGCTTACCAGAAAATTCTGGATGAAGCCTTAATTGAACTTCGTCAAAATGAATTAAAGGACGAATCATACCAAGGCAGTGAAAAACCTGTAAGCAGAAAAGTTGCTGATTTGGGAATAGTTCAGTTTGTAAGCGATTGCTATATTGATACCGATCTGGAATTGATGATTCCCGAAAATTATATTGAAAATATTCCCGAACGCATTAATTTATACCGCAGAATTGACGGTTTGGAAAATGAGGAAGAAATCCAAAAATTCATTAATGATTTGGAAGACAGGTTTGGTACACTGCCTGACCCTGTTTTGGAATTACTTGAAGTGGTAAGGCTTAGAAGGTTGGCTATAACACTTGGAATTGAAAGGCTGGTATTAAAAAAAGATAAAATGGTGGCTTACTTTATTTCCGATCAGGCATCAGTATTTTACGCTACAGAAATTTTTCAGCATATATTAAAAAGGATACAGCAAATGGGTAATAGGTGCCAGATGCAGGAAAAAAATGACAAACTATTGCTTACTTTCCCAAATATTAGTTCCGTAAAAAAAGCACTCGAAAGGTTAAAAAAGATTGAATCAAATTCTTCATAAAAATTATTATTTTTGCTGGAACTAAATCGAAACCCTATGTCAGGATTTGGATTATTTAAAGAGCCCAAAAATATTATTGAGTTATTTACATTCGATTTGACCACCTTCTTTTACGAAGACGATTACGAAGAAATATCCTCAACTGAAAAAGGTGGCGTTTTCATGATTGAATATGAAAAGATTTTGCCATGGACTGAATTAGGCTTGTTTAATTCTGTTGTATTCAGGGTTTTTAACGACAAGAACAATATTGTTGGGAGTAATCATATCAATGTGCGGTTTTCCAGCATCATTGAAGAATATCCTAATCAAGATGTAATGAAACTGGTGCATAAGCTTACCAAAATTTATGGTAATGATGATGATAATGAAGGTACCTGGGCGGAGAGTGATGAAAAAGCTTTTAAAGAAGGAACATTGAGAAGGCAATGGACCCTGGGCGAAGGCAAATTCATTTATACTGTGAGAATAGTAATGAATAATAACACGCTCAAACTTGAAATTTTATTCTTTAACCATCTGCTTGATTTAATAAAATAAAAACCCTTAAAATGAACCTTATTCTTGATATTGGTAATACCCGTATTAAGGTATGTATTTTCGACAAAACAGAATTGGTGTACCATTCCACAATTTCTGATCTCAATCAAGACTTTTTCCGCACCTTACAAAACGAATTCCATTTTGAAAAGATTATTTTTTCAGATACCAGGGGAATTGATAAAGAATCGGTAAAGAAATACTTCACCGCTGAAATTGCCATTTTGGAACTTACCCATCAGTTAGCCATACCAATCAAACTAAAATATAAAACTCCGGAAACATTAGGAAAGGATAGGATTGCTGCTGCGGTTGCAGCTGCTGATATTTTTCGTGACTATCCCTGTTTGATAATTGATATTGGTACCGCATTAACAATTGATTTTATTGATAATGATGGAAATTTTGAAGGGGGTATAATTTCACCGGGCCTTGAACTAAGGTTTCGGGCTCTGCATGAATTCACCGGAAAATTGC
This sequence comes from Bacteroidales bacterium, assembly GCA_046704385.1. Taxonomy (GTDB): domain Bacteria; phylum Bacteroidota; class Bacteroidia; order Bacteroidales; family SZUA-534; genus GH45. Next base: position 19,821 of record JBJKSB010000006.1, on the reverse strand, counting down.
CAAAAGTTGAACCGGCTGAAAATACTGAATTGATTGGCGATTCAACAAACACGGCAATTCAGTTTGGGGTTCAAAATGGATTGCTTTATGAAATAAACGAATATATTTCCCGTTTTATGAAACATTACCCCCTGATAAAAATAATTATTACAGGAGGTGACGCTTTCTTGTTTGATAAAAAAATAAATTATCCCATATTTGCGGATTCATTTCTGATTCCTAAGGGATTAAATAGAATTTTAATTTACAATGAATTACATACATAAAACATTACTCTTACTTTGCCTGTCAGTTATAATTTTAAAAAGCTATGCACAAGTAGGTTCGCCTTATTCGCAGTTTGGAATTGGTGACAATATTTCAGAGGCTTCTGAACAATCCAAAGCCATGGGAGGTATTGGTATTGGATTACAAGCGAATAATCAACTAAACAGATTAAATCCGGCTTCGTTTGCAAGGCTTGATAGCTTAACGGTAATTTACTCTATTGGTGTGAATGCCGGGTTCAATAATATTCAATCGTCTGACTCAAAATTGAAAAAAAATGATGCCAGGTTTGGATATTTTACACTTGGTTTTAAAGGAAACAGATATTGGGGTTCATGTTTTGGGTTGGCACCATTTAGCCGTGCAAATTATACTTACAAATACTCCGAAACCAATCCGGAAAATGGTCAGGTTGATTATTATTTTCACGGTTCAGGAGGATTGAATAAGGTTTTTTGGGACAATTCATTTAAAATTACTCCTAATCTGTCGCTGGGTATATCTGCTTCATACTTATTCGGGGCTATTGACAAAGTTTCGACGGTTATTTTTGCTAATGATTGGGCTCTGGCTACCAATACAAAAGTAGACAGGCAATTAAATGTCTATGATTTTTTATTCAAATACGGGTTACAGTACAAGTTTAAATTGAAGGAGAAATCAAATTTGGTAATGGGTGCCGTTTATGAAAATAAAATGAATCTTAATACCAAGCAAAGTATTAAGGCAGGCACGGTTGCCAATAGCGTAAGTTTGGAAAGCGATTTTTATAATGACATTTTTGCAGGTGAAAAATTGTTGGTTGTAGCAATTGATACATCCAATATGAAGGGCTCCATTGACTTTCCTCAGGCTTTTGGTCTAGGATTTACTTATGATTATAATCGAAAGTTATTATTTGGCATCGATTATTACCAGCAAATGTGGAGGTCGGTAACCAATGATATTTATAATGCCAGCCAAAAGGATTTGATATCGGTTAAAGGAGGATTGGAATTTACCCCCGACTTTAATAACATAAATTATTATTATAAAAGAATGAATTACAGGATTGGAGCACATTATACCCAAACCCAACTCGAAATTAAAGGTACACGCGTTGATGATTATGGATTTAGTTTTGGCCTTGGATTGCCGATGCGTGGCTCGCTTTCAAACTTTAATCTGTCTTTTGAATTAGGTCGAAGAGGTACCTTGGAACAAAATTTGTTGCAAGAAACTTATGGAATTTTAAGTTTAAACTTATCTTTGTCAGATATTTGGTTCGTAAAACGTAAATTTAAATAAAAATGAAGTCGAAATTTTTAAAATCAACACTTACATCAGTATTTTTATTATTAATTACAATTCGGTTGTTTGCGCAGGGTATACCTGTTCCACAAGATCCTAAATATGGACCGGACAGTACTACGAGGGTACATTGCGCAATGAATATTTCACTTTACACAGAGTTTTACAAACAAAAAAATTATAAAGATGCCGTAAAACCCTGGAGAAAGGTATATAATAATTGCCCTGATGCAAGTAAAAATACTTTTATGAGAGGTGCTACAATTTATAAGCATTTGATTGTTGCGGAAAAAGATGCAAATAAAAAACAGGCATTAATCGATACCTTGATGGATATTTATGACCAAAGAATAGTTCATTTTGGCGATAAAGGTACGGTACTAAGTTATAAAGGTGCTGACTTATATAGTTTCCGGGGTGAGTCAGCCAACGCGGAAGTTTACCAGATTCTTGGCGAAGCTATGAAACTGGAAGGAAAAGAATCGAAGGCTGCTGTTGTTTCTATTTACATGCAAACAGCGGTTGGATTATATAAAGATCAAAAATTAGAAGGTGAAAAAATAATTGAGGCTTATACTTTTTGTACTGAAACGCTTGATGCTGCCACTGAGTATAATAAAATGCTGGTAAGCAAAGGTGGAAAATACCAGGAGTACGGTGAGAAAGAGCTTGAGAATATTAAAATTTCATATGATAATGTTGAAGCTTTATTCTCTGAGAGTGGTGCAGCAAGTTGCGATGCTTTAATCTCAATTTTCTCTGCAAAATACGATGAAAACGCCCAAAACTTAGATTGGTTAAAAAAAATAAACAACCTTCTTGGCAAAAATGATTGTAAAGATGGTGATTTGTTTGCCAAAACAGCTGAACAGGAATATAAACTTGAGCCTTCAGCTGAAGCTGCTCTTAACCTGGCTCGTTTATTTATGAGTCGCGAAGAATTCGAAAAAGCAGATCAATATTACGAAGAAGCTGCAAAATCTGAGACAGATCCAACCACCCAGGCACAATATTATTATGAATGGAGTATGTTGGCTTATGCTCAGAAAGATTACCCCAAAGTGCGTACACTTTCCAATAAAGCTCTTGAATTAAATCCTTCTGACGGGAAACCGTATTTAATGATAGGAAAAGCATATGCAGCAACAAAAGGTGAAGGCGTAGGTAAGGAAGATGTAGAAAAAAATTCGGTATACTGGATAGCTGTCGACAATTTTGTTAAGGCAAAACAAGTTGATGCTACATTAACCGATGAGGCAAATAAACTTATTGAACTTTATAGCAAATATTATCCTAAAAAAGAAGATTGGTTTATGGCAATTGGAACCAGTGAAGGCGATTCATATACTGTTGGTAGCTGGATGAATGTATCTACTAAAGTTCGATTTTAGTTTTTAAAGTGAAAAACCCTTATCACATAATTAAAAATATTTTATTTAAAACCCCTTTATTGTTAGGGGTTTTATTTTTTTTAAGTTCTTGTGAAAACGATATTCAACAAGTCAATGAATTAACGGCACGTGAGGATTCAGCCATTGTTTCGGCTGACAATGTCGAAATTAAATATTCTTTGAGTGGTAATATTAAATTTTTATTGAACACGCCTTATCTGGAGCGGTTTATTGAACCCAATGATAAATCGTATATTGAATTTCCCAAGGGTGTTCATATGGTTTTTTATAATGAAACCGGTGAGGTTACATCAACGCTTCGGGCAAATTATTCAATTTATTATGAGGATGAAGGTAGATGGATAGCCCAGTATGATGTAGAAGCAGTTAATGAAAAAGGTGAAAAACTGAATACTGAATACCTGGTTTGGTCACAAAAGGAAGGCACAATTACCAGTGACCAACATGTTAAGGTTACTGCCAGTGATGGAATTTATTATGGTGACGGTTTTGAATCCGATCAGACATTTACTACCTGGGAAATATTAAAGCCCAGGGGTATTATCAATATTGACGCAGAAGGATCCCAATAGATTTAAAATCAATATGGTTCAATTATATAATTATACCTTAAATTAAATAGACAAATCATAAACCTTAATCAAATAATGGCAACCACTAAGAAAAACACACCGGTCCAAATCCTGAAAAGAATACTTGAAATTCTTTGGTTAATTGTGGCCGTTTTGGCAATTGGGATAGCCTTCAGGGAGACTTATTATGCAGGTATTTCTAAAAGCTGGATGTTTTATTTATTTAGCGCCATTGCCTTCTTTTTCTATTTTATGAGACGAAACAACAGGCTCAAGGGGTGAAAATTTTTTAAATAATGGGTTAATTTTTGAAAGTATTTATAATTTTATAATGTAGTTATAAAATATGAACCTGTTAATTATCATTTTAATAACCTTGTTTTTATCAGCTTTCTTTTCAGGAATGGAGATAGCTTTCGTATCAGCCAACAAGCTTAGAATTGAACTCGACAAAAAGCAACAAATATTTCCGGCAAACATTTTAAAAATTTTTTCCGATAATCCCTCTCAGTATATCACTACTATGCTTATCGGTAATAACCTGGCCCTGGTAATTTACGGCTTGGTTATGGCTCAGATACTTGACCCGTTTGTAAAAATATTCACCCAAAATTATGGAGCCATTTTATTTTTCCAAACTTTAATATCTACTTTTATAATACTTTTTTTGGCCGAGTTTCTTCCAAAAACCTTGTTTAAGATTAATCCCAATCAAACCCTGCGTATTTTTGCTATCCCGGTATATTTATTTTATTTGATATTTTACCCTGTAGCAAAGTTTACTACCGGTTTATCGCGTATTATTATCAAACTAATTTTGCGTGTAAATATTACTGATGACGAAAATATTACCTTTAGCAAGGTCGATTTGGACCACATGGTTAATGAAACCCAGGGTGAAGACGATGAAAACAGGGAGTTAGACCACGATGTCCGGATTTTTCAAAATGCACTCGATTTTTCGAATGTAAAAATAAGGGAGTGCATTGTACCGCGCACTGAAATTGTGGCCATTTCTATTGATGATACTGTTGAGCTTTTAAAACAAAAATTCATTGAAACCGGATATTCTAAAATTCTGGTTTACGATGATTCAATGGATAATATAATTGGTTTTGCCGCTTCAATTCACTTATTCAGGAAACCCAATTCCATTAAGGAAATGACTCAAAACCTTCCAATCGTTCCTGAATCGATGCCTGCTAACAAACTGTTGGCCTTATTTATCCAAAACAGAAAAAGCATGGCCCTGGTTGTTGATGAATTCGGAGGAACTTCAGGTATTGTTACCATGGAAGACATTTTAGAGGAAATTGTTGGTGACATTCAGGATGAACACGACAAAGTATTGCTTATTGATGAAAAAATATCGGATACGGAATACAGGTTTTCCGGTAGGATTGAGATAGATGATATAAATGAAAAATATAACCTGAACTTACCTGTTTCAGATGACTATGAGACCATTGCCGGATTAATTCTGGCTCATCATGGGTCAATACCGAAAATAAACGATGTGGTTTTAATTGAAGGTTTTAGCATTAGAATTTTGAAAGTTACTACAACAAAAATTGAATTGGTTCACGTTAAAATCAATAAATAATCCTTCTTTTAATGCAATAATTTCAAATTGCATTTTCTGCGCGACTAACAAAGCGCAGTAAATCAGACATATAGGCTTAATTTTAATAAAGCCCTTAATTCCGATTAGATTATATAAATTTTATTATATTCGTAGCCTGAAAAAAAGTAAATATCGAGATTTCAATTAGAATAATAAACAAATGGCAACATTACAGAAAATTAGAAACAATGCAGGGTTATTAGTGTCAATTGTTATTGGTTTAGCTTTATTGGCATTTATTTTAGGAGATTTATTCCGTTCAGGGAGCAAACTTTTTGCAAAATCGCGAAGCGAGGTTGCTGAAATATCCGGTAAATCTGTTGGCATTCAAATGTTTCAGGGTAAAATTGACGAGAACATCGAAAATTATAAGCGTAATACAGGTCAAAATTCAGTAGATGAAAGTACAAGGGATCGTCTGCGTGATCAAACCTGGGAGCAGTTGGTGCGCGAATATCTTATGGTTGATAAATATGATGACCTGGGTATTGCTATCAGTGGGGAAGAGCTTTTTGATCTGGTTCAGGGCAACAACATTGATCCACAGATCATGCAAATACCAATTTTTAAGAATCAACAAACAGGACAGTTCGATAGAAATTTAGTAGTCCAGTTTCTAAGAAATATGGAGCTGGATCCATCAGGCAAAGCCCAGTCTACCTGGAGCGCTTTTGAAAAAGCCTTTGTTGAACAAAAAGAGGATCAGAAATATAATACCCTTATTGAGAAAGGTCTTTTTGTAACCGATCTTCAGGCAAAAGATGAGTCAACCGATAAAAACCTGAAAGTTGATTTTGATTATGTTGATGTTAAATATAATACGGTGAGCGATAGCAGTGTTTCATTTACACAGGATGATTTGCAAAAATATTATAAGGCACACGAAAGTGATTTTCAACAAGATGAATCAAGAGAGATCAACTATGTTACTTTTCCTGTGATTGCTTCTGCCGAGGATGAAAAGCAAACCAAAGAATGGGTTGATAATTTAGCCAAGGAATTCAGCACCATCGAAAATAACGAGCAGTATGTAAATTTAAATTCTGATATACCTTTTGATGCAAATTATTATTCGAAAAGTGAACTTTCAGATAGTATTAAACCACTTTACGATGCTGAGGTTGGAACCATTTACGGTACTTACAAAGAAAATAATGCCTACAAACTTTCGAAAGTTGTTGATTTCAAACATATTCCTGATTCGGTGAATGCACGTCATATTCTAATCCGCACAGATAAGGGAGTGAACGCAGATGCAAAAGCTGATAGCTTAATGGCCGTTATTAAAAAAGGTGGAAATTTTGCTGAATTGGCAAAAGAATACTCTGCGGATGGTTCGGCATCACAAGGGGGAGATTTGGGCTGGTTTAAATCAGGAGTTATGGTAAAACCATTTAACGACGCTTGCTTCTTTGGAAACAAAGGTGATTTGGTTAAAGTTACCACACAATTCGGTGTACATATTATTGAAATTATGGACCAAAGTGCTAAAACACGTAAGGTTCAGATTGCTACAATTGCCCGTACTATCGAACCTAGTACCAAAACATACCAGGCTGCATATGCTGCTGCAAGTAAATTTGGAGCTTCGAATCGTACATTTGAAGCTTTCCGCGATGCCGCTGATAAAGAATCGATTAATATTAAAACAGCCAATGTTAAAAGAAACGACAGAAACCTGGCTAACTTTGAAAATCCACGTCAAATTATTCGTTGGGCTTACGAAGCGGATAAAGGACAGGTATCGGAGATTTTCGAAATTGGCGATATGTTTGTAATTGCTGCTGTAAAATCAGTACAGGAAAAAGGTACCGCACCTTTTGCTGATGTTAGTCTTGATATTGAACGTGAAGTCAGAAAGGAAAAGAAAGCTGAATATATTACAAACGAATTTAACAAAGCCAAAGAAAACGCAAGCACAATACAATTGCTGGCCGACCGTTTGAATACCGTATCAAAAGAAGCAAAAAATGTAAGTTTTGCCGCATATTCGATTCCTGGTTTAGGTTATGAACCTGAAGTTCAGGCTGCCGCCGTTGAATCACCGGTCGATCAAATATCAGAACCAATAAAAGGTAAAAGTGGTGTATTTGTAATTCAGGTTAAAAATATCCAAAAACCTGCTGAAAATTCAAGTTACGCTAACGATATGAATTATTTAACCCGGTCATACCAGTCAAGGGTTAATTATCAGGTTTATGAAGCCATTAAAGAAGCTGCAAAAATTAAAGATAACAGATCGAATTTTTATTAGTAGGTAATACTTTTTTCTAAAATAATTGAGACCGCTGCTTACGAGCAGCGGTCTTTTTTTGTCTCAGGTTTTAACCATGTAATTTAAAATGTGTTGTTCAATATTTAACTAAATTTTTTAAACCTTTATAGAAATAAGTAAATTCAGACAATAATTTGATTTAGGGTTGAAAATATTATGATTGAACTTTTCAAATAAAATCTTTCTGATTATGAAAAAAATTACTTTATGGTTTGGTTTGTTGTTGGTTCTTAGCATTACAAACGCTATGGATGTACCTTTTAAAAAGGGTGTTAATCTTACCGGCTGGTTTCAGACATCAAGTGCTCAACAAGTGCAGTTTACAAGTTACACTAAACAAGATTTTATAGATATAAAGAGTCTGGGTGTGGATGTGATTCGTTTACCAATTAATCTTCATTATATGACATCGGGTGCACCCGATTATAAGCTTGACCCCGTTTTCTGCAATTTTCTCGATCAGGTTATTGCGTGGACAGAAGAACTCGGGATTTACCTTATTTTGGATAATCATACACTCGATGCCACAAATAATTCTGCCACAGTATTAAAGGATATTTTGCTGAAAGTTTGGTCGCAAATGGCAGAGCGATATAAAGATAAATCGACTTTTATTTTATATGAAGTTTTAAACGAACCGTTTAATATTTCCGATGCTTCCTGGAATTCTATTCAGGCTGCTGTAGTTGATAAAATTCGTGAAATTGATAAAAAACATACGATCATTATAGGGCCTGCCAGTTACAATAGTTATAATAATTTACAGGCAATGCCTGATTATGCTGATACCAATTTAATTTACACTTTCCATTTTTATGATCCTTTTTTATATACACACCAGGGAGCCGATTGGACGGATTTAGGACCACTTTCAGGAGTGCCATTCCCTTATAATGCCGATAGTATGCCGGTATTTCCTGATGCGCTCAAAGGGACATGGGTTGAATCATCGTTTAAAAATTACAATGTGGATGGAACCGTTGACAAGGTGAAACAGCTTATCGATATAGCCGTTAATTTCGGAAAATCGAGAAACGTGCCGATTTATTGTGGTGAGTTTGGGGTTTACAAGCTTTACAGTAAGCCTGATGAAAGGGCTTATTGGTACGAGGTGGTTCGCAAATACCTCGAAGAAAACAATATTCCCTGGACCATCTGGGATTACCACGGAGGTTTTGGTGTTTATAATGATGGAGGAAATGATTTGTTTCATTATGATTTAAATGTACCCATGTTGCAGGCACTGGGTTTTAATGTACCCGAACAGGGAGAATATATTGTAAAACCCGATTCTGTGGGATTTCCGCTTTATACCGATTATATTGAACAAGGAATAAACGCATCAAGTTATGGTGGAGGCGAAGTAAATTACTATTCAACTGAATCACCAAATAATGGAAATTATTGCATATCATATAAAAAGAGGCCTCAATATACAGCCCTTTCACTCGATTTTGTTCCCAATAAGGATTTATCAAAACTGGTTGCTGAAAATTATGCTATCGATTTTTTAGTTCGTGGAAATACGCATGGTAAGGAGTTTCAAATCCGTTTTTTGGATACCAAAACCGGCCCTGATGATCATCCATGGAGAATGGCCTCAAATGTTACCGAAAGTTCTGCCACCTGGGATAATCGCTGGCAGCATGTGCGAATTCCTCTATCCAGCTTTATGGATGTTGGTTCCTGGGATGGAACCTGGTTTAACCCCGAAGGGAAATTTGACTGGACGGCAATTGACAAGTTTGAAATTTCAGCTGAAACAGATTTATCGGATGCAAATTTTTGGTTCGATAATATTGTTATTTCAAACATGGATACAACTGCAATTTACGATACCGCTCAATTTATTGAACCTGATACCACAGGAATAAAATTTGGGAGTGCAATCCATGGTTTTAGTATTTTCCCAAATCCTGCTCCTGCAAATGGATTAATCAACATTAACCTTAATTTACAGAAAAGTGGATCTGTAAAAGTTAATTTAATTGGTTTAAATGGATCCCAAAAAATTGAATTGGCAAACAAATACTTTAATTCAGGGGAAAATATCATTTGTGCGCAGTTAGCAAAACAAGGCACAACATTAAATAGTGGGATTTACATTTTACAGATATTGTCTGATAAGGAAATTTATAGCAGTAAATTAGTACTAGTACGCTAAAAGTAACTTTTTTAGATTATTGTTTTAATCATAGAATTCCTTGAAGGTGTGCCTTAAGGTTCCTCTTTTTCTCCGCTGATTTTAGGGGAGATATCCGACGATAGGAGGACAGAGGGGTAAAATAAAGAAAATTTTATTTTCAGACAAAGCTGAAATAAAGATGGCGAAATACCCCGCATGCTTGCCTCGGGGATAGTCAACTTTAAAAATTTTCTTTATTTCCGTTGGTATTATCAATTCTTTTTGCCTGAATAATATCCTGTACTGGGACGTTGCTTATTTTACTTTCGAGCCATGAAATGATATCAAGATACAGGAAGGGGCGCTTTTCATAAGGGTCTTTTTCCAACTTCTTTAAATCGCTCAATAATCCCTTAAAAGCATCAGTGAGTCTATCCGGTTGTATAGAAGGCAGTTTACGCAGAAAGAACAAAATTTCCTTTTGTGCGCGGTGCAGGTCCTTCATTTTTGATAAAAAGCGGTAAGTATTTTTAACCAGGTATTCAAGCAGATCAAAATTATTCATTTCAAAATGGGTTATTAAATTCAAAATCCTGGCAAAGCACTGTATGTCGGAGCGCAATTCAGAATCTTTATAATTAATTACCAGGTTTAAATATTTAACGGTGTTCCGGTGGTCGCCACTTCCAAAATAAAGGCACGCAATTTTGTAATAGAATAAAAGTATATTGTGGTTGTCGATATAAATATCATTCTTGCTGATATACTTTACAATGGAAGGGGCAATTTTAACACCATCGGAAAAGGTGCCTTCCATAAAGTGTTTATTTATTGTGTGGGTATAATAATACTGAAAAAGCTGTAATTCAACATTTTTATTGAGGGCAAGGCCAGGGTTTTCTTTAAACTGCCCCAGTTCGTCCAAAACTTTTGAAAACCTTGAATAATCACCGGCAAAATAAAGACCGTCGAGCATGTTGGCTATACCTTTAACATAAAGGTCGGTTTGCGAGGCAATCATGTCAGGATGGTCGCTAAAAAGCTGAACCCATTTTAAAGAGTATCTGTAAACCATTAAAAAGTCCTGAATAATCAGATAATACCAAACATGCGATTTGTACAGGTACAATTTTTCCATAAAGCCCAATTTTGAAAAGCTGAAGGCAGGCATATTTTCATGAAAAAAATCGGTGATTTTTAATTGATCCTCTTCATTACGGACATACCCGTTTCTTAAAAAGAACCCGTAAAGCTTAATGGATAAATTTGACAATGCCCCCGAAAGCGTAAGCTGCATGTTTAACTCATTCGATTCTTCAGTCAGCTCATCGGCCCGGGTTTCAATACTTCTGGTAATATATTGCGATTCAATAAATTTTTCGAATTCAATAAGAGCAAAATATAATATTTGGCGTTCGTATTTCCGGGCCAGTATTTTTGCCTTTTCAATGGTTATAAGACTTTGTCGGTATAAGGCTTTGTTATATAAAATTTTAGCGTAATCAAGTTGCTGCCGGAGCATGATGTCAACATCATTTTGCTGAGCCATTAAACGCAAGCTGACTAAAAGGTTTTTGTTCAGGTTCGCTTTTAAGTTGGGCAACTGCGAAGGTTTTATTTCCGGGGCCTTTTTAAGGATTTCTTCTTCATTATATTCATCCTGCTTGTCAATAATATCAAATAATTTTAAAAACTTAACATTCTCACTGTCACCCAGGCGTTTCACATATAGCTTAAAATTCCTTTTTTCGGCTTTGGTAAGCGATTTAATTAACTTATATAAATGATCTGTTTGCTGTCTGGCCATTGTATTATATTCCTTTGAAAATCCAATCAAATTATTGATTATCAACGAAAGTATAAATTTTACTTACATTTTGAATAGCGTAGCAATACAATTTATTAATTTTTTTTAATGTTGGTCTGAAACTACTTTTATACCATCATATTAATTTGACATTTAAAATGCAGGATAGTAGTGGAAATAAGCAAAGGCTAACACCATCAACCTTAAATACAATGATGCGTGTTTTAAATGAAGCTCTTAAAAAAGATCCCTCATTAGCCTATGATTTATTCCTTTTTTTAAAGGAGAAAAATATTCATGTTCCCACCCTCTCACAAAAGGAGCTTAGTGAGCTCATACCTGTAAGCTTTACTAACAGAAAAAACTCAACGGAACAAATTCATAAGCTCAGGAAAGCTTTTGAAGATGTTAATTCAATCGACAACATACTCTGATTTTAAAAATCAAATAATACGTTAATAACTCCCTTATATAAATATAGAGGTTGAATTTTATAATTTAAAAATTTAAGAAAATGTCAGCAGAGAAAATTTACATATTTGATACCACCTTGCGAGATGGAGAACAAGTCCCGGGATGTCAGTTAAATACCATTGAAAAAATTGAAGTAGCCAGGGCACTTGAAGATTTGGGAGTGGATATAATTGAAGCAGGATTTCCCATTTCGAGTCCGGGTGACTTTAATTCTGTAGTTGAAATTTCAAAAGCTGTGACTAATCCGACAATTTGTGCGCTTACAAGGGCGGTAAAAAAGGATATTGAAGTTGCTGCTGAAGCATTGAAATTTGCTAAAAGGGGAAGAATTCACACAGGTATTGGAACTTCATTTTATCATATAAAATATAAACTAAAAACCACCGAGGATGAAGTAATCCGCCGTGCTATTGAAGCGGTTCAATATGCCAGGAATTTTGTTGACGATGTGGAATTTTACGCCGAAGATGCCGGACGTTCCGATAATGAATTTCTTGCAAAAGTGACAGAAGCTGTAATTAAAGCCGGAGCTACGGTTGTGAACATACCCGATACCACAGGGTACTGCCTGCCACAAATGTTTGGCGACAAAATCAAATACCTGATGGATAATGTTCCAAATATTGATAAAGCTATTATTGCCACCCACTGCCATAACGATTTAGGAATGGCTACGGCAAACACTATTTCAGGTGTGCTTAATGGAGCTCGTCAGGTTGAGGTTACCATTAATGGGATTGGTGAGAGGGCCGGAAACACTTCATTGGAAGAAGTGGTGATGACTCTCAGAAGCCATAAGAACCTGGATCTTGTTACTTCAATTAAACCTAAAAAAATAATGCATACCAGTCGCCTGGTATCATCATTAATGAATATGCCTGTACAACCCAATAAGGCTATCGTGGGCAAAAATGCGTTTGCTCACTCATCGGGTATCCACCAGGATGGTGTGATTAAAAATCGTGAAAACTATGAAATTATCGATCCAAAAGATGTTGGCGTAAAAGAATCGGAGATTATATTAACTGCTCGTAGTGGCAGGGCAGCGTTGAAACATCGTCTTGAGTTAATAGGTTACTTCCCTGTTAATGGCGATTTGGATGAAATATATGAAAGATTTTTGGATTTAGCTGACAAAAAGAAACAGGTTAACGACAGTGATCTGGAATTCCTGGTTGATCGTAACCGCAAGGAAAGCCGCTCGTTGAAGTTGGATTATCTGCACATCTCAACAGGAACTGCTCCAGAAACGATGGCAACAGTTCGCCTGGACATTAACGGTCAGTTACAGTCGGCAACCGCATCAGGTAACGGGCCAGTTGATGCCTCGTTCAATGCCGTTAAGGAAGTGATTAAAAAGAAACTGCATCTTGAAGAATTCCTGATTCAGACCATTACCCGTGGGAGCGATGATATTGGGAAAGTACACGTGCAGGTTCGTAATAATGGCAGTATCTATAGCGGCTTCTCAGGAAACACCAATATATTGACGGCTAGTGTAGAGGCATATATTGATGCCATTTCAAAAATTAAATAGTAGATAATAATAATTTGTAGTATATATTGCCCTTTGCTTTTCGGTAAAGGGCATATTTTAATAAATTTGTCCAAAAAATAAATAATGAAGAATATTTTAGTTTTGCCCGGAGACGGAATCGGGCCGGAGATCACAAACGAGGCTATAAAAGTGATGAATGCCGCATCAAAAGCGTTTAATTTTAAGCTAAATTTTGATTATGGCTTAATTGGAGCTAATTCAATTTATAAAGTTGGAAATCCACTTCCGGATGAAACCATTCAAAAGGCTGAAAAAAGCGATGCTATTTTATTAGGTGCTGTGGGGGCTCCGGAGCTGGATGGTGAAAAAGACCCAAACCGTCGTCCTGAAATGGGATTATTAGGAATTCGGAAAGCCATGCAATTGTATTGTAATATCAGGCCCATTAAAACTTACGATGCCATTAAGCATTTGTCACCTTTAAAAGAAGAGGTGGTAACAGGAACCGATTTTATTATTTTCCGTGAATTGACCGGAGGTATTTATTTTGGTAAAAAAGGCCGTAGTGATGATGGCCAAACTGCCTATGATGATTGCAACTACTCTGTTGACGAGATAAAGAGAATTGCCAAACTTGCTTATGAGGAAGCAGTACGTCGTGACAAAAAGCTATTACTCGCTGATAAAGCAAACGTATTGGAAACATCGCGATTGTGGCGCGAAACGGTTACTGCCATGAACAAGGATTATCCTGAAGTAAAACTGGAGTACCAGTTTATTGATAATGCTGCCATGCAGGTTGTTTTAAAGCCATCGCAGTTCAGTGTTATTGTTACCGAAAACATGTTTGGAGATATCCTTTCCGACGAGGCATCGGTAATCATTGGCTCTCTGGGCATGTTGCCTTCAGCTTCGTACGGAATTAAAACGGCCTTGTTTGAACCATCGCATGGATCATATCCACAGGCTGCCGGTAAAAATATTGCCAACCCTGTAGCTACTATTCTTTCTGCCGCCATGCTGTTAAGATATATCGGATATGAAAATGCAGCAAAAGCCATTGAACTTGCGGTTGATAAATCATTAGCTGACGGAGTTTGCACAGGTGATATTAATAGCGAAAATCCGGCTAAAACAAGTGAAGTAGGTGACTATATTGCCGAATTTGTTCTGAAAAGTGCCGATGTATTGGCCTAACATAAAGATTATAATTGACAATAATATCTTTAGCCAAAAAACCCTTTTGAAGTAATTCAAAGGGGTTTTGTTTTTATATTTTATTAATCGAGAACAGTTGGAAAAATCATAAATTGTTGATTAGCGACTTTTTTAAAAATGGGGAATCTGCTTTGATTATTAAAAGTTAATTTTCTGACAAATATCTTACATCAAAAAGGAGGGAATAAATTCTAGCGGTCATAGTCACCATTACTATTTACAATAAGCAATAGGGGTACATTAAATTTTTCATTATTAAGCGAACTTATTGGCATATATACTCTTCCGCCAATGGCAATCCGATGGTTCGACAGTGACCGAGCACATAAGAAATCAGAACTGGTCTTTATATTATTTTGTAACATAACATCGGGTTTGTCTTTGTCGTCTAATGATTTCGACATAAGCTCATCAAGTTTGCTGTTTATTATAACAAATTTCCCTTTGGTGACAACTTGCTGAACATCAATTATAAACTTCGAGCCAAACAGTAAAAATTTATCATTTCCAATTGGTACAATCCCATTTGCACTAAAATCAGAAATAGTATTACTGCTAATTTCGTCGCCGGTATCAGAGAGCTTAATTACCTTTGTTTCAGAAATACCGGTAGGATTTTTTGTATATCCGCAGATATAAATTAACTCTTCATTTTCAAAATTTAAAAAGCTTTGTTTGTTAAAATTAGTCGGAACATCAATAGCTTTTTTCCATATTTTATTTCCATTTTTATCAAGTTTATAAATAATCGGGACATATTCAGTAACCTCATCATTGTACTTTTTGCCCAAAATGTAGAAATTCCCATTTTTTGTGATAAGAATTTTATCTGCTTCCTCATTATTTTCTGATGAAATCTTTTTTAGCCATTCCACATTTCCGGTTTCAGCATTCACCTTATGCAGTGAAATATTATACAAATCATTTTTACCCGTTTTACTGTAAAGCAACATAAAATTATTATCATAGGATAAAGCATCGCAAATAACGGTTGAGTATACTTGTGGTAATTGTATAAAGGAATTTATTTCACCCTGGTTATTGATATTCAGCTGAAAAGGTTCGTAATTATTATTCAGTGAGGTGTTGCCAAAAATGGTATAACCGGTTCCAACCTGCTTTATCAAATTAGTAAGATCGTATAAATTTTCAACATCTAAAGCTTTGTTTTTAAGAATTTCAGCAGTTGGTTTAATCTGATAAAAATCCAGTTCGTGCATAATGTATTTTGGGTCCGATATAAGGCTTATAAATGTCAGACTTTGATCATTATTTTCAAGAATCCCGATAATTTTTCCGTTGGGCATTGTATTATCACTGGGTTCAAAATATGTTACGCCTGTTTGTGCTCCTAGATTTATCGAATAAACCAGACACACCACTATATAAATATATCGGAATAAATTAACTTTCATCTTGTTGCTTTTTAGAATTCCCACTTCAATTGAGGTATTAGTAAATTTAGTGAAAAAATATCATCATTGAAATATTTTTTTTATTTGATCGGCTGTAATTACCCGGATTGACTAAATTTGCCATCACAAAAGCCGGTTAAGTTATGATCATTAATAAATTTGGTGGAGCTTCCATACGAGATGCAAATTCAATTAAACGTATGGCTGAAATTTGCAAATTCCAGGTTCAATCGGGTATTCTGGTAGTATCTGCTATGGGTAAAATTACTAACCTGTTGGAGAAGGTTGTTCTCACTTATTTCAATAATGAGGATTTTTCAGTCCATTTCAATGAATATTTAGTTTTTCATATGAAAATAATTGATGAAATTTTTGCAGAAAATACTTCAGTAGTTAAGAATTTTGAAATGCTTGCTCAAAATCTAAAGGCAAAGTTGGAACAGGCTCCATCATTAAACTATGATTTTGAATACGATCAGATAGTCCCTTACGGAGAAATAGCCGCAACTTTGATAGTCTCTGAGTTTTTGAATAAATCAGGAATTAATAACACTTTGGTGGATATCCGAAAAAATTTGCGCACGAATGAAACCTATAGGAATGCCAAAGTTGATTGGACCCTGGCCTCAGAGTTTATTCCGAAAGCTTTCCCTGAATTTCAGCAAAAACTTTATATTACGCAGGGTTTTATAGGCTCCGACATCAATAATAACATGACGACACTGGGACGCGAGGGATCAGATTTTACGGCTGCAGTAATCGCATTTGTTTTAAATGCCGAAAAAGTAGTGGTTTGGAAAGATGTCCCCGGCATTTTGTGTGCCGATCCTGAATGGATACCCAACACGCAAAAAATCGATCAGCTTTCGTATTACGATGCCATTGAACTGGCTTTTTACGGGGCAAAAGTGATTCATCCCAAAACCATCAAACCATTACAAAATAAAAAAATCCCCCTCCAGGTGAGGTCTTTTATCAATCAGAATAATCAGGGTACGCTAATAAATAGTTTTGAGAATTTGGATATTCCACCTGTTTTTATCAAGAAGGATAATCAGGTATTGATTTCTATTAAACCAACCGATTATTCTTTTATTATGGAGGAAAACCTTAGTCATATATTTAGCATACTGGCCGAAAACCAGGTTAAAGTAAATATGATGCAGAACAGTGCAGTTAGCTTTTCTATTAGTGTAGATAACGAAATGTTCAGAGTTGCTAAAGCTATAAAAGTGCTAAAGGAGTATTATAATGTTAAGTATAACGATAACCTTGAATTAATAACCATACGACATAATCAACCGGGAGTGGAGCTTGAGGTGTTGCTTGGGAAAATAATACTGGTAGAACAGCATACCAGGTCGGTTGCAAGGTATTTGGTCAGGAATTCGTGATTCAGAGTTTTACCTGTCAAATGTTAATGCCAGACCTTTCGTATTTTCATCAAACACTCCATTGTTATAAACTAATTTACCATTAATGAAAGTGTGTGTAACTTTTGAGTGAAAAGTCTGGCCTTCAAAAGGCGACCATTTGCATTTATATAATATATTCTCTGGTGAAACCGTAGTATCTGAATTTAAATCGACCAAAACAATATCTGCAAAGTATCCTTCATGTAAATATCCCCTGTTATGTACCCGGAAGAGTTTGGCCGGGGCATGGCACATTTTTTCCACTACCAGTTCCAATGTTAATTTTCCCTGCTTAACCATTTCCAACATTACCAAAAGCGAATGCTGAACCAATGGGCCACCCGAAGCCGAATTGGCATACTTATTCATTTTTTCCTCAAGCGTATGTGGAGCATGGTCGGTGGCAACAACATCCAGCTTATTGGCTTTTAAAGCTTCAAGCAAGGCTTCTCTGTTGGCCTGGGTTTTAATGGCTGGGTTCCATTTTATTTTAAACCCCAAAGTGTCATAAAAACTTTCATCAAACCACAAATGATGCACACACACTTCAGCAGTAATTTTCTTCTTATCAACTGATCCGGATTCAAATAAACCTAATTCTCTGGCTGTAGATAAGTGCAAAATATGCAGCTGGCTATTATGCTTATTTGCCAGTGAAACTGCTTTTGCCGATGATAAGTAACAAGCCTCTACACTTCTTATAAGTGGATGATGTTTGGGCAAAATGGTATCACCAAATTCGGCTTTATATTTTTCAAGATTTTTCCTGATAGTAGGTTCATCTTCACAATGGGTAGCTATTAAGCAAGGGGCTTCAGCAAAAATTCCTTCAAGTGTTTTTTCGTTATCAACAAGCATATTCCCGGTTGATGCACCCATAAACACCTTAATACCGCAAACATTTTTTGGGTCTGTTTTTACTATTTCCGGTAAATTATCATTTGTTGCACCTAAATAAAATGAGAAATTGGCTAATGACTTTGCATGACCCATGTCAAACTTCTTATGTAACTCATCCTGGGTGGTGGTTTGCGGCTTGGTGTTGGGCATTTCCATAAATGAAGTAATTCCACCTGCCACAGCTGCTTTCGATTCAGTATAAATATCTCCTTTGTGGGTTAATCCTGGTTCTCTGAAATGTACCTGGTCATCTATTACACCCGGTATTGCAATTTTACCTTCACCATTTATTAACTGAAAACCTTCTGTCGAAGTGTTTGATCCCTGAATTATGGATTCAATAGTATCTCCGTTTATTATTATACTTCCGACAAAGTCGTTGCCGTCATTAATTATCCGCACATTTCTGATTAAAGTTTTCATTAGTAGTTTTTTAGTGATAACCCTATAACAAAAATACTTAACCCAGGTTTATAAAATCATGAGTTAAGTATTTATTATCGTTAAATTCTAAAAAAATCTAGGCTCTTTTGTACGATCTGAAGAAACTTCTCCATTTCATGCGCATTACACCCCAAACGGCTTCATTAAAAATGCCTCCGCTCATTTTTGAGGCACCTTCTCTTCTATCTGTAAAAATAATAGGCACTTCAACAATATTAAACCCAAATTTCCATGCCGTAAACTTCATTTCAATCTGGAATGCATAGCCTTTAAACTTAATTTTATCTAAATCGATAGTATTTAGTACTGTGCGAGTGTAGCATTTAAATCCTGCTGTGGTATCATGAATGTTCATGCCTGTAATAAGCCGCACGTATTTTGAAGCGAAATAGCTCATTAATACCCTTCCCATTGGCCAGTTCACTACATTAATACCTGAGACGTACCTGGAACCGATGGCCATATCCGCCCCATCTTTACAGGCTTCATATAAACGGATTAAATCATCAGGATTATGGGAAAAGTCGGCATCCATTTCGAAAATGTACTCAAATTCATTTTCCAACGCCCATTTAAATCCGGCTATATAAGCTGTACCTAATCCCAATTTACCTTTTCTTTCAAGAATAAAGATTCTGTCTGAAAACTCCTTCATCAGTCGTTTTACAATATCGGCCGTGCCATCAGGACTATTATCTTCTATAATCAGAATATTGAACGCTCCATCAAGCGACATTACTTTTCTGATGATATTTTCTATATTTTCCTTTTCGTTATAGGTGGGAATTATAACCAGTTTTTCCTTATTCATTTTTATCTAGATTAATGATGCGAATATAAAAATAATTAGCACGCAAAATATCAATTAATGATAAATCGAACGACAAAATGAACTTTCTATTATAATATGAATTTTAAATTAAATAATATTTCCCGGTTGAATAAAAAAATCACCTCCTGTAAAAATCACTTATTCAATGCATTAAAAAGGGATAAAAAAGAAAATAAAAAAATAGTTACAAAAAAGTTTGGAAGATAAGATAAAGGGGGATACTTTTGCCGCCGCTTTGGGAGAAAAACAAACG
>JBJKSB010000005.1:0-60273 GCA_046704385.1 Bacteroidales bacterium | reverse complement strand
GGTCTGGGTATTTTTAAATACAAATGAAGATGATCGTGCTGTTACAAAAAGATCCTTTGTTTTGGTCAATCTGTCTATCACATCTTCGGCAATACCTTCACAGATATAGTCAATATCTTTTTCGCCCGATGTGTTTTGGAACGAGAGTATGGCTATTGAGTTTTTACTCCGGGTTTTATCGGTCAATTCAATTTGTGATGGGATAAAGAAACCGCTTTCAGTAAGGCAATAAATTTTAACAGGTATATCTATTCCTTCAATTAATTTTTGTCCGACAAATTTATAAGTGTAGGTATTGATGTCCGGCAGAACAGAAATAACACTTTCCGTAACCAGTGCGGCCCCTTCAGAACAATAGGTCAACATTTTTTCTGCTTGCAGGGCTGCTTCGCCAATTATACCGTCATTGTCGTAGGTTATTTCCCCATTGCTTATACTCATTCGGTAAGGTATGCGGGGTTCCATGGCCAACTTTTGCGACAGGCTTACAGAAAACTGCAAGGCATTTAATGCATCCTTAAAAATTATTTTTGTAGTATCTGAAAAATGATCAAGTATTTCACCATTATACAGGTCGGTTAATGAAAATATTACTGATTTATATCGTGATCGAATATCATCAATATCGTACCCTGTTGTTTTGTTTAACTGATTAAAATCTACAATGTTTCCGAACCAAACGGTATAAATTCCTTTCATGCTTATTAATATGTGTTTACTAAAATACTTAATTTATCAATATTGTCCGATCATAACCATATGAAAAAGCTGGGTATTAATTACAAAAAGAGTGAATTGTAATAATCAAAAGAATTTCACGAGGCCTGTATTTTGCGCTAAATATGCCTGTTGGCAGACAGGGCTTCAGCGATGGAGCACCTCGTGGATCCATTTTTTCTCCACTGATTTATGGGAACCGTTTCACTTTTGTCGAACAGTGAGATAAATAAAGAATTCAGGAATAAAGAAACTTACACTTTGGTATTATTTGCTATTTACTCCTTTAATCAGCAGCCACAGGCAAAGCGATAGCTCGGAAAGTACACCCGGCACAGCCAGTATCATGAAAAACACGGTTTCATATTGCTTATAATTTGGCAGGATTATATAGGCGAAGCTATTGGTTATATAACCTATGAAAGCTACCATAAGTATGATTCCAATAATTTTTGGTAGATATCCTGATTTGTAGATAAGGTATCCCAACAACAAAACATGGAATCCAAAAAATATTAAACCAATAAGGTACCCTGTTTTATCGGCATTTAACATCATCATTACACGGCCGTGAAGTTGCACTGTTTCAAGGGCTGGATTGGTTACCAGGAGCAACGCAGAAATTAAATTCACCAAAGCGCCTCCTCTGATAGCCACATAAATTAACCGGAACCAGGCTGCAAGAAGTGCGATTTTATTGTTTACCGGCCTTAAAAGTAAATAAAGGGCCATGGCAATAATTATATTAATCAGAAGATCGCCGGCATAACAGGATATACCAAACCGGTAAAGATTTTCCGATGCCAGCATATTCTGAATGGTTTGAAATGTATCATCCCAAACAATTATATTGGGAAATACAACGGAGTCCGCAATTATACCAAATACAAACATAATGGCTAATGATACTCCGGCAATTTTTGCTATTCTGTTTAATGAAGTATGTGTTTTCATTTTTTCAGGGTTTAAATCTGTAAAATTTTGATGATGTAAAGTTGCAGCGAAGTGTGACGCACTAATAATCAATCATGAAGCTATTGATAATAAGTTTGTTGTAAGGATTGTAAATATGACGCATGGATATCAATTATGACCAAAATAGCGAAGCATACACCTATAATTGTTCATAATTTAGTATGGATTCTTTCAGGTGATTAGTGTTATGTATTGGCTGCTTAAATAAATTAATATATATTTGGCTTTCCGATAGTTACCATGTCAGATACGTATCCCATACAGAATGATTTTTTAAAGAAAGTAACTCAGATTATTGAGGAGAACCTTTCCAATGAACAATATGGTGTGTCAGAGTTGGCACGCGATGTGGGAATGAGCCGTTCGAACCTGCTGCGTAAAGTCAGGAAACTAACTGATTTATCGGTGAGCCAGTTCATCAGGCAGGTACGATTAAGGAATGCAATGGAAATGCTTAGGGAGAATTCACTTAATATTTCGGAAATTTCATATGCGGTTGGGTTTAGCAGTCCTTCGTATTTTATTAAGTGCTTTCACGATCATTTCGGTTATCCACCAGGAGAGGCGGGCAAGCACTCCCCGGAAGAAAGTGAAAAGACAGAAAAAACCGGAAAGGGTGCCCTTAACAAAAAACGAATCTTTATTGCCGGTTCGGTTTTGAGTGTAGTACTTATCATTATCTTTTTACTCATTTGGTATCCTTTTAAAAGCAGGCAAAAGGAACCCAAAAAATCTATTGCCGTATTGCCTTTTAAAAATGATAGTAGTGATTCTACCAATGTGTATATCATTAACGGCCTCATGGAATCTATTCTTAATAATTTACAGAAAATTGAAGGATTACGAGTAATTAGTCGAACCTCGGTGGAAGCTTACAGACATTCGCACAAAACCCTTTCACAAATTGCCAAAGAGCTGAATGTAAATTATATAATTGAAGGCAGCGGGCAAAAAAATGCCAATCAGATTTTGCTGAATATCCAGTTGATTGAAGCCTCAACCGATAACCATTTGTGGGCTGAACAATACCAGCGTGAACTAAAAGATATTTTTGCGTTGCAAAACGAGGTGGCAAAAAATATTGCTTCACAAATACAGGTTTTTCTTACTCCTGATGAAATTAAACGGATTGAAGAAGTGCCTACGCATAATCTTGAAGCTTACGATTACTTTTTGAAAGGACGGGAATATTTCAATAAAATTGATCCCGGTGAAATGGATGAGGCTATCGTCTACTTTAAGAAAGCCATAGAATTGGATGATAAATTTGCCTGGGCTTATGCCGATATCGCCATAGCTTATTATATGATTGATTTGTACCAGGCCGAAAAAAAATATACCGATCAAATAAATACCTATGCTGACAAGGCGTTACTGTACGACTCACAACTGGCCCAAAGCCTGATTGCCAAAGCCCTGTATTTTATGGATACATATCAAAATGATTTGGCGCTTCCGTACTTGTTAAAAGCATTGGAGTATAATCCAAATTCGGCCATGGTCATTAATATTTTGTCTGAATTTTATGTCAATTATGCACCCGATACCGAAAAGTACCTGGAATATGCGTTGAAGGGTGCCCGGCTCGATATCAGCAGTAACGATTCGGTAACCGCCAGTTATATTTACCTACATATCAGCAATGCTTTTATACAAACCGGATTTGTGGATCAGGCGGCAAAGTATATTCAAAAATCATTGGAGTTTAATCCCAATAATGGTTATTCAAAACTGGTAAAAGCTTATATTGACTATTCAAAAACGCTGAACCTGGAGCAAACCAGAGACGAATTACTTAAGATTTATACTGAAGATACCACCCGGCTGGATATTTTGCAGGAGCTGGGAAAAATATGCTACTACATGCGCGATTACAAACAGGCTCATTTCTATTATAAAAAGTTTCTTGATATTAAGGCTGCCCTGAAACTGGATATGTATGTATACGAAGATGCGAAAATGGGCCTGGTTTTCGATAAGCTGGGTTATAAGGCTGAGTCTGAAAAGCTTTTTGCCGATTATAAAAACTATGCCGATCAGGATAAATCTATTTATCAGCATTTAAGTATGGCTGTTTATTATGCGTATTTTGCGAACAATCAGGAAGCGTTAAAGCAGCTTGAACTCTTTTCAGAGGAGAATAATTTCCATTACTGGGTTATTTTATTTTTAAAAATTGATCCCTTGACAGATAACATTAAAGACCTGCCTGAATACCAAAAGCTGATTAAAAAGATTGAAAAGAAGTTCTGGAAAGAACATTATCAGATTAAAGTATCGTTGGAAGATAAGGATTTATTATAGAATAGTTGTGTTTAATTTGTAAAAAGACAAGCAACCAATAATATGATAACATCATAAAAGCATAACATAGAAACTTACTAAAATGAAAACAATAAAAATATTATTAGGATTGATAATAATTTTAATTTTATCTTTTTCATGCAAAAAGGATGAAAAAAATCCAACTTTAGAAGAATTTTGTAATATTATACCAGAAGGATGGAATTGTGAAATCATTCAAGATAATTTTGATATAAATGATATTCCTGGAAACGCCGATAATCCAATTGCAATTATAAAATATAGAAATCTTCATATAGAATTTACTAAAATTAATGATACAAAAATAAATCCTTCACTGATACTTGATTTTTACTCAATAAAACAAAAGCAAAAACTGATTGATTTAATTAAATCACAACAGATGTATTCTTGGTGTATCCCAATATATTATGGTGAGACTGATGACTATTTTATTCTTACATCACCTTGTTTTATAAATAATGGGATATTCACTGAGGAGGCGGATTCATGTATTAGTGATTTACATAAATCTTTAAAAAATATAATACGGATAAATAATTCCGATTTTTAAAAATAGAAATATTAAAAACAAACTAAACACAATATGCGTTATAAGGCATGGCGGCGATACGTGTAATACAAACTTTACGTTTTCTATAAAATCCCCGCTGTCGGTCGGATTGATTTCGCAATCTAATCCGCCACGACCTCATACCTCGAGACCGCTGTTGAACCATTTAAAACACTTAAGATATGATCAAAAAAATATTACTTTTTACATTTTTAATATTTGTAATTCATTCAACCTATTCACAAACAGAGATCACTTTAGAAAATTATTTCAGAACACTGAAATCGGTAAATGTTGAAATTGATGGTAAAACATATGATTTCTTATTCGACACCGGAGGAGGATTAACTTTTATATCGCCTTCAATAGCCAACGGAATTAATAAAACTGTATATGGTAATCTTGTTGGATTTCGAATGAGTGGTGAAAAAATAGAGTCGAAATTATGTGATAGTGTATATATTAAAATTGGAGGCAGCACATTTTTCCATCCTTATGTTGGCATCTTTGACTTTATGAGCCTGCTACCGGAAGGATTTAAACAAGTAGACGGATTAATTTCACTCAAAACTTTCGAAAACGAAAAAATCTCGTTGGATCTGAAGGAAAACAAACTCATAGTTGAAACTGAAAAAAGCTTTAATAACAAGATAAAGAACATGAAATTAGTTAAAAGCCAGTTTGCTACCGGACCAAGCGGCAGGGAATTGGATATTTTCACAGGAATTCATTATAAGAACCATTACTGGTGGTTTTTATTCGATACAGGAAATATTGCTCAAACAAAAATATCAGATAATACGGCAAAAGAATGGGGGATTAATCCTCCTAATGAAAGTGATTCATCAGGTTTAGGAGATTTTAATTTTGTGCTGGCAGGTGATTCTATATCTGCACCAACAGTAGTTGACAATATTATTTATGATGGAGCTCTTAGCTATGATTTCATTTGTCAGTCTGAATATACAATATCTTTAAAGGATCAAAAGATATGGAAAAGCACAACAGTTCAAAACAACGAATAAATACCATTGAAACAGGTATTTATTCAAATCGTTGTACAAAACCGAAAATTTCAAAAAAGGAAGGTTAAATTCTTTTTTGCTCTGATATTTTTATCAACCATTTGTTTTTCTCAAACTAAATTCAAGCAAGTTTTAATATATTGTAAGAAAGACTTGAATACTGGAATTATTGTAAATTAAAAAATAATTCTGACCTTATAAAGCCTAATAAACTATAACTTAATTTATAGATAACATGAAGGATAGTATTCTAACGGCTTATAAAGATCATATAAATAAAATCATTCCAATCTCCCGGGAAATATGGAATGAGATGAAAGAATTATTAAAGCCGAAAGAGCTTGTAAAAGACGAATTTATTGTAAAAGAGAATCAAAAATTCAATAAGGAAATATTTGTATGCAAGGGAGTAATTCGTGGATTTTATGATTCATATTCAGGCGAACAAATTAATATTTCTTTTTATCGGGATAACGAATTAATATGTCCCTATTTTGCACGGACAACAAATGGAAGAAGTAATATTAATTTACAGGCAATAACATCTGCTATTATCTTTGAAGCAGAACAGGATACAATGCAAATTCTGCGGCATAAATATTCCGAATTACTACTTTATAGTAGTCTGGTAGTTGAAAATGAACTCAGAAAAAAAACGCAGCACGAAATTTTCCTATTAACCAAAGATGCAGAGGAACGATACCGTATGTTCCACACTATGTATCCTTATCTTGAGAACAGAATTTCGCAGTATCATATAGCTTCCTATTTAAGAATTACACCGGTATCGCTTAGCAGACTCCGAAAAAAAATATTGAAAAAGCCATAATTGTGATTTATTATCCTGGGATAACAGAATTCATATAATTCATATTTACTTTTGTTAAGTTGCTATAAATTAATAAAAATGAAAATTCTTATCCTGGTTACATCATTACTTTTTATAGTTAATAGTTATGGACAAAAGGTAACAATAGAAAATTTCAAAAAAACCACCATTAAAATAAGCAAGGTACGGTATGATTTGTATAAAGGAACTATACCGGTTAAATTGGACCGTTCTGATTCTTCCTCCGGCTATATATCTCTTCCGGTAAATATTATTAAGTCTTCTTCAGCATCTCCTTTAGAACCTGTCTATTGGATGAGGGGTGGCCCCGGAGAAGAAAATTTGAAGTTTTATACCATGAAGGCTTTATTATCAAATCACGATTTTGTTTTGGTAGGCTACAGAGGTGTTGACGGTCCTGTTATGCCTGGATCAAGAAAAATAAAAAAGGCATTGAGAGGATCAGACTATCAGTTATTTAGCGACAAATCACTCGACAATCTTGGAGTAGCAATTGATCAGTATTTCAACGAAATAGACAAAAAAGGCTTCGATATAAATCATTATACTATTTTAGATGTGGTTGATGATTTTGAAGATGTCAGAAAATTACTGGGACATCAGAAAATTGACCTTTGCAGCCAAAGTTATGGAACAAGAGTAGCTTTATTATATAGTTATAAATATCCTGAGGCAATAAACCGATCAATTATGGTGGGCATTAATCCTCCGGGAAGTTGTGTCTGGTATCCCGAAACGACTCGTCAGGTTATTGAACGATATGATTCTATCTGTAAAGCCCAGGGCGATATGGCGGATATTACTATTAAAGAAAGTATAAGGCAATCTTTTGAACGAATGCCCAAACGCTGGTCGCTTTTTAAGCTCGATCCCGATAAAATAAAAGTTGGGACCTTTTATTTGTTGTACAGTAAAAACACGGCCGTTATGGCTTTTGATGCATATCGGAGGGCTGCGTTGAAAGGTGACTATAGCGGTTTGTACCTGATGCAGCTGGCTTGTGATTATGTTGACCTTTTTCATTCCACGAATTACGGAGATTTATTTAGTAAAGCTTTAACCGCAGATTATGATTCCACAATGGATTACCGCCGGTTATTCCGGCCCGACAGTTTTGAAATAGGGGCACCTCTATCCATGTTGTATTGGGGAAGCTGCAAAAACATGCAAATCAAGCTAATTGATCCCGATTACCGGAAAATCAAATTATGCAACACTGAAACATTAATGGTTGGAGGTAATCTGGATATTACTTGCCCTCCTGATTTAACAATTAAAGAGCTCTTACCCTATATGCCTAATGGTAATCAGGTAATATTAACCAACATGTCTCATGTAGGCGATCTGATATATTTGCAGTACGATGCTTTTAAAAACATGGCACGCCGGTATTACGATGAAGGTGTAATAGATACTTCTGAATTTAAAAATGACCCTGTTGACTTTAATACTAAAAGGAGTTTTAATAAAATGGCTAAGTGGCTTTATCCTGTTGTATTCACGTTAAGTTTATTCCGGTAATACTACAAGGAAAGATGTTTGTAATTCTGATTATTTGTCCCCACCTGGCATTTCCGCTTGTGCTTCCCATCGCTGATACAGATCCGATAGCTTTTGGTATGCAGTTGGTGCTTGTCTCCAATAAACGCATAAATACAATTACATTACGGCTTGTGAGGTTTTTACAAAAAAATAAACCTGTCTAACGGAAGCTACGGTGTACCCACATTTTTTTGATAAAAAAATTGAACCCATTTCAGGGTTTATCCCTTATATAACATAATAATCCATGAGTTTCACTCGCGGCTATTCATATTAAATCCCTTCAGGATTAATATTACAACCACGGAGTGGTTAAACATGAATAGGGGGTTGTCTCAAAAGCCTTAAAATTTGCCGTGTCGTTAAAAATCAGTTTTACCCCATCCCTAAAAGGAGCCTGATTTTCAACGACTTCCCTTTAGGGAATAGAAGGGTAAAAAGGAGTTGAAAATATTAATAGGTACTTTTAAGACAGCCCCTTCTGTGGAAAGATAACCGGATACGAATTTAAATGGAATAAAAAAAAGACTACAAAATTGCCTGAAACATTTGTTGAATCTTATAACGCTGAAAGCAACGTGACAGACAAAGATAATTTTAGAGAATTTGTAATAGTGAACTAATGCCAGTGCCCAATACCTGAATGTATGAATTCGTTCAGCCGGGTTTACGTTCAAAAGTAAATGCACAGGTTAAAATTTGTGCCGGTTTTCAAGTAAGTTCAGGTAAACTACGTATATTTAAAGATGCAACGATTAGGCTGGTAGTTTTGAAGCTTTCAGCGTGTATCAAAAGGCAGAATTAATCAAGTATGCACTGCGATACATATTCGTTATAGCCTGTAATTCAAAATAATGCTATGAATAAAATTTATGATGTAAAGAAGATTCTCTATATAATTCTGTTTTGCAGTATTGCTTTTCCTACACATTTATTATCCCAGAACAAATACAAAAGAAAAATATCCATCAGTGAATGGATTGAGGAAATGGAAAAATGTAAATACCAGGGATATCTGTTAGAAAATACCGAAATTTATTTCGATGATATCAAAGATTCTCTGTATTCATGGAGGCAACCCAGAACCAATAAGCCATCAGCTGAGGACATAAAAAGAGAAAAGCATATACGGCAAATAATTGTAATTAAAAATTGCAAATTGCCGGATAACTCAACCTGTCAGGTACGAAATATTATTTTTAATAATAATATCACCTTTTATGATTGTAAGGGAGCTTTGCAATTTATTTTTTACAATTGCACATTTAAACAAGGGTTCGATTTTCGCAATTCAGATTTGAGTGGGATAGAATTTAGATATTGTTCTATTCTGCAACGGGTTTTTATTTCCGAAATACAAATTAGTGATTTCTCATTCAATAATTGTTCGTTTTATACCGACTACAAGGTTCCTCTAAGTCAATATATTTACGGAGATGAAAAAGAAAGTCACCGTTCTCAGTATTTAATCAGGGTTTTTCAGAATGAAAAAAAGATAACTGATTTTTCTTTGAACCAATGCAAGATATTGTCTACCGAAGTGATGCCAATTATTTCTTTTATGGGTGGAAAATATGATGTAATCTATTTTGAAGATATCAATTTTTCCAATTGTATTATGGATTTTAAAGTTTGTTCTGTTAAAGAAAATTTTACTGTTCGCAACTGTAAGTTTAAGCAACCTTTTGGAATGTCGCGGTTTAATTTTCCTAAAGACAACACATCATTTAACTGGAGTCAGATTGATTCGGTGGGTATAGGATTATATACGTCATTTGACCAACCACCTTTTACCAATAAAACTGATACCATATTTTCCAACATTGATAATTATAACGAATTAAAGAGTTCCTATCAAAAGTTTCATTCCATGTACCGAACCCAGGGTGATATCGAATCGGCCAACGCCTGCCTTATACAATTAAAGAATATGGAAACCGGCAAGTATCACCAATTATACCAGCAAAACCCTGATATTTATTCGTGGTTCAATTGGCGGTTTAACCAATTTTTAAAATATTTTTCGGAATATGGAACTAATCCGGTACAATCACTTATTATTTCCATGTGGGCCATTCTGATTTTCGCTGCGGTGTACTTCTTTTTTTACAGCGATTGGGATGGTATAAATCGCTCATTTCTGATTAAACAGCACCGGAAAATAATGCAATATTTCCGGTCGGAACAACGATTAGAAGATTTTTATACCGAGAATTTCATTGAGGATTTTAAAATTTTTGCCGATTATAAAAAAGAAATGAAAGAGAGCAGGGTTGAGGTACCTTTTTTCATTATCATGCCAGGTAAACCTTTATACCTGCTTTCGATGATCAGGCATAAAATAGCAACGTTTATGTACCGAAGAACAGAACTGTTGCAAGGACGTTGGGTTGATCTTAAGCCTTCACGCAAAGTATTTGTTGGTTTAACCGTTATTCTTTCAATTGTTATTTATTTGCTTTGCCTTGGATTGGTTCGTGCGCTCAACTCCACAACACTAAGCATTAATGCTTTTTCAACACTTGGTTTTGGGGCAATACCTGTAAAGGGAATTTCACGATATATTACCATACTCGAAGGATTTTTAGGCTGGTTTCTTTTGAGTATTTTTAGTGTTTCGCTAATAAGCCAAATGTTACAGAATTAAAGATGGTGAATAATCCATTTTTAAATCAAAAATTAGGTTTTCAATTGGTTAAAATATATAAAAGCAACGCGCCTAAGTTTATTGCTAGCGTTGTGTGTCATGCTGAAGTGAAGTGAAGCAGGTAGCTTTTCATGAGAAAATTGAATTATCTTTGTCTCCATTATGTGGAAAGAGTTAGAAATATTAAGAAAGGAATATCTTGATTTGGGATTATCAGAAGCCATTGATTATGAGAAATTTTCAATGATTTCAATTGTGTATAATTCTACCAAGATTGAAGGATGCTCACTTACTGAGGATGATATTAAATTATTGTTGGAGAATGACATTACAGCAAAAGGTAAGCCTCTGAATGACCATATGATGGTTAAAGACCATTATTCTGCATTTATGTATCTTAAAGAAATTTCAAAACAGAAGAACTTAAGGATATCTCTATATTTAGAGATTTTATTTGTAGTCAGCAGACTAAATTTTACATAGCCGAGATAGAAAAGTTCAGGCAAAAAGATAAAAGATTCTTTTTAATGTTCTAAGAAGTACTTTGCATAATAGCTGGTGAAAAATTAACCGGAGGAATAGTTTATATCTATCCCCCGCCTTTTCAAAAGGAAGGTGCTTTTACTGCAAGACCTGTTGCTGATAACTTTTTCAATAAAATTCGTAGTATCCAATCCGGAGCTGTATCAAAAGCATCAATATAAATAAAAAACCACCAAACTACCGAGGTGCCAGGTAACACAAAATACTAAATATTAGCATATTACAAATTAGTGAATTTTGGTGTTTTTGTGTTCCCGCCTGACCAGTCCGGGCAGGTTAGTGGCAAAAAATTGCATATTATGCAGTCTTAGGGGGATATGTATTTTTTTAAAACCTTCCATTGCCCTGACAATGTGACCGAAACCGCCGACGGCACCTTAAACATGCCAGTGGCCATCTAAAATATAGTCGACTGTTGCAAGAAACTGCTTCTACAATTCAACCGGGAATGTTAAAACAACCTGTGTACCTTGTCCCAATTTCGAGATGTACTCAATGCTGCCGTTATGTTTTTTAATAATTTTATAGGCTATTGACATACCCAGGCCGGTACCTTTTCCAGGGGCTTTGGTTGTAAAAAACGGATCGGTAATTTTTTTGAGGTTTTCTTCTGAAATTCCTTGTCCCGAATCGCTGATAGTTATAATAATCCGGTTTCCTTCAATATGCGTATTGATATTTATAGTGCCTTGTTTTTGTATGGCTTGTATGGCATTTGTTAAAATATTAAGAATTACCTGGTGCAATTCACCGTCGTTTCCGAGCAGTGTATAGTTTTGCGGTGTATAGGTTTTTGATATCTGAATATCACTATCAATCTGCGTATTAAGTATCATCAGGCAATTTTCAACAATGGTTGGTAAATCGCACTTTTCGTCATATACACTACTGGTACGGTTAAAATGATTCAGGCTTTTTACAATACCCGAGGCCCTGGAAACTCCTTCGTCCAGCATTTCAAGTAATGGAGTAATGTCTTTTGAATATTCAGGTAATTTTTCATTAAAAAAATCTTCAAGAAGTGTTTTACCCGCTAAAATAAAGTTCAGAGGGTTATTTATTTCATGAGCTATACCTGAAGTTAAAATACCAATCGATGCCATTTTTTCCGATTGAATTAATTGTGTTTGAGTTTCCTGTAATTCCGAAACTATAGTTTCCAATTCTTCATTCGATTGCTGAAGTTCATGTGTGCGCTTATTTACTTCGTCTTCTAAATTTCTTTTTTGCTGTTGTAATTCACTTACCCGCCACTTGTATATTACCAGGATTAACCCAATTATGGATACAATTGCTAAAATTCTGAACAAAAGAGTTTTATACCATGGAGGGTTTATTTTAATGGTTATTGATTTGCCTCTTTGGTTCCAAATATCATCAGCATTAGCAGCTTTAACTTTAAACACATATGTTCCGGGATTAAGGTTCGTGTAAGTAGCTTTGCGTTCAGTGCCCACATGATGCCATTCCTTATCGAATCCTTCCATTTTGTAGGCATAGGTGTTGTTATTGTTGCTTAAATTTCCAATGGCCACATATTCAAAACTAATTACCGATTGATCATAACTTAATGTAAGCTTATCTGTTTCAATAATCGCTTTCTTTAAAATTGAATTATTGGCATTGGGACGTTGTGATTTGTTAAATATTAATAAATCAGTAACATAAACATCAGGAGGTGTAGTGTCAAGATACAGGTCTCCGGGTTTAAAACTGTTAAAACCTTGTGATCCCCCAAAATACATTGTTCCGGAGGAATCCATATAGCTGGCTCTTTCCTTAAAATCCTTTCCCTGTAAACCATTCAGCTCATCAAATATTCTGTATTTTCCTGTATTTGGGTTTAGGTAAATAATCCCCTGGTTTGTTGATAACCAGAACTGCCCTTTGTTATCCTGTAAAATTCCTTTTACGTTATACTGAAAGTCAAATTTTCCGTTAAAACGGGTTATCCGAAACGTATGATTTACTTCTTCAATTTTATCAAGACCGCCGGTATTACCTACCCAAATATTTTTATTGTTGTCTTCGTAAATACAGTAATTATAGTTTGCACTCAGTGAGTTAGTGTCGTTGGGATTGTATAAAAATGTATGAAAACTGCCATCATACATAAATAATCCGGTATAGGTTACCATCCATATCCGATGGCGGCTGTCCTGAAAATTATCAACCGGGTAATCAACTTTGAATATTAAGCTGTCGTATGGTCCTGGATTAAGTTTGTTGTAATATTGTCGGTGCTTGGGATCATAAATATTAATTCCATCAGGGCAATGAGCTGCCAGCCAGATATTTCCTGAACTATCAATACCCAGCCCTTTCAGGTTGTTATTTGACAGCTTGTTATCCAAATTATTAATTGTTGAAAGATCGGTATATTTCTTTGTATCAATATTAAATGATTTTAACCCGTTACCCCATCCGGCAATATAGATCAGCTTATTACCATCAAAAGCCATATCACCTATTAAATTATTTCCTTCAGGACACAGGTAGGTGGTAAATTTTTGATCTGAATATAAGTTTATTCCTTTGCCGGTTCCAATCCATAAATGACCACGATTGTCTTCGCAAAAACAATTAACAGACTTACTACTAATGCTTTGTGGATTGTTGGGAATGTTGTAATAATAGTCGAAAAATAAATTATTGTAATTAAAATAGCTGAGGCCGGCCAAATCACAAATAAACCAAACATTATGGTATTTATCTTCTTTTATTTCTGATATACTGTTCGACAGTAAACTAAGATCGTCACCTATGTAGTGATAAAACCTTGTAAAATTGTCCTTTTCAGCATTGTAAAGCGAAGCTCCTCCGTTAATACAGCCAATCCACAGGTTATTCCTGCTGTCGCGATAAATGGCTTTTATTTCATTGCTTCCTATTGAATGTACGTTGTTGCTTGTAACATAATTTTTAAGTTGTTTTGTTTTAATGCTATACCGAAAAAGTCCATCTGCATAATTTCCAAACCAAATAACTGTGTCTTCAGCCAGTATGGCTTTAGTGTCGATTCGTAGCGGAACAAGGCTATCGCCGGAATAATAGTTGAAATTTTCGAATTTGTTTAAAGTGGAATCAAAATAAAAAATACCTCCAAATGATGTTCCTGCCAATAGGGTTTGTTGGTTTAGTTCATCAAAACAATAAACAATTTCATTAAAGGAGGAACCGGGAGCAATCCTGTAATTTATAAATTTATCAGTAACCGGATTGTATTTAGACAGGCCGTTTGCAGTGCCAACCCAAACACCTCCATGGTGATCGGTAAAAATTTTTTGAATAGCATTACTCTGAAGGTTATTTTTTGTAGAATAAGTTTTAAAATAATCAAGTTTTTTAATGTATTTACCCAAACCTCTTTCTTTGGTTCCGGCCCAAATATTTCCACTTGAGTCTTCAGCCAGGCAAAAAATAAAGTTTTCGGGCAACGAAGTGGTGTCAGAGGAATTATGCTTAAAGTTTTTAAAATTATAACCATTGTATTGGTTTAATCCATCTTGGGTAGCAAGCCAGAGAAAACCTTCTTTATCAATTAATATATCTCTGATAAATACGTCAGATATCCCGTCTACAGTGGTCAAATTCCTGAATCTGAAATTAGAGTTTTGACCAGTTGAAATGAATGGAAAATTTAAAATTATTAGTAATTGTATCAGCCAAAGATGCCTTTTCATTGATTCCCTTTTTATTTACTTTGAAAATACAAAAAAAACTTATATCTCCTAACTGTGTTAAATACAATAATGATCCTTTAGTTGCACTTTTTTATGCTATATTTCAAATGGCTGAAAAAATGCTCCTAAAATGTTAATTTTACGTACTTTAGAAATAAATTTTAAACCAATAGGGATGGTTAAAGACAAAGCTAAAGCTATTTATCAGGCCACTGGTACCGCGAATTTTTTGGATATTATCAACAGTTTGGGAATGGAAGCCAGTACTTTGCTTACTACGTTGCTTTCAAATTCTCTGCAAGGCGTGATTTTATTGAAAAATAAAAGATTTATGTATTTAAATCAATTCGCCTTGAATTTCTTGGAAATATCCAATAAAGTTGATGTCTTGAAGATGGAAATAGATCAGTTTGTAGACGAACGAAGCTATGAAGAACTCAATAAGCTTTTTGATAATTTTAAAAGCGAAGATTTACAACCCGCTGTTTTATCATTTAATACTTCAAATGGAAAGAAAAAAGCAGGACAAGTTAAGTTTATACCTTTAAATAGCCATGGTAGTATTTTTTATCTTGTTATTATACATGATGTTAACCTGTTGGAAAATTTGAAAACAGAAATCAGGAGTAAAGACAAAATTTTAGCTGAAACCGAAAGGCTTTCGAAAATTGGCAGTTATAAAATAGAATTAGCAGGTGATGAAATTACCTGGACACGGGG
The DNA here is from genome assembly GCA_046704385.1 of Bacteroidales bacterium. Taxonomy (GTDB): domain Bacteria; phylum Bacteroidota; class Bacteroidia; order Bacteroidales; family SZUA-534; genus GH45. Next base: position 44,693 of record JBJKSB010000005.1, on the reverse strand, counting down.
TCTGTATAATATCCTTGAACTGGATTATAATCAGCCTGAACCCACAATTGAACAGTACCAATCGTTTGTGCATCCTGATGACAGGAAAATATGGAATAATATGTTTCTTGGATGTGTTAAGGAATCGAAACCTTTTGATTTAATATACCGGATTGTGCTGAGAAATAAAAAGCAAAAAGTTATTCATAGTATGGGAACCGTAATAACAGAAGTTGATCAAAAAAGATATTTATTTGGTTTTTTTAGAGATGTGACCTCTGAAATAGAAAAAGATAAAATAATTAATGAGAACAAGAATAACCTGAACATACTTTTTGATACCATACAGGAAGGATTAGCTTTGAATGAGGCGATTTATGATAATAATGGTAATATTATCGATTATCGGATTATTATGGTAAACAGCGCATTTGATATACATAGTAATACCACAAGTCGACAAGCATTGGGTAAATTGGCCACTGAAGCTTATGGCATGGATTCAGAGTATATAAAAAACTGGTGGATATCATTGAAAAATACGGTTTTTCCCGTGCATACCGAATATCAAATGCCAAACTCAAATAAATGTGTACTTGTTTCAACCTCAAACATTGTAAATGAAAAATTCGTAACGGCTTTTTTTGATATTACAGAACAAAAAACACAGCAAGCCATAATTGAAAAAAGTGAAAAAAAGTATAAAGACCTGGTTGAAAATGCAAATATTGCTATATTTCAAATAATAGATGGAAATATAGCATTTGCCAACTTAGAGACATGTAAGTTATTTGGCTATGCGGAATTAGACGATTTAATTTCAATGCCCGTTCTCAATTTTGTGCATAAAGATTATAAAAACAAGTTTACCAGGATTATTAATTCAAATGCTGACATTATATTACGAAAAGATTCCATATTCCAAATCGATATTATAAACCGAAAAAAGCAGTTAAAAAAAACTGAAATGGTATTTATGAAGATTGATGATGGCCTTGATAATTGCTGGCAGATAATGGTAGTTGATATTACCCAGAAATTGGAAATACAAACGCAATCAAAGCAATTATTTGCTGATGCTCTTTACGTAAGCCAAAAACTTAAAATACTAAATCAGATAGAGACAAAAATCAAAATAATAATGAATCAACACCATATAAAAGCCGAAATATTTAGCGATATTTTTGAAATTATTGGAAAAGAAGAGAAGGCTGAGAAGTGGTGGAATATTTTTAAAAGAAGCTTTAATTTAATTTATATCGATTTTTTTGAAAAGCTGTTGGCTAAGGCACCTGACCTTACGCAACAGGAATTAAAACACTGTGCTTTTATTAAAATGAATTTTGAAACCAAAGAAATTGCACTCATGTTTAATGTGAAGCCCACCAGTATTCAAATTGCCAGGGTCAGGTTAAAAAAGAAATTTAAACTGAATGCTGACCAGGATTTATTTAAATTTATACTTACTATTTAATTCATTTCTACCAAACAACATGGTCAAAATTCCGCTCCTGTTTCGGATGCCCACGCATCGTTTAAATTAAATTACAGTGCAAAGCATTTGATATTCAAAATACCAGGAACTCTGAATTTAGCAATAAGATTTATTGAAAGCTGAGCGATGGCCTGACAAAACATGCGGGCCGGCGATGGAGTGAATGGCAAATAAATTGGCCTATTGTGTAAAGGCGCTTGCGTTTTGAAACAAAACAAATCTTTTTTGTTCGTAAGTATCTACTAAATACTAATTCCGGATTAAGGATTGAATCTTACTTTCAGTCTCAGATAAGTTAATGGGTTTTGACAAATAATCCCTGATGCCATATTTTTTGAGATATACTATTGATTGTTCATCCAGAAATGCACTCATAACCAAAATCGGTATTCCGGCAAGTGATGTGTCTGATTTAATTAAATCCAATAATTCAAAACCATCAATATAAGGCATCATTAAATCAAGTATAATTAAATCAGGTAATGAATCTTTAATCAGGTCAATAGCTTTTCTGCTATCATTTTCTTTTATAAAATTTATATCCGGGTTATTTTCAAAAATGGCCTGCATCAAATACAAATTGACATCTGAATCGTCAATTATCATTACATTTTTCATATTTTCGTTTTATTACTAATCGAAGCTATTCAATCTGTTTATGGTAACAGCAGGTGTTTTTTAATAACACCTGCTGTTAAATTCCAAATATAGATTAATATTTCTCAAATTCAGTTTCAGGAATATTATCATTAAAAATATTCAGTTTGACACCTCCGTTTACAGCTTTTTGAACGGGATGGGTCAGGCTTTGCTTTTGCGATTGTCCATTGGTTTTTACCATGTGTGAATTTTGTTTCGACATCGATTTTGTTTTGTTACCAATTTTAAAATATTGAATTACATCTTTGAGTTGTTCCGCCTGACTGGCCAGCTCTTCTGAACTGGTTGCCATTTCTTCGCTTGCAGCGGCATTTTGTTGTGTAACATTATTCAATTGTTGCATGGCACTGTTAACCTGTTCGGCACCATTGCGTTGTTCCAGACTTGCTGAAGCTATTTCCTGAACCAGTTGAGCTGTTTTTTCAATATCGGGTACAATGTCAACTAATTTTGAACCGGCTTTTTCTGCTACGCTTACACCATTTTTAGACAATTCATCAATTTCATCAGCGGCAACTTTACTACGTTCGGCTAATTTACGGACTTCGGTAGCAACTACGGCGAATCCTTTTCCGTGTTCACCTGCACGGGCGGCTTCAACAGCAGCATTTAAAGCCAGAATATTGGTTTGGAAAGCGATATCGTTAATAATCCTGATTTTTTCAGCAATATTTTTCATGCTACTAACAGCAACATTTGTAGCCTCACTGCCTTCTTTGATTCCAATGGCAGCGGTTAAGGCTATTTTTTCTGTGCCTTGTGCATTATCAGTATTCTGGTCTATATTTGCCGACATTTCCTCCATGCTGCTTGAAACTTCTTCAACTGACGAGGCTTGTTCACTGGCTCCCTGGCTCATTTGCTGTGAGGTACTGCTCATTTGCTGGCTGGCTGATGCTATATTATCTGCTCCAATTATAATACTTTCAACAATTTCACGCAATTTGGTTGCCATATTCGTTAGCGCTGCAGCAAGTTGTCCGATTTCATCGTTTTGGTCAACTTCAACAGTAGCAGTTAAATCTCCATCGGACAGTTGTTTAGCAAAAATTACACCTTTATTAATCGGACCTGTTATTATACGGGTTAAAAACATGGCAAACACAATACCAATTATTAGTGCAAAAATTAATCCTGTAATCATGGTTACACTGGAAGCTTTTAAAAGTGCAATGGCGTTATCTGCAATATTCTGGGTATTCATCAACCCGGCATCGGCTGTAGTTTTACAGGCATCGGTAAGTTCTTTACCAACATCATTGCGTTGTGTAGCCAGATCTTCGCGTTTCAACCAGTTGGTAATAAACGAATTCATAGCATTTTCGTAGGCAAGAGCTTCTTGTTCAATTTGATCCAGGTCTTTTAAGTCGCTATCAATGTTTGTATAAGTTCTTATTTCTTCGAGTTTTGACTTAACCTGAGGAAATTTATCCAGGGCTTCCTGAAAAATTTTAGGGTCGCGTTTTGCCTGCGATTTAAAATTTCCAACTCTCACAGCATTTCCAACGTCAATAATATCATTAATTAAAGTAATTTTAGTAAGCCTTGCTTCGGTGGTATTATTTGATTTAATTTCTTTTAGCATTAATTTATTCTGATTATCAAGGTAATTATAGCAATTCTCCATATACAACGCAGCAGCTTTATCCATTTTGTTGCGATCGTCTTCAAGCGTTTTGTTCACTTCAACCGTTTGGTCTACTAATTTCAGGTATTTTTGGGTCGATTCTTCAGCTACTTTTATTTCTTCAGCTAATTTTACAAGCCGAACGGATCGTTTGTTTAAATCTTTGCCGTCCGATAGTGCTTTTTTTAGGGATTCAATCTCTCGTTGTGAATTCTGATAAAATTGATCCTCTTCGGTATAACCATAACCCCGCATTTCGTACATTACCCTGTTGGCAGCTCCGTGAAGTTCAGTAGCCATCTTAACCTCGGGAACATATTCCCTGGCTAAAAATGTTGATTCGGTGGTAATGGATGACATATTCATTACAGCAAGGCCGCCTAATATCATCGATATCAGAATAAGAACACCAAATCCAATACTCAGTTTAACGCCTAGTTTTAAATTTTTGAAATTCATAGTGTTTCCTCCTCAATTTAAGTTTGTTATAAGTTCATTTTGTTTTGGGTGTTGTCCCAGCCATTCTACCTGGCCGTTATCAAGATGGTAAATGGCTCCTACTATTTTTAGTTTGCCTTCTTTTACCAGTTCTGCAGATATATGGCTTGTCTTTAATAAATCTTCAATTGATTGCCATACATTGTTTTTAATGGATGCATTCAATAAGGCATCCGTATATTGGTCACCAAATTCTTTTTTGGCTTTTTCAACAGCTGGTATAATATTATCGACCAGTCTGGGTATGTTACCGTTTAGCTCTGCTCCCTTAACAACAGCTGTTACTGCACCGCAACCGGTATGACCTAAAACTACTAATACAGGGGTGTGTAAATGATCAACTCCATATTCAATTGATCCGGCCTCATCAGTATTAACAACATTTCCGGCAACCCTGATTACAAAAATATCTCCGACACCTGCATCAAAAACATTTTCAACAGGTACTCTTGAGTCTGAACAGGTAATAATTGTAGCAAACGGAAATTGACCTTTTTCTGCCGTTTCCTTTCTTCTTTTTTGATCTAAATGCTGATAAACCCTTTTCCCATCAACATATCGAGAATTGCCATTTTTTAGCGCTGTAAGAGCTTCATCAACATGAATCGGTTGGGTAGTTTGAGCCCACCCCGTTAAACTTATTATTAATGTTAGCAACAATAAATAACTTTTCATCATCATTTTATTTTAGTTTTTTATCCGTTATCTTATTAAGTTGTATAATTTCTTTGGATTCCAACAATCTGTTAATGTCGAGTATCATTATGAATTTTTCGTGGTGTTCAACCACCCCTGTAATAATATCAGTTTCATAATTATCACCCATGGTTGGAGGGGGAAGAATTTTAGTATCTTCAAATTCAAGTACTTCCTGCACGGAGTCAACTATTGCCCCGAACCTGGTTTTGTGTTCATTTACAATGGCTTCAATTACTAGTATACAGGTGTTTTTGGTGATTTCAATCTTCCCCAGTCCCAACTTAATCTTGGCATCGATAACAGGAAGAACTTCTCCACGCAGATTTATAACTCCTGTCATGTATTCAGGCGATTTGGGCACTTCTGTGACTGTCTGCATTTCTAAAATGTTAATCACTTTTCCTACATTTAAGGCAAAATGTTCATCCCCAATACCAAAAGTCAGGTATGAAATTATTTTCACCTCTTTTAATAATAAATCTTCCATAAGCATATAATTTTAATTGTGAATGAAATTAGGCTATATCTTTTTGTTTGTGTTTGATTTAGCTGAATATGATTCCTGATTGAGTTATGTATTTTTACACCCTTCCGTTAATAGTTTTACAATCGCATCTTAATATTTTTACAAAAAGAATATTTATTGGATGTATACACAGCTGTTAGTGAAGTATTTATGCTTTATTTGGCTTTTGTATATTTAAGAGCATTTGTAATAGATTAGTAATAGATCAGGCTTGTAGATAACGGTTTTCAAATAGTATTTTAGTAGCGATGATGGAAGAAAACCAAATGAGTGAGTGTGCTTTTTGCTCTTATGATTGTTTGAACTTGATATTTGGTTCAGATGAATTATCATATATTAATAAAAACAGGACCATTTTAGAATTCCAACCCGGTGAACATATTTTTCGTCAAGGGGCTTTTATTTCAGAGCTAATGATTTTGAGAAAAGGTATTATAAAGAAAGTAATTGAGGGTAAAAATGATAAAAATACCATACTAAAAATTGTTGAAGGTGATAAGTTAATAGGTGTTTCATTAATCGGAAATCAGGATAATTATCCTTATTCAATAGTAGCTTTAACCAGGAGTGAGGTCTGTGTAATTCGAAAAGCACCCTTTTTAAGTTTGTTAGAAAATAATTATAAGGCCAACCAATTTTTTCTTGAGCAAAGCTCAAAAGAATTTATTTTTCTCTTCAACCAATTATCAGTAATAAGCACAAGAAATAGTTATGGTAAACTGGCCACAGTTATTTTGTATTTGCAAAATGGAAATTTTAAATCGGATGTGTTAAATTTACTGACAAGAAAAGAATTGGCAGATCTTTCTTCTATTTCAGTGGACAGTGCAAATAAAATTATTATGCAACTTAAAAATGATGGAATTATTAATATAATTAAAAACAAAATTATTGTTAAGCGACCCGATTTATTGGAAAAACTTAGTACCGTCGGTTAAAATGTTATAAAAACAAAAAGATATTGACATGGAAGGCAATATTTATGATACAATGAGCGAACCGGTTGTCATAATTGACTCAGGCTATGATATTGAATATCTTAATGAGAAGGGGCTGCAATTATTCAGACTGGATAAAAACCTTATTATTGGTAAAAAATGTTACCATATTATATGTGGTAAAGAAAGTCCCGATAATATATGTCCGATAAAATGTCACAAAGAGAATAAAAAACCTCAAAAATCAAAAATACTTGAGAAAGATGGAAGGTTTTATGAAATTAATCCGACTTTCTCAGACAATGGAGAAGTGATTGAAGTATTTCATGATGTAACCCCTTATATAATTAACGAGAATAAATTAAGTAATAAAGCCTTTGAATACCAGTCGCTTAATGAGGAATATTTAACTTCGCTTGAGGAACTTGAGGAAAAAAACAAACAAATTCAGGCTGAAAAACTAAAGTTTGAATCGCTGTTTTTAAATATGAATTCGGCATTTGCTTACCATGAAATGATTTTTGATAATGAAGGAAATCCATGTAATTATCGTTTTCTGGAAATTAACCCGATGTTTGAAAAACTCACCGGGCTTAAACGAGAAAACATTATAAATAAAACGGTACTTGAAGTATTGCCTGAAACCGAAAAATATTGGATTGATACTTACGCAATGGTTGCCATGGGAGGGGAATCAATTAATTATACCAATTTTTCATCAGCATTGGGGCGTTATTATGAAACGCTTTCATATTCACCTCAAAAAGGTTATTTCGCAGTAACTTTTAATGATGTTACCGATCGAATAATTAGCGGGAAACAGCTTGAGATGAAGAACAAGGAACTTAAGGGTCTAAACAAGATACTGGGTAAATCATTAAAAGAAGTTAAATCGAAAGAAAGATTATTGCTTACCGTATTTAATAATGCGCCGGTATCGATGATGCTCCTTGACGAGAATACCAATATTATTCAAATGAATCAAACCGGACTCGAAAAAACCGGGGAGACGCATAAATCGGTGATAGGTAGGCGTGGAGGTGATGTATTTAAATGTATCGGAACTATAAATAATCCCGAAGGTTGTGGAGCTGGCGAATTGTGTAAATCCTGTGGCGTAAGGGAAACTGTTGAAAAAGTCCTTAATAAAGGGTTGGATATATTTAAAAAGGAAACCTCATTAAAAGTCTTAAAAAGTGAGAAAGATATTGAAGAAATGAATGTGCTGGTATCAGCGAGCAGTATTGATTTAGACGGGAATAGGGGAGTACTGGTAAGTATTGATGATATTACTTTATTGAAGGATCATGAAAAAAGCCTTACACAGGCCTATGATATGTTGAAAGAAAGTGAAACCAAATACAAGGTGGCATTTCGTACCAGTCCTGATGCTATCAATATAACCAGGCTTAATGGTGAATATGTAGAGACTAACGAGGGGTTTACCCGGCTAACCGGTTTTAACAGAAGTGAAGTTATAGGTAAAACTTCTGCTGAGATAGATATTTGGAGCATCCCTGAGCACAGAATTGAACTGATAGAAGGCCTTCAAAAAAATGGTTATGTTGAGAATCTTGAATCCGTATTCAGGATGAAAGATGGAAGATTAAAAACAGCACTCATGTCAGGCAGGATAATAGAGATAAATAAAGAACCTCATATTTTATCAATAACCCGTGATATATCAGAAAGAAAAGAGGCTGAACAAAAACTGATCAAGGCCAAGCAGGAAACTGACAAAGTGAATAAAGTACTTGAACAAACCAAAGATCAGTTAAAATTGCGACTTGATGCCGTTTTGGCACCGGAAATCGAGGTTGAAGAAATTGATATTACCGAAATTATTGACCTTGAATTATTACAATACATTCAGGATACCTTTGCAATGGCAACAGGAGTTGCTTCCGTAATTACCGATATCTCCGGTAAACCTATCACAAAACCAAGCAATTTTACCGGCATATGTAAATTGGTCAGAAAAACCAGGCAGGGAAAATTTAATTGTGCCAACTCAGATAAATCTCTCGGCAAAAAAGCAATTGAAGCGGACCATCCGGTTTATGATTTCTGTAAATCCTGTGGTTTTGTTGATGCTGCTACTTCTATTTCAATAGCTGGTCATCCATTGGCATTATGGTTGATTGGTCAGGCTAATTTGGGTAACGTTACTCCGGCTGGTTTAACTGAATATGCTGATGCAATTGGAGCCGATCGGGAAGCCATAGTAGCTGATTTTAATGAAATGGCTGATATGCCTCTTGTACAATTTCAAAGAATTTTGAATTTATTGCATGTAATTTCAAGAGAAATTAGCTCACTCGCCTATAATAACTTAATGCTTGCCCGTAAAAATGAGGACCAGGAAAAAATTAACAATGAATTAGTTATAGCTAAGGAAAATGCTGAAAAAGCAAATAAATTAAAGTCGGCTTTTCTGGCAAATATGAGCCATGAAATACGAACCCCTTTAAATGGAATACTGGGTTTTGTTGATATCCTGCTTACTTCAAAGAATAAAACCAAGGAGCAAAGAAATACTTTCGCAGATATTATAAGGAAAAGTTCGGATAGTTTGCTTCAGATTATTAATGATATTTTGGATATATCAAAACTCGAGAGTGGATCGCTAAAAGTAATAAAATCTGAGTTTAACCTTAACAGGTTGTTGGATTTACTATATAATACATATAGTGAAAAGGCAGCTACCATGTATAAAAAAATAAATATTTACCTGAATAATAGAATTGGGGATATTTTATTGTATACCGATGAAAACCGATTAAGACAAATATTATCAAATTTACTCGACAATGCTTTTAAATTTACTGAGAGTGGATATGTTGAATTTGGCATATCGAAACTCTTACATGATGAGATAGTTTTGTACGTGAAAGATACAGGAATTGGGATTGATGCGAACGATCTGAAAATAATTTTTGATCGGTTTACCCAGGTGGATCAGAGCTCAAAAAAAGTTTACAGAGGGGCAGGTTTGGGATTATCTATTGTTAAGGAACTACTTAACCTTATGGATGGAACTATTACTGTTGAATCAGAACCTGGTTCAGGTTCAATATTTTATGTTGCCTTACCTGTAGGGCAGGAAAAAATTTTGGGTAATCAAAAAAGAATACCGGTTGATCAGAAGCCTGAAAGGAGAGATATTAAAGTGCTGATTGTAGAGGATAATGAGAGCAGTGCTATTTACCTGGAGGAATTGCTATCCGATTATAGTTCAGATATTTCCCTCTGCAATAATGGCCGGGATGCAATAGATAAGGTGAAGCTAAATGCTTTCGATATTATATTAATGGATATTGGGCTTCCTGACCTGAGTGGTTTTGAGGTGGTTAAGGAAATTAGAAAATTTGATATACATATTCCTATAATTGCCCAAACGGCATATGCGCAGGACACGGATAAAAAAAATGCTCTTGATGTCGGTTGTAACGACTATGTTACAAAACCAATCAATTCCGCGATTTTATTGGATAAAATTTCAAAATTAGTTTCAGTACATTAATTATTTATTACATTTTTCACAATTATTTATATTTTAATTTTCATGTATCCTATTCTTTTTAAGCAGCGTTCGTTGCTACAATTAATAATAATTATTTCCTTTTCAATTTCTGCCGGTTCCTGTTCGCGCAACAATGTTCCTCCACGGTTCGATCATACCATTAACAGCACCTATGTTTATTTAAATAAGGTTTTAAAAAGTAAAGAATTAGGATTACAGGCTTATTTAGATCAAATTCAGAAATTGGCTCATACGGTTCCGCAGGATAATTTAATGGTAAATTTTTTTAAGGCAGAAAACGATTATTATGAATTAAGTAAAGAAATAGCAATGCCTGGGGAATATGTTAAAAAAATTGAAAACCTTAAAAGAGATGTTCAAAAGCATTACCTGTTGAATTATTTGAGTTTTCATGATATATTATTTATTAATTCAAAAGGTGACATTTTTTATACAATCCGAAAACAAGCCGATTATCATAAAAATATATTCGACAGTGTGTTATGCAGAACATCACTTTCAAAAAAACTTATGGAGAAACCCGGAGAAACCTTTGTCGACTTTCAGTTTTATGATATATCAGGCGAACCATCAGCATTTTTTATTGAACCCATATTTGAGCAGGGTAAAAATGTAGGCTGGATTGTTATGCAATTTTCAACCAATAAAATAGATATGATGTTTAACTCAAACAATTATCTGGGGAAAACAGGTGAAGTGGTTTTGGTTAATAAAGATCATTATTTGCTTACCAATTCCCGCTTTAAAGTTGAACCAACTATTCTGAAACAGCAACTTCCGCAGGAGAATATCGATATGAAATTTAAGGAAAAGCATGGACATAAATCTGTAATTGATTATAGAGGGCAGGTGGTATACAGCGTATTCGATGTTTTTGACTTTTTAGGCAGCGAGTGGCTCATAATTGTTAAAATTGACCAACGTGAATTAGTAAACAGGTATTTTAAAGAAAACCAGGATATTCTTTATCCCTATCTGGAAAATTATATGAAGCTCCATAATACTTTCCGGAAAAACCTCATTAATTATACGGATAGTATGATAAATGTGGAAATGGATGAAATTCGCAGAGCAGATTCATCTCAAACATTATTTACTCAGGGGGTTTCATCATGTACGGCCATAAATATTGTTTATCCGGGACGTTTTGATTACCTCTCGCATATCAGTTCATATGATGTTATGTATAACGAAAACAGGACTGATCTGTTGACACAGGTATTCAAGCAAATTGCATATTTTGAAATCACAGGTTCCGAAAAAGATAAACTTAGGTTTCAAATTGTCTCAACGCAATCCGCTTCATTTAAGAATATTCTGAATGCAATTATTAATCAGGGTTTCTATTTAAACCAGGTTTCCATATCATATAATCCGGATGCTGAATATGGAAATATGTATTGTCGGGCTTCCGATGGAAGTGCCATGGTTAGTTGGAACTACAAAAATGACAGCAACTATGAATTTAATGTAACAGATTTTGATCAGGTAAGAAATATTGAAAGTTTGCTGCTAAGTAAGAAATAAAATAATTTTTAAGGAATTAATATTCAGAGAGAAATAGATTAAATTTAGCAAAGTTCAGGGAGCATGAAATAATAACTATGATAAATATTTACAGAACCGTTTATGAGTAAAGATAAACCTACATATCAGGAGTTAGAGATGAAGATTCAGGAACTTGAAAAAAAGTCGGAATTTTTTCAGCTACTTGCAGATAATACGGTCGATTGGGAAATATTCAGAGATACAAGCGGAAAAATTATATACTGCAATAAGGCATTTGAGAGAATTACCGGTTTTAATACCAGTGATTTTATTAGTGGAAAAGTTACTGAAAAAGATTTTGTCCATCCTGATGACTGGAATCAGTTTCAGATGGAATTGGAACAAGTAAAAAAACAAGTTCCAATCATGGATTTTGAATTCAGGATTATCAGGCACGATTTGCAAAAACGAACAGTAAATTTTTGTTCGCAGCCAGTATATAGAAATGATGTTTTTATTGGAATCAGATCAAGCCTTAGGGATATAACTGATTTTGAAAAGGATATCAAACTACAGAAAGCCAAGGAAAACACAGAAAAAAATCTTGCAAAAATCAAGATTCAAAACGAAGAAATACATTTTAATAACGAACGTCTTGAAAGTCTGTTAAAGGTTTCACAATATAAAACAGAATCAATACAGGAATTATTGGATTTAGCCCTCAATGAAGCTATAAAACTCACAAAAAGCAAAATTGGATACATTTATCATTATAACAACGACACCAAACAATTCATTTTAAATACCTGGTCGAAAGATGTAATGCAGGAGTGTGCCATTACAAATCAACAAACGGTTTACAACCTTGATAAAACAGGTATTTGGGGAGAAGCGGTTCGCCAGAAAAAGCCCATTATAATAAACGATTTTCCAGCAGATAATCCGTTAAAAAAGGGCTATCCGAAAGGCCATGTAGAATTGCTGAAATATCTCACCATACCGGTTATTGTTGATAATAAAATTGTTGCAGTTGCTGCTGTGGCCAACAAGGAAGAAGACTATGATAATACCGATATCCGCCAATTAACATTATTGATGGATAATGTCTGGAAAATTTCGGAACGGTTAAAATTAATAGACAAGCTGACAAGGGCCAAAGAAAATGCAGAAAGAAATGAATTGAAATATAGCAGTCTGTTTAATTCATTGCAGGAAGGAGTTTATTTACATGAAATAATTTGCAGTGAAGCCGGAAAGGCAGTCGATTATAAAATAATTGATGCAAATCCAATTTCAGAAGAATATTTAAATATTAAAAGGGACGATGCTATTGGTAAAACGGCCACGGAATTGTACAGAACAGAAAAAGCTCCCTTCATAGAAATATATGCAAAGGTAGCTGAAACCGGCGAACCCTGTACTTTTGAAGAATACTTCGCCCCGATGGACAAATATTTTCTGATTTCGGCTTTTTCTCCTCAAAAAGGTCAGTTTGCTACAGCTTTTTTAGACATAACAGAACGCAAAAATTTTGAGAAAGAGATTATTAAAGCCAAAGAAAAGGCAGAAGAAAGCGAGAAAAGGCTAAAGTTTGCCATTGATTCAGGACAGTTTGGAATTTGGGATTGGAATGTACCGGATAATATAATGGTTTGGAACGACAGAATGTTTGAACTATATGGAATAAACCAAAGCGCTTTTACTAATACTGTTGAGGCCTGGGAAAATGGGCTTCACCCGGAAGATAAACAAAGAGCAATTGATGAATGCAATGCAGCACTGAAAGGAGAAAGCGATTTTAATACAACTTTTAAAGTTGTTCAACCCAATGGAACAATTTTGCATTTAAAAGCCAACGGGCTCGTAATTAGAGATGATGCTAACAAATTACTTCGAATGATAGGAATAAACAGTGATATTTCTAAAAATATTAAAGCAGAACAGGAGCTAAAGGAAAGCGAAGAACATCTTAAAAGAGCAGAGAGAATTGGAAAAATTGGCTATTTTGAGATTAATTTTGAACTTCGAAAAGCTTTTTGGTCTGATGAAATCTATAAAATATACGAATTAGATCAAAATTCTTTTATTCCTGATAATAAAAATTATATCCAATATATCCATCCCGATGATAAAGTAAAATTACTTGAAAATTTCAATCCGGAATCAAAAGAATATAAAGACTTAAATATGGATTATAGAATAATCACTAAAAACAATAATCTTAAGTGGTTACATTCTTTTTCAACTGTTGAAAAAAATAAACATAATATACCGGTTAAAATGTTTGGTATTGTACAGGATATTACAGAAATAAAATTATTGCACGAAGAAATTAAAACAAAAAACAAAGAATTGGGGAAACTTAACGCCGATAAAGACCGCTTTATTTCTATTCTTGCTCACGATTTAAAAAATCCATTTAATTCTCTTTTAGGATTTTCTAATTTATTGTTAAGAAATATACACAAATACGACAGGGAAAAAATTGAAAAACAACTGACTATAATAAATCAGGTTTCACAACAAACTTATAATCTGTTAATGGATTTACTTTTATGGTCGAAAGCACAATCAAATAATATTGAATTTGAGCCGGAGGTCTGTAATTTCAATGACATTTGTTTTGAAATTCTTGAATTGGAAGAAGAAATTGCCAAAGAAAAGAACATTACCATTTATTATTATGCAACCGAGCATATTAGTTTAAAAGCAGATATAAACATGATTAAAACAGTTATGCGTAATTTAATATCAAATGCAATAAAATATACGCATTTCAACGGCTGTATTAACATTTATGCAGAAAAAAACCATGAAAATGTTACTATTACAGTTTCGGATAATGGAATAGGTTTAGATAAGGAAAACATATCAAAACTTTGGCAGTTTTCAGAAAATAGTACAACCATAGGAACAAACGGAGAATCCGGAACAGGTTTTGGATTAGTTTTATGCAAACAATTTGTCGAAAAACACGGTGGCGAAATTTGGGTTGAGAGTGAAGTAGATAATGGCACTAATTTTAAATTCACATTGCCTTTGCATCTGTAGATTTAAAAATACATCTGCCTTAACATCTAATTCAAATTCTACGTCAGGCAGGTTGCTGCGAGAAACTTCAACCTGATTTGCATTGGGTCGTACCTCATAAGCATCGAGCTGTACCTCGTAAGCATCAACCTCTACCTGAATTGCATTAATTTGGACCTGATAAGCTTTTTCTATTTACAGAGATAGGACATTTAAGAGATAAAATAAAAAGTCCTGCAATTTGCAGGACTTTTTATTTTGTTTTCCGCTTTGGCGGAGAAAGAGGGATTCGAACCCCCGGTACCTTGCAGTACAACGGTTTTCAAGACCGCCGCATTCGACCACTCTGCCATTTCTCCGGGGGCAAAAGTAGATAAAATTATAATAACTGCAATACAGTGCAAAAAAAAAATCGATGATTTTTTTAGTAGTCCATATAACTATTAGTAAATCAAAATAATAAGGTGTTTTTTTTTGTTGAAAAAAAAATATGTCTGTTTGAATCCGGTTTATCCTGCAATTCGGCCTAATGCTCCGGTATTATTTGCTTTGCACAACAAATAGGTTATATTTGCAGATACTGGTTAAAAAATTATAAAACCCAAAATATAATAAATATGAATAAAGCACAATTAATTGATGCAATAACAGCCATAACAGACTTGAATAAAGCAGATGCTAAATTAGCGCTCGAAGCTATGATCGAAGTAATATCTGAAACATTAAAAAAGGGTGACCGCTTGGCTTTAATTGGATTTGGATCATTCTCAGTTTTTAACAGGAAACAGCGTACAGGTAGAAATCCACAAACCGGAAAGGAAATTACAATTGCTGCCAAAAAAGTAGTTAGATTTAAAGCCGGTAGCGATTTGTCAGGACAATTACAATAACTTTATATTTATTGATATCAGTGGCTGTCTTAAAAGTAATTTTATTGCCACTAAAACACAAAAACATCAAAATTTACAAATTTGTAAAATGCTCATATAGTATTTTGTGTTGCTTTGTGACTTCGTGGCTTTGTGGCTTTTTATTCATTTAACTCTTTTGAGAAAACCTCTTTATATGCCGCATTAATCATGGATGATTCAAATTTAAATCGTGTTATTACCCATTTAAGCCAGATTTTAACCGCCGATCGGTTTGCCCTGTTTCAGGAGGTATTGGAAAATCGCACCCGATATATTACTGTGGCATTGGAAGATATTTATCAACCCCATAATGCCAGTGCTGTGTTGCGTACTTCCGACTGCTTCGGTATCCAGGATGTGCATGTCATTGAAAATAAAAATGTGTACAATGTAAATCCTGATGTGGCACTGGGCTCTTCAAAATGGATAACCCTGATAAAACACAATCAATTCGGGAACAATACGCTCAGCACCATTAATGATTTAAAAAAACAAGGTTACCGAATTGTAGCTACAACTCCTCATAGCAACGATGTAAGCTTAAACGATTTCGATTTAAACAAAGGGAAGGTTGCCTTGTTTTTTGGAACCGAAATGAATGGTCTCTCTGAATTAATGCTAAATAATGCCGACGAATATTTAAAAATACCAATGTACGGTTTTACCGAAAGCTTTAATATATCGGTAAGCGCATCTATAATTTTGCATTCCCTGGTCACAATGCTTCATCGCAGCGATATTACATGGCAGTTAACTGCCCGTGAAAAAGAGATTATACTTTTTCAGTGGTTGATGCGGTCCATTAAACGATCGGAAATAATATTGAAAGATTTCTGCGGAAAAAACAATCTCGATTTTAAATCAATCAAGGAGTTTTTATAATTTTTTGCGTAATTATTCCTTTCGGCGTTTGACATTGAATAATATAAACTCCTTGTTTCAGTGACTTTAAATTCAGTGTAAGTATCGATTCCTTATCGGGATCGAGGTGTAATACTTTTGTTCCTGTGGTGGTGAATACATCAAGGTGATTACAGTAGTCACTGTTGGTAAATTCAAGCGTAATGGTCCGGGTAAACGGATTTGGATACATGTTAATTTGCCCCGGATTTTTTGTAATAATGGATGTCTCATGATATAAATCCCAAACAGCTTCTGTTTTCGTTATCAGGTCCTGATAATTATTTCCGGCAATCAAGGCGTATGATATATTCATAGTATCGCCGGCTTCAAGGTCAAAAAAATCAGTGGTTAAAATGCCTGAAACATTCGTATTCCAACCTGATCCGGCAGAATCCCGATCATTGGTCATGGTAATCCACTTTAAATCGTTGT
The DNA here is from genome assembly GCA_046704385.1 of Bacteroidales bacterium. Classification (GTDB taxonomy): domain Bacteria; phylum Bacteroidota; class Bacteroidia; order Bacteroidales; family SZUA-534; genus GH45. The sequence continues at coordinate 27,963 of JBJKSB010000005.1, read as the reverse complement.
TAAAGCCATTAATAATATCAATACCGTTACCTCCATGTTTAAGGTCAAAACCGTAGGGTGTTGGTTTCATATCATTTAAAAGGCAAACCCCGGCATAAATAACTTCACTACTGTTACTAAGGGTATAAAACAGATTTAAATCCTCATTATATTTCATTTTATTAGCCAGGTAATTATCCAGGTCCCAATCGATATATTTGGCCATTTTAAGTTTGTTGAGATTCTCGGTTCCGGTATTAATTAACTGATAATCATATATCAGAGTTGATTCCAGATTTTCGCTTTTCAGCGCTTTTACATTTTGAATAACGTCAATGGTTAAACCTGTTTCCGGTTTAGTTGAAAACCTTGTGGTTGCAATCAATTCACCGTAATTATTTCGTAAAGTATCAATAACGGATTGAGTTTCAAATTCTTCTGTATCAAATAATGAACTGGCCATGTGAGTACTGCTATTACCAATAATGATTCCTCCTTTATAAAGCAAGCCGGTATTTTGATAATTAAAACCAATGCCCATTTTATTAACGGAATCAGCATAGCCAATTCTTCCATTACTGGTGAGTGTAGCTTGTATTTGGTTTTCCGATATATTTATAAAAGTTTTGTTAAGCAATACTTCAAATATTTGATAGTCATGATATCCCTTATCATCCATCTCAAATTTGAACCAAACTTTGGAATCATAAGGTATATCTGGTTTTACACAGAATAAAAAGGGTTTGCTATTATTATTAACCGAATCGAAAGTTTCTAACCTTCCGGTAGTTATTTCATTAAAAACCGGTTCAACCATAATTGAGTTGGTGGTTAACCTGATGGTGGTATTAGTGGCCTGGGCCAGATAGTTGGTTGCTGTGAAAGTTACTTTTAAAGAATCGCCGTCCTCAATACCATTCGAATCGTATTTTGAAAGGTTAAAATTACTAATACGTATTGAGGGCAAGTCATTAATACTTAAAGCTCTCAATGCATTAACTCTTCCAAAACCAATTTGATAATCATGATTATTTCCCAAAATGGTATCCACATTATCTGAAGTAATCCTTATTTGTTCGGCCAGTTGTTCTTGCGTAAATTTTGGATGTTGAGCTTTTACAAGACCTGCAAGGCCGCTTACCAGCGGGGCAGCATACGAAGTTCCTGAACCGGAACCATAGTTATTGTCTTGTTTGGTGCTGAATACATTTTCACCTGGTGCAGAAACATCCACCGTTAGGGCATAGCTCGATCCGTTCCATCGTATATCATTAATATTAGTAGCGGCCACACTTAAAACATGATTATATGAGGCCGGATAAAACAAGGTCTCAGGTTTACCGTCAATAGCTGCACTGGCATTTCCGGCAGCGGCCACAACCAGGCAATTCCTCACCTGGGTAACATAATTAATAACTTCCTGAGCAAATTTGCTTGGAGAATTCGAACCCCAACTGCAATTTATAATCTGGCATCCATGATCGGCAGCATATACCATTCCTTCATATCCGGCAACAATATAACCGCTGCCGTCCATTGCTTTTATAGGTAGTATTTTGGTTCGGTAACCCAGGCTGGCAATGCCAATTCCATTATTGGTGACTGCTGAAGCCATCCCGGCAACCCTTGTCCCGTGATAATTGGCATCACCATTAATATTCACCAGGCTTTGCGGATTCATATCGTTATCGGCTATATCCCAGCCATAATAATTATCAACATAACCATCACCATCGTCATCAATATTATTTACAGGGTCGGCATAATTGTATTTATAGTTATCCTTTAAATCTTCATGCAACATATCAAAACCCGAATCAACAATACCGATTACAATATTTGTATCTCCTTTTTCAAGGTCGTGTGCTGCGAAAGCTTTTACCGTATTTAAATAATACTGGCTCCCGATTTGTGGATCATCGGGAGCATCAAAAACCTTTGCTACAGGATAAGGTTCAGCATATTCCACATATTTCAATTCGGATAATTCCTTTAATAATTCCGCCACTGAATTTGGTGATTTTACTTCAACTTTAATAAAACGACCTAGCTCATCAGGCATCGATTTATTTATTTTTTTTTGATTTTGATGCGTAAAAACCGGATGAATACTGTGAATTTCATTCGGGTATGCCTGCTGAATTTTTTGGATAGGTTCATCAATACTGGAAAATTTGACTGATGCAGAAATTTTTACTATTAACGTTTTATTAATATATTCCTGGGATTTGCCTGCAATGGAAAAGAAAATAATAACTAAAAAAATTAAAAAGTTTTTGTTAACCATTATAAAACGGGTTGATATCAATAATGCAAATATACGTGGATATTAGGATTAATAATGAGGTATATAACCACAATTTTAAATATTATAGAAATTAAAACACTATAAAATGACCATTTTAACCCCGACTATTGATGAAATGTTATTTTTTAATGATTATATTTGTGATTTAAGTGATTAACCTTGATTTGTATGAATTGTATTATTATAGATGATGATCCTCTAAGCCGCAAGATTATTGAAGGCTTTATTGACAAAACAGAAGTACTTAATCTGGTAGGTTCCTTTGAAAATGCCCTGAATTCATTTCACGTTTTTGAAAAAGAAGAACCAATTGATTTAATCTTTCTTGATGTAGAAATGCCTGAAATGTCAGGTTTGGAATTTTTAAACACGCTCGATTCTCCTCCAATGATCATTATCGTTTCCGGGCAGGAAAAATATGCTTTAGAGGCATACGAATACGATGTGGTCGATTACTTACTTAAACCACTTGCTTTACCAAGGTTTTATAAATCCATTTCGAAGGCTCAGAAAAGATTTCAGGAGCGCGAAAGTATTTCAAAATTCCCGGAAGAGATTTTTATTAAAAAGAAAAATTCAACGCTGGTTCGTCTGCGTTACGATGACATTTTATGGGTTGAGGCACTTGAAAATTATGTAACGGTTAATACTTTTAAGGAGAAATTCACTATTCATTTCACTATGAAGGCTATTGAAAATAAACTGCCTTTGGGTAAATTTAAAAGAGTACATCGTTCGTATATTGTAAACATTAATCAAATCGATCAGATTGAGGACAATAATGTGATTATGAAAATTGATCATGGAACCAAGATTATTCCAATTGGCAAATCGTACCGGGATAACCTCATGGACGATTTGAACCTGATTTCAAAATAGCATTTGTATGATTTCACAACGTACTATTTTCTTACAGCATGTAGGACAGACATCTCCATGCCCTATGGGTTTGGAAATTGACTATGCCCGGGGAATTTATCTGTACGATAAAAATGGGAAAGAATATATTGATCTGGTTTCAGGAGTTTCCGTTAGTAATGTTGGGCATTGCCATCCAAAGGTTGTGGAAGCTGTAAGGGAACAGGCCGGTAAGTATATGCACCTGATGGTTTATGGAGAATATATTCAGGATCCTCAAACCCATTTTGCCAAAGCTCTGGTCGATATTTTACCCAAAACCTTGCAAAGTGTTTATTTTGTAAATTCCGGGAGTGAGGCTATTGAAGGCGCTATGAAATTAGCCAAACGTTATACAGGCAGGGGTGAAATCCTGGCATTTAAAAGTGCTTATCATGGCAGTACTCATGGAGCGCTGAGTATTTATGGTGGTGATGATCTTAAAAAGCCCTTTCAACCATTGTTGCCGGGTGTTGATTTTATGGAATTTAACAAAACCGAAACGCTGGATAAAATTTCAACCGGAACGGCCTGCGTGGTAATGGAGGTAATTCAGGCAGAAGCCGGAATTTATGTTGCCAATGCTGAATTTATACGGGAGGTTCGCAAACGCTGCGATGAAACCGGAACATTACTTATTTTTGATGAGGTTCAAACGGGTTTTGGACGTACAGGTAAAATGTTTGCTTTTGAACATTTTAATGTTATTCCCGATATTCTATGCCTGGCTAAAGGAATGGGTGGAGGTATGCCAATCGGAGCTTTTATTTCCTCAAAAAAAGTAATGGATAGCCTGACTAATAATCCGGCATTGGGTCATATAACCACTTTTGGAGGACACCCGGTTTCCTGTGCAGCAGGCCTGGCATCATTTGAGGTAATCCAGAAAGAAAATTTACATCAGGAAGCTGTTAAAAAAGGTGAATTATTCCGCCAGCTATTAGTACATAATTCAATCGATCATATTAGAGGAAAAGGTTTATTTCTTGCGGTTGAAATGAAAAAGGATTTTAGTTTGGAAAAATTCTTTTCATTATGTATTGAAGAAGGTATTATATACGATTATTTTTTATTTTCTGCTACAGCATTCCGCATAGCACCACCACTAACTATTACTAATGATGAAATAAGAAAAATATCGGCCTTACTTTTAAAGGCTATGGACGAAGTAATGGCTGAAGAATAAAATTTTTTAAACGAAATCACGTTATAGGGGAAAAATAAAAGGATGTTTTCGAAATTTCAAGCAATATTTTTAACCTTTTTTTTCATCGCAGCAAGCTATAATTTATTTGCAGGTTCCGATAAAACAGTTGTTGACAGTAGTTTTATTGTTGATGAAAAAAGGATTTCACATTTAGTGGCTGAACTGATTGAAATCAGATTTAACAATGATTCGGTGAAAACCCTTAATGATAGAATTAATAAGGATTTTGAGGCTGTATTACAAAAAGAAGGATCGTTTGATTATCCGTTCGATTCCATTTTTCCGGTAGGCAAAGTGGTTTCAGATGATGGTTTGGTGCGTATTTTTACCTGGTACATGGTAAGGGCTGATGGATCACACGCGCATTCCGGATTTTTACAGTATTATAACAAGTCAGAAAAAAAAGTATTGCTGTATCCGCTGATAGATAAGTCGGATGAAATTGAAGATGTTGAAAATAAAACACTTTCTAACGAGGAGTGGTTTGGGGCTACGTATTATCAGATAGTAGATTCCAAAAGTGTTTTTGGACCCTTATATGTGCTATTAGGTTGGGATGGGAACACTATTTATTCTCATAAAAAGATTTTAGAGTCGCTGGTGTTTACGGAAGGTGGCAGGCCAAAATTCGGAAAACCCGTATTTGTTTCAGGTAGAATAAAGGCCAAGCGGATCATTTTTGAATATTCCCGGATGGCATCCATGATGTTAGAGTATAATAAAGATTTGAACATGATAGTAATGGATCATCTGTCGCCAAGCAAACCAATGTACCAGGGCAATCCACAGTTTTATGGCCCTGATTTATCATACGATGCGTTTAAGCCAGAGGGTGACTATTGGGTTTATTATCCTGCCATTGATTATAAACCCGTCGAAAAAAAGAAATGGTTAAAACGTCGGAGCAAATAGGTCGGAAATTTGTATCTTGTATATTGAACTTTAATTTCTTATATTGCTTTAGAACGCTAAAAAAAAGACCTTGAAAATTTCGAACGACATAAGAATTTTTATAGTTGAAAATGATCCGGTTCAATCACAAGTGTTGTATGATAAACTGATTGAGTATAATTCTGAATATACCATTTTGCAATTTAAAAATGGTGAAGAGTTACTTCAACATTTTAAAAATGGCTATGCCAAAAACAAGTATAACTACCTGATACTCGATTATTACCTGCAATCGAATGAAGATTCTGATACCATGGATGGTTATGAGGTAATTAAGGTATTGTATGAACAACATCCTAAAATTAAAATTATTGTTTTTTCCGCTTTCGACAACGAGGATGAAACAAATCCAAAGAAAATAACGGAAGAACCCAACGTGTTGGAGTTCGTAAAAAAAACGAATTTTGCCTTTTCCAGTATTCAAAATATTTTACGATTTGATTATGCACATAGCAGTTTGAATAAAAAGAAACGTCGATTCCATTGGGCTTTAGTGATATTCATGGTTATGTTATCACTTTCTGTTTTACATTTTTTATTCAATTATTTTTCCATCTAACTGTCTTTTTGTCCTTAATCTATAATTAAAATGACACACTGTCCTTATTAATTGCATGGCACAGGCTTTGATATTTCGATGCCAAATTGTTAACGTTAAAATATTATACATATGCAAAAAGGACAAATAGGTGTTACCAGTGAAAACATCTTCCCGATTATTAAGAAATTTTTGTATTCCGATCACGAGATTTTCCTTCGTGAAATTGTATCAAACGCTGTAGATGCTACGCAAAAAATGGCAGCCGTAGCTTCGTCAGGTGAATATAAAGGTGAGCTGGGTGATACAACGGTGCGCATTTCTGTCAATAAAAAGAAAAAAACCATTACCGTATCCGACCATGGTATTGGAATGACAGAAGAAGAAGTAAATAAGTATATAAACCAGATTGCTTTTTCAAGTGCCGGTGATTTTCTTGAAAAATATAAGGATAATATTGATGCCATTATCGGGCATTTTGGATTGGGATTTTATTCATCCTTTATGGTATCGGAAAAGGTTGAAATTATTACCAAGTCATATAAGGATGGTTTCAAAGCTGTAAAATGGTCATGCGACGGAAGTCCGGAATTTACCATGGAGGAAGTTGAAAAGGATTCTTTTGGTACCGATATCGTTCTTTACATTGATAAAGAGAATAAAGACTATCTTGAAGAAAATAAAATCAACGAATTGCTTACCAAATACTGTAAATTTTTGCCAATCCCCATTGCATTTGGTAAAGAGCAGGAGTGGAAAGACGATAAAATGGTTGATACCGATAAGGATAAAATCATTAACAACACCAAACCTGCCTGGACATTAAAACCTGTTGACCTGAAGGAGGAGGATTATAATAATTTTTATAAGGAATTGTATCCGGTATTTGAAGATCCGTTGTTTAATATTCACCTGAATGTGGATTACCCGTTTAATTTAACCGGCATCCTTTATTTCCCGAAGATTAAGAACAATATTGAGATACAAAAAAACAAAATCCAGTTATACTGTAACCAGGTTTTTGTAACCGATAGCGTTGAGGGAATTGTTCCCGAGTTTTTGACTTTGTTACACGGTGTTATTGATTCGCCTGATATTCCACTGAATGTATCACGTAGTTATTTGCAAAGTGATCAGAATGTAAAGAAAATTTCAAGCCATATTACCAAAAAGGTAGCCGACAGGTTGGCTGAAATTTTCAAAAACGACCGAAAGCAATTTGAAGAAAAGTGGGACAGCTTAAAACTGTTTATCCAGTATGGAATGCTTACTGATGAGAAATTTTACGACAGAGCGAAGAAATTTTTATTGTTTAAAAACGTAGATGGTAAATATTTCACTATTGAGGAATATGAAACTCTGATTAAAGAAAACCAGACTGATAAAAACGATTCTTTAGTATATTTGTATGCCACTGAAAAAGAAGAACAATTCTCATATATTGAGGCTGCCAAAGATAAAGGTTACGATGTGCTTTTGATGGATGGTCAGCTTGATGTTCACCTGGTGAACCAACTGGAACAGAAGTTTGAGAAATCGCGTTTTGTGCGTGTCGATTCTGATGTTGTAAGTAAATTAATCCCAAAAGAAGACGAAAAAACATTGGCATTATCTGCCGATGAAAAAAATGAACTGATTCATATGTTCCAGGCTGTTACTCCTGAAAAAGCTCATTTTTTGGTTGAGTTCGAAGATTTGGGTGAAAATGGTAAGCCTATGGTTATAACTCAGAGTGAGTTTATGCGCCGTATGAAAGATATGGGTTCGATGAGTGGTATGAATTTTTATGGCGAAATGCCTGATAGCTATAACCTGGTTGTAAATGCATCGCATCCTTTAGTAAAACGTGTATTGGAAGAGGAGCAGAGTTCATTGGGTGAGGAAATAAGAAATATCAGGGCAGGAAAAGATCCGCTAAACGAAGAAAAAACCAAACTCGAAAAAGAGAAAGAAGGCAAAAAGGATGATGAGGTTCCCCAGGCTACCAAAGACCGTTTGGATGATTTAAGCAAGGAACTTGGTGAAATTTCACAAAAGGAAACTGATTCATTGCGTGCTTATGGCAAGGATAATAAACTGGTAAAACAACTGGTTGACCTGGCTTTACTGGCAAACAATATGTTAAAAGGCGAAGACTTGAATGTATTTGTTAGCCGAAGCATTGAGCTGATTAAGTAATTCTGGTTTGATAAGATTGTATAAAGGCAGGATTTTGGTCCTGCCTTTTCTTTTAAAATATAGTCCGTATTTCGTTTTTTAAAAATTGTTTGGCTTTATACGTTGGGTCTTTTTCAAAATCGATAATGGTTTCAAGTACCACTTTGCTTAACTGGATGGCCGGCCCCTCTGGCTTGAGGCTTATTGCATTCTGATTAATCAATTTTAACAAATTCTCTTTGGCTGATTTTATCTGTTCCCAGGAATGGTCACTGATATATATCTGGTGGGCCATATTGTGCTCAAATTCTGTGCGTATAGTTTTTAATAATGCTGTTTGCAATTCCTGGTTACTCATATTGGGTTTTTGAACGCGAATCATCAACGATTGTGGTGAGAGGCGTTCCAACATCAATATCATACGCTCGTATGCCTGTAAACGTAATGGAGTAATTATTTTTTGATTATTCAGAACAATTTCGGCCCGGCGCTTTTTATCATCGTTGGCAATTAGTTTATTTAATACCAAATAGGTAGTTAAAAAAACAATTAGCGCAGGCAGTGTATATTTTAAAATCTCCAAAAACATCGAATTCAAAATTTTATAAATTCTTTTTTCTTTTTAAAGCTTCTTCCAGTTGCAGTCCTTTTAGTCTTAGAAAATGGTTTATGGCTTTGCTAACCATCTCTCTTTCTGTAGTACCCTCAAATTCTGCGAGTAACTGAATTTTTTCACGCAATTCAGGCTCAATTACTTCATCATTAACGGAAACTTCTGCCGGTTTGGTATGTACCTCATCGCCTGATTCCTTAATGAAATCGGTGTTACTGAACAAAGCCTGCTTAAATTGCTTAATATTTTTTTTTGGTTTTTTAGTTGCCATGTTTTTTTACAAGTTCTTTTGCAAAGTTAAGATAATCAAATGCACCACGACTTTTTGGGGCATATTCAAATATTGATTGACCAAAAGCTGGTGCTTCCATTAAGGCAATATCCTGCCTGATGTATGAGTTAAACAGCTTGTCTTTCAGGTAATTGTCCTGCACAATATTTGATACCACAGCTTGCCCGAATTTAGTTCTTGATTGGTACTTTACAAATAAAATTCCATCAAGTGCCAGATTCGTATTCATCCGTTGTTTAACTTTTTCGGCAGTTTGAAGAATACGGTCGAGACCAATAAAAGCAAAATTCTCTGCCTGCATTGGAACAATAAAGGAATGAGCTGCCACAAGTGAATTGATCGATAAAGTTCCCATACTTGGCGGACAATCCATTAAAATAAAATCGTAGGTATTATTTTTTTCCATTACTTCGCGCAACAGGAATTCTCTACCGGGTTCATTATTAATCAAATACTCAAAATCGAGCAGGTTACCTTTTGAAGGTATCAATTCTAAACCTTCAGCTTGCTGTACGCATTCGTCAAAACTGCATTTACCCAGTAATAATTCTCCAATATGGTGCTGAGCATCCTGAAGATGAAGGGCATGGGTTAAATTTCCCTGACTATCAAGGTCAACAAGCAGCACTTTTTTCTTCATTTTTTTTAATGCAGCCCCAAGGTTCAATACCGTGGTTGTTTTTCCTGTTCCACCTTTATTATTAATGACTGAAATAAATCTTCCCATCGATAATTATTTAATTAGACTTTGGCTAATTTAATAAAAATAATCTGTTCCGGTAGAAGGTTTATTAACTAACATAAAACACATTCATTGATCAAGGTGCTGGTTTATAAATAAGTCATCTGAAGAGATTTAAACAGAACTTTATGAACTCGCTATCAGCGGTTAAGCTACATTCAGCTTTTGCTCAATAAAATGTAAGGTTTTACCTATTGTGGTGAGGCAGGCAACGTCCGATTCATTAACTTCAATATCAAATTTTGATTCCAGGTAAAATAATAAAATATTCATATCAAAATTATCGAAACATAAATCGTAATATAAATTGCTTTGTAGATTCATTTCATTCCTGGGGACACCCATTTTGCGGAATATTTTATACATACGAAGATTTAAGATATCATGGGTTGTTTTATCATTTGTCATAGCACTATAATTTAAATCGATACCACACAGACGTGATGTGATTTAATTGAGTTGCGTTTTTACGATAATTATAGTGCCAATAAAAAATCTTTAAAGTTTTTATAATCGGCTGGTAACGCATCATAGCTTGCTTCACGACTAACAAATTCCAGCAATTTTTCGGGTAGTTTAAACGACTGCTCAATAGTTTTTTCCACTTCTTCCTGAAACTTACCCGGATGGGCAGTCTCAAGGAAAATACCAACGCCACCATTTTCCTGTAGATAGGTTTTAGTGGCCTGATAACCGGTGGCACCATGAGGATCGAGTAAATAGTTATTGTTGTGGAAACATTCTTTAATAGTCTGTCTGATTTCGTGGTCGGTATAAGTAAAACCGGTAATCTCGGATTTTATTTTATCGAATTTTTTATCATAAATTTCAAGAAGACGAGGAAAATTATTTGGGTCACCAACATCCATAGCGTTGGCAATGGTTGCAACCGAAGGTTTGGGTGTGTAAATGCCTGTTTTTAGAAAGTCGGGTACGATATCGTTCTGATTGCTGCTGGCAATAAAATGATCGACCGGCAGTCCTGTTTTTTTTGCCAGTAATCCTGAAGTCAGGTTACCAAGGTTCCCGCTTGGAACCGTGATGGTTATATGCGGATAATATTCTTTAAGTTGTGCGTAAGCCCAATAATAGTATACCGATTGGGGAATCCATCGGGCTACATTTATGGAATTGGCCGATGTGAGGTTCATTTTATGATTTAATGACTCATCGGTAAATGCTGATTTAACCAAACGCTGACAATCGTCGAAGGTTCCGTTTATGGCTACAGGTTTAATATTTTTACCCAGGGTGGTAAACTGTTTTTGTTGCAGTTCGCTCACCTTCCCTTTAGGATATAATACAACTACCTCAGTTCCTTCAATCCCCAGAAAACCATTGGCAACAGCACTTCCGGTATCGCCTGAAGTAGCCACCAACACCCTGATGGTATCCTCTTTTTTCAGATACTGCATGCTTTTTGCCAGGAAACGTGCGCCAACATCTTTAAAAGCCAATGTAGGACCATGGAAAAGTTCCAGGGCAAACAGTCCCTCTTCAATTTTTACCAAAGGAATAGGGAAGGTAAATACATCATCAACAATTTCCTCCAATTGAACTTTGGTAAAACTGCCTTCAGCATAAGGTTCCAATACCTGAAGGGCAATTTCAGGTAACGGTTGTTGTCGCATATGTGTGAAAAAGTTAGCAGTGAATACTGGTATTCGTTCAGGAAAATATAAGGCTTCATTGGGTGCCAACCCATCAATCATAGCCTGGGCAAATGAGGCTTTGTGATTTTTATCTTTTAAACTGTAAAAATTCATTGTTGTAATTTTTATTCAATAATTCGGGACCCGACGGGCGATATTTGTGATATGTGAATGTCAAACGGGAAATCGAGTTTAACTGCAGCTTCATTAATGACACTGGCAATGTTGTTAGCAATTTCTTCGCCTTTGCAGAGTGAAAATATAGATGGCCCCGATCCGGATATTCCGCAACCCAGGGCACCATTTTTTTTAGCTGCTGTAGTAATTTCTGAAAAACCGGGTATCAGAACCGAACGGATAGGTTCTACAATATAATCGACCAATGAACGACCGATCAGATCATAATTTTCACTATATAAGCCTGATATAAGTCCGGCAACATTTCCCCACTGCTTAATGGCCAGTTTCAGATCAACCTGCTTTTTAAGTACATTTCTTGACAATTCGGTCCGGAGTTCAATTTTAGGATGAATAACTACACAAAACAGTTCCTTCGGAACTGGTATTTGTATAATATCCAATGGATTGTAGTTTATAACCGCTGTAAATCCTCCCATTAAGGCAGGTGATACATTGTCGGCATGTGGAGATCCGGAGGCAAGTTGTTCTCCTAACATGGCAAACTCAACCAGTTCAATATTGGTAAAAGGTTTACCGTATAATTCGTTAATTGCAAATGCGGTGACCGATGAACTGGCTGCACTTGAACCCATACCACTACCGGGAAGTATACCCTTGTTGAGTTTCATTATTAATCCTTTATCGGAGTTTAGTTTTTGCAGCATAGCTCTGGCTATTACACCACAAACATTTTTATCAGGGTCGGTGGAAAGATTTCCGGGACCTTCGATTTTATCAATTACTATTTTTCCATCAGTTGTAGCTTCAATTTCGATAGTGTCGCCGATATGATTCAATGCAAATCCCAATACATCAAAACCACACGATACGTTGGCTACACTGGCCGGTGCAAAAGCTTTTATATGATTTATTGTTATACTCATGTTGTTTCTCTTATCTTTAGTTTCTTTTTTCTGGTTCATGCCTGTTGCTGAGCGGAGTCGAAGCAACTTTTATTTGTTCGCCAAACGCATAATATCGGCAAAAACCCCTGATGCAGTTACATCTGGTCCGGCACCCGCACCTTTTACTACCAATGGCTGTTCATGATAACGACGTGTATACAGCAAAATAATGTTATCCATTCCGTCCAGATGATAAGCCGGATGGCTTGCATCTACCTGTTGCAATCCGGTGACTGCTTTTCCATCATCAAATTCTGCAACATAACGCAATTTTCGATCGTATTGAACCGCTTCTTTCCGTAACGATTCTATGGAAGTATTGTTTTTTTCAAGATTCTTCAACAAACTTTCAAAATCCGGGGCCTTTAAATCATCCTCAGGAATTATGTTTTTCTTATCTACATCGTCCAATTCAAGTTGATATCCACTGATTCTGGCTAATATCAGAATTTTACGGCGTACATCCAAACCACTTAAATCGATGGCCGGATCAGGTTCGGTCAATCCTTTTTCGCGGGCCTGAATTACAGCCTGACTAAACGATACTTTTTCACTGATATTATTAAAGATATAATTCAGGCTGCCTGATAATACGGCCTGTATTCTGGTAATTTTATCACCGGAAGCAACCAGGTCTTCAATGGTTTTTAAAACCGGTAAACCAGCTGCCACATTGGTTTCGTGCAAAAATTTCAGGTTGTGTTTTCTAATGTTATTTCTGAATTCAACAAACTCTTTTAAAGGAGACGATGCCATTATTTTATTTGAGGCAACAACCGGTATACTTAGCTCTGCAGCTTCGTTATAGGCTTTAATAATGTCGTGCGAAGCGGTATTATCTACAAAAATGCTGTTCCGAAGGTTCAATTCCTTCATCTTGGCTACAAAGGCGTGTATTTTCATAGGTTCACCATGGGTCAACATCAATTCCTTCCAGTTTTTTAAATCAATACCTTTCGGATCAAAAAGCATTTTTTTGGAATTGGCAATACCCACCAGTTTTACATCAATTGAGTATTCTTCTCTGAGATATTGAGCCTGATCACATAACTGGTTTAACAAATTGCCGCCAACCGTTCCTATTCCTACATTGAATAGGTGGATTTTTCGGTATTTTGAAAGAAAAAATCCGTCATGTAGTACGTTTAACGCCTTCTTAGTATCTTTATCTGAAACAACCATCGAGATATTACGTTCGGTGCCTCCCTGGGCAATTGCCCTGATATTCACCCCGTTATCGCCTAGTAGTTTAAAAGCCCTACCGGCCAGGCCTATGCTTTCCTTCATTTTATCACCCACCATGGCAACAATTGAAAGGTTATCTTCAAAATTCGAAGGATTCACTTTTTTTCGGGAGATTTCATTCTCGAATTCGCTATCCAGCTTTTCGCAGGCTTTAAGTGCATCAACAACATAAACACCAATACAAATGGTATGTTCTGATGACGATTGAGTAATGAAAAGAACATTTACCTTTATTTCACTTAAGGCTTTGAAAACCCGCATAGCAATTCCTGGTACTCCCACCATTCCGCTACCGGCAATGGTAACTAAAGCAATATTGTTTATAGATGAAAACCCTTTTACATTCGATCCGTTAATGGCTGAATTGTCACCAATCAAGGTACCCTGATGATCGGGGTCGAAAGTATTTTTTATCCGGATAGGAATTTTTCGTTCCATAACCGGTTGAATAGTTGGCGGATAAATAACTTTGGCCCCAAAATGTGATAGTTCCATGGCTTCCTCATAGCTCATGGCAGGAATGGTATAAGCTGATGAAACAATATCAGGTGATGCAGTCAGCATTCCGTTAACATCAGTCCATATATCGAGTCGTTCAGCATTCAAATAATTTGCAAGCAAAGAAGCTGTATAGTCTGAGCCTCCACGTCCCAGAGTAGTGATTTCGCCGTTAAGGCTGGTGGCAATAAATCCTGGTAATACGGCTATGCCCGATATTTTGGCAAAAGCTAATTCTGCTTTTTTTCTTGATTCATCGTGATTAATGCGCCCCGAAAGATAATTACTGTCTGTAACCAGTATTTCCTGGGTATTAACTAATTGGTTTGGATGCCCCAAATGATTAAATGCCGCACTTATAACCCCTGACGACATGCGTTCGCCCAGGCTTAAGAGTTTTGCCTTTGAGCGGTCGCTGTATTCACCTAAAATGGAAATGCCGTGACAAATATCCTCAGCTTCGTTGCAAAGCATTTTTAAATGGGCGGCGATTTCAGTCCGGTTTTTTGAATCGACCAGTTCATTAATAATTTCGAAATGACGATTTTCAATTATTTTTAGGGTATCATTATAATCGTTTGTACCTGTTAATGCCAGATAGCCGCTTTCTTCAAGCAGGTTGGTTACACCCTGTAAAGCTGAAACCACAATTATCAGGTTATTTTGATATTTATATTCGTCAATAATTTTTGCAATTTGTCTTATTCTATTTGCATCGGCAACTGAAGATCCACCAAATTTTAATATTATCATAATGGTAATTTATTGAGATTGATTATTGGAAATAACAATATACACACGCCGGATTATATATACACAATACCCCCTAAGGGGTTGTTGTAGCTGTGGTAGTTGTTATTGTGGTTCCCGTAAGGGCACAAGAGTAAGTGCTTTCTTTCAGAGAAAAAGAAAAGCATAAATTTTTTATTTGAATGGTTGTTTTCATAACAAATCGAAACAAAAATAAATAAATCTATTAGAATTTAAAATTTTATTCTTAAAAAGTAGAACAATGTTTTAAAATTTAAGTAATTGGATTTTCTTAGAAAATTGCAAATTTTCATGATTCTAAATAATTACTGATCAAGGAATTTGTTTTAACCAGTAGTGATTTAATTGTTTTTAATTTTTGTTATTTGTGATTTTATTTTTTATGAGTTTTCTTAAAGCGACTAATTAAACAATTGATCATTAATGACTAAATTAAAGGGCGATATTAATTTGAAATATTATTTCTGCTATCTTCGCACAAAATCATGTTATGAACTCCACCACCAGTAAAAACCAATTAATTGAAGCATATTCTATTGAGAATTTAAATGTGCTGACATCTAATATTATTGCTTGTTATAAAAACAAGCAGCAGAATAATTTACGCCGGATTTGCAATATTATAAACGATTTTTATCCATTTGCAGAACCTCATGACAAGAAGCTTTTTTCAAAGCTGATCATGTTATATCATCCTGATAAAATTTCAGAATATCAAAACGCCATAAATTGTTGCAGCAGCGATGAAAGTTTACAATATTATGCACATATAATTCCGGTGTTGGAAGTTATTCAAAAATTGCCCGATGATGCTTATAGTGACCTGTTACCCCCTGAAGATTTTGAAGCAGAGTATGGCTGGAATTATCAAAGTACCGATGACGATTATTATATACTTCGTGAAGATGATGAGACGATTCAGGGCTTATTTGATGAGGAAAACGACGAATTTGGTTTTGGCGGGGGACAGCAGCTGCCTTATGGAAGTTTCCTTGAAGCTGTAAAAAGGAAAATTTATGGTCCCATGCAGATTAATTTTCCGGTGCATTTACTTGAAGATATGGAAGAGATTGAAATGGCAGAATATGAAATCAGTGATTTATACGGAGTAGAATATTGCACCTATTGCGTTATTTTAGATTTATCGTATAACAATATTTATGACCTTAGCCGGCTTGAACATTGTACCTATATTCAGGAATTATATCTTTCGGATAACGAAATAAACAGCATTGATGCCTTATACCATATGCCTGATTTAAAAATTGTTGATTTATCGAATAATGAAATTCGTGATATATCACCGTTGTTAAGAAATACCGGGATTGAATTTGTTAATATAATGGGTAACCCGGTGTCATCCGATCAAATTAACAGACTGAAAGAAAATGGGGTAGTGGTGGTTTTTTGATAAGCGCTTTTTATAGTCAGGCTAAAATGTATTTTACAAATTATAGAATTTATACATAAAAAAGTCAGGTATGCTGGGTGGGCGTACCTGACCTTTTAGTATAGGGGTATAATTATACTCTGATTTTATTTTTCTGAATAAACCAGATTGTACTGGTAAATAAAAACAGAAAAAGAGAATATAATGGGGCAATCAACGAAACTCTTAATCCTTCTATAAAAAGGACTGGAGATATATCTGATGTGGTTTGAGCTACCTGTAAAGCGCTATATAGTCCCATCATCCAATAAAAAATGGAGAACAGAAGGGCAAATGAACCTATAAAAAATATCGTAGAATTGAATTTTTTAAGAGTTGTTAAATTTCGGTTTTTTGATTTGAAATTAAGAATAAATCGTATTACAGAAACAATAACAAAAATCCAAAAGATGAGGTAAAGTGTCATAAACACCGGGCCACCCTCAATGAAATTACTTTTTAATAAACTTGCAATTGACATAATAGTAAGGTTTTAATTAATAATGATTTTTTGCGAACTATTCTATAAATGCATCTTTTACTTTGACATTGAGCTATGTAAAAGTTAAAAACTATGCTTCATTATCTTTTGCCAATGAAACCAGACCTCCTATAGCTCCTAAATTCATGGAATCTAAAGCTGAGCTTGGAACTATAACCATAGAACCTTTTTCTTTTAAACCTTCAAATAACATATTCATCCCACGCAAATGGAGTGCAACCGGATTGTTCCTGTATTCTTCACTTGCCTTTGAGAATTTTTCAGCTATTTCGGTTTCGGCTGTTCCCAGAATTACTCTTGCCCTGCGTTCTCTTTCGGCCTGAGCCTCTTTGCTCATTGCATCAGCTAACGCTTGGGGGATTACTATGTCTTTTATGCCTACGTTTTGGCAAGTAATTCCCCAGGGATTGGTATTTGAATCCAGTACTTTTTGTAAATCATCGGCAATTTTGTCTCTTTCCTGTAAAAGATCAGCCAATTCATGTTTCCCGATAATGTCACGCAATCCTGTTTGGGCAATGTAGGATATGGCTTTCTCATATTCCTGTACTTCAAGAGCTGCTTTCTCAACATCCCATACCGTCCAGTATACAATTGCGTCAACGTTAACCGGGACCGTATCTTTGGTCAGGGTTTGTTCAGCCTTAAAATCTGTAACCCGTACACGTTGATCGATGTAATTATGGACTGTGTCAATTATAGGAATGATAAAAAACAATCCCGGACCTTTTAGCCCCTTATATTTACCCATACGTAGCACAACAGCTTTTTCCCATTGATCAGCAATGTATATTGAACAGGCAATTGCAAAGGATACAATCAGGGATATTGCCAGGTAAGGAATGGTTATAATTCCGAAGTAGAACAAAATGATTGTTGCCCCTCCAAGAATAATTAATAAGGTAAGTGCAACCGGATTTAAGAATCCTTTAGTGATTTTATTTGTTTTCATATTATTTGTTTTTAAGTTGGTTGACAATATCGTTAATTGAAAAACCATAACTGAATGCTATGGTAGTGAACTCATTACAGATTTCATCAAGTTTTTTGTTTTTCTCCTTGTTGTCAATCTGAATTTCGATTTTATTAATAAATGTTCCTGTTCCCTGCTGGGTCTCGAGAATTTGTTGAATTTCGAGCTCTTTATACGCTTTTGCAACTGTATTTAAATTCACTTTTAATTCAACAGCCAGAGCCCTTACGGTTGGCAATTGATCACCAATATTGAGTTTCCCTGATGCGATGCCAAATTTAATCTGGTCAATAATTTGCCTGTAAAAGGGAGCTCCTGCCTTTGGGTCTAAAATAAATTTTATCATTGTAGTATATGAATAAAGTACTATTAGTATAGTACAAACATACAATTATTTTTTATTGGTGCAAAATTTTTATTTGAATTTTATATTAACCAGAGTTTTAACTATAAAAATCAGATTAACAAATTATTAACATAATTGTTAGTAGGTTGGATGATATTGTGGAATACATTTTTTAAGTGGAAATAATAATTAAATTGCGGGCCTAAAATAATTAATATGCGTTTGGATGGGAATTCAGAGGAAGTAGAAAAAATTTTTGACGATATAGATTTTAATGATTTTTGTGATTATTGTGCTTCGGTTAATCCTCAGTTTATAACATTAATAGAACAGAACAGCCATATATTTGCCGGTTTTTTGCAGGATCGGTTCCTGTTTGATGCCATTTTAGAAAATATACCCCTGTCTATATATTTTAAAGACGTAAAAAGCCGTTTTACCAGGGTTAGCAAATTTATGCTAAACCGTTTTAAGATAAGTGGTCTGGAAAATATCCTGGGAAAAACCGATTTTGAAATCCATGAGGCAAAGCATGCCAAAGAGGCTTTTGATGATGAACAACAGATTATTAAAACGGGAGAACCTGTCATCAATAAAATTGAGCAGGAATTTTACGGTGAGCATCCTAAATGGGTATCAACTACAAAATTTCCGCTTCGTGATAAAAAGAGTAAAATAATTGGTGTTTTTGGGATATCACGAGATGTTACTGAATTGATTGAAACGCGTAATAAGTTGACCCAACGCTATGAAGAATTAATATCAACTGAAGAAGAACTACGACAAACTATTGAAGAATTGACTTCGATCCAGGAAGAACTAACCCGAAAACAAGAAAAGCTGGAAATTCAGAATAAAAGAATCGAAGAACAGAATAAAGAACTTGAAAATCATAAACTGAACCTGGAAAAAATGGTTGAAGAAAGAACCCATGAACTTCAGGAAGCAAAGGAAAAAGCAGAGGAATCAGATAACTTGAAATCAGCATTTCTGGCGAACATGAGTCACGAAATTAGAACTCCAATGAATTCAATTGTAGGTTTTTCACAACTCTTATTCCTGGAGGAGGATTTATCGGATGAGGGGAAAAAGTACATTGATAGAATTAACAGTAGTGCCGATTCGCTAATGGTATTAATTGATGATATACTGGATATGTCGCTGATTGAGGCCAATAAATTGGTAATAACAATTAACCCGTTTGAATTGAATGGATTAATTGAAGAGGTTTTTGAGACTATTCAAATCAACAAAAGTAACCTTAACCTTAAATTTGGTCTGAGCAATAAGTTACAGGATAGAAATTTGATTATAAACTCGGATGAATTCAGGATAAAGCAGATATTATATAATTTGCTTAATAATGCCTGCAAGTTTACAACCGATGGTACTGTTGATTTTGGTGTTTATTTTAAGGACGAATTTATCGAGTTTTTTGTAAAAGATACAGGAGCCGGTATTCCGGAAAAGGAAATTGAATATATTTTTGACAGGTTCAGAAAATCAGAGGACAATAATTTAAAATTGTATCGTGGCGCAGGCCTTGGGCTGGCTATCTCGAAAAAGCTGGCTCAAAATATGGGAGGCGATTTAACGGTGGAATCTATCTTGGGAGAAGGATCAAGTTTTTATTTTACGTTGCCCAAGGGTGTAATTGTAAATTCATAAAAATGGATAAATTCCGGCTTCCCAGAAAAACAAAGAAATATCTTAAAAAAAGTATGTGGTTGTATCCGCCTGACGAAAAAGGTAATTCTTTAATGGCCTGGCCCACAAAATCACAGGAAGATTATCAAGCCGTTAAAAAAGGTATTGCTAAAAAGTTTCCCTACAGCACAAAAGTTGAGAGAAAAAAGTTTATAAGCGAACTTGATAAAGAAATTTTTGTTGACAACAAGGTTTTAAGAACATATATTGACAACATCATAAGGGAAGATTTACGTAATTCTTCTTACAATACGCTTATTGAAGCTAAAAATAATCCTAATGCCGTAAAAGCTTATTTCAATTTTGTAAACGCTTACTATTTATTTGAAAAAGGAAAAGATTCGTACGGTAATATCTGTTGTTTGGCAATTGATAGCGCTAAAGAACTTTTAAGATAAATTCAGACCGTTAATCAGGTTTTGAAAATTTGTTCAGATAAGAATATAGCTTTTATAAATTTTGAGCTAATAAAATCAAATAATCTTCACCTTCCTGATATACTCCAATAGCTCTGCTGCAGCAGAATTTTTCGTATGGCAGCTGTGAAGCCATGTCAATCAGACAAACTTCGCCCAATTAAAAAGTGGAGCAATGTCATTCAGACAAAGCTCGCCCAACCCAAAAGTGGAGTAATGTCATTTGGACAAAGCTTCCCCAACCCAAAAGTGAATGCTTAAACTTTTGTTTAAAGCCTCTCTAACCAAAAGTCGAAGTTAAACTTTAGTTTATGAACTCAATCTAAATATTAAAAGGCCGTCTCAAAATAAATAAATTTTGAAACAGCCTTTAATTTTAAAACAACTTGGGTCAGGGTTTTAAGGATTAATAACCTTGTATTTATGGTTCCATAGGGTTTTCATTTGTTTCAGCACCCGGATTTTCTGATGCTTCTGTTTGTACCTGCTCAATCGGCTCTGCATATTCACCTTTTTCCATTAAAACAGCCTGGTAAAGTCCTGCAAAAGCAGTGTTTATCCACATAAATGCAATTACCGACCCGAAAATAAGCATGATAAAACCGGCAATGATCAGGAAAAAGGATACAATAAATAACCAGAATATGCGCCAACCGTGTCCGCGGGTCAACCTCCAGCTTTCTTCAACAGCCTTTACCGGATCAAGTTGTTTATCCATTACCAGGTAGGGGACAAATTTTAGCCGGCAGGCAAAAATAATCCCGGGAACGATCAAAAAGGCAAAGCCAATTCCAATAATGGCAAATTGAAGCAGGCCTGCCAGCACTACATTTAAATAAACATTAAATACATCAAACAATTCTTTTACATCAAGCCTGGCTCCACGAATAGCTTTTAAATACATAAAGTTGGCACTTACTTTAAAAGGGGCCAGAATAAAAATCATGTATAAAATACTGAAGGCTCCCATCACAGCGGTTCCAAAACTGTCAGGTTCAGAGCTCTTCATTACCGAAAATGGGATGGATGCTACCCATATAACCAATAAAATTAAAAACAGGGTAATAAACTTGTCCCATAATACACTCCATCCGTAGGACAGGACGGAACCTGCCTTAGCGCGTAGTGTTCTGTTGAATTTTGTTTCCATAGTTTTAAGTTTTGTGGTCGTTGTAATTTGACCTGTTTATAAATAAGGATTAATAACACACAATTCAGAACTTTAATTTCGATGTTAATTTACAAGTCTGGTAATGCGTTGTCAATCCAACCATGGTAGTAAATATTCACTTTCCAACTTAAGTAGGATAATATTTTGATCTTTTAAATTCATTCGTATCAGCTTATGAACTTTATATTTTGTAAATTTCGGCATGATTCAATTGCTCGTAATAATTTGCCTGATATTCAGCCTGGTTGTGGGATTTTATGGATTAATTATCCTACAGCAGTTGCGTAAAAAATTCCCGAATGAATACCTTACCAGTTTTTTTTATTACCAGATATTGACCCTGCTTTTTGGTATCTATGGAATAATCGGAAACCTGTTTATTCGCGAAATACTACCAAAGTTTGGTCTCCAGAATATCGTGATTGAAACTATTTCGTTGTTTTTCCCATTAATTGGCTTACCCTTTATTATAGCCGGATGGTTTATGCTGATTAAAATGGTAACTGAAATCTGCAACAAAAAACCTTCACAAATAATTGCCATTCTGTACTTTTTTATGACCACCAGCGCCTTGTTACTTTATGGTTTTTATGTTTTAAACCTTCCTGACCTTGAGGCTCATTTGTACGCATTGGTGCGAAAAAACATTTTTCTTGGATTCGGACTGGTTGAAATTGTTGTAGTTGGATACCTTACCGGATACTTGTTTATTCATTCTATTGGCCATAAAAATGTCGTTACAAGAATATTTTTATCACGGTTTGCCGGAATTTTGGCAGCTGTAACATTATTAAGAGACCTGGCACTTTATTTTTCAGGATTACATTTTACCATCGGTTTATACTACATACTGTTTTATTTTGCGGGCTCAATACCTTTGATTTTCCTGGCAAAAAATTATCTTGATAAATCTGTTAAATCAGATGTTGCAGCTGATACCGCGATTTTCGAAAAGTATAAAATTACTCCGCGCGAAAAAGAGATTATTATTGAAATATGTAAAGGTAAAACCAACCAACAAATAGCTGACAGTCTTTTTATTACATTACAAACGGTTAAAGATCATACACATAATATTTTCCAGAAAACTGAAGTTAAAAACAGGGTTCAACTGGCTCAAAAATTTTCTGATCTTTCTTAAAGGCCCGGTATACTATTTTGCCAAAAGACAGAGGGTTGGTTCGCTGGTATGCCGGATGATAAGCGGCGACGGAATATTGTAGGGTGCATCTCCATGCAGATCGAATGAACAGGTTGCTTTTTGTCCAAACAGATTAGGGATACAGATTAGCCAACCTACGATGATTAAAAAATGCATCACGATGAAGTTGTATATTCCACAATTCACCGGTTGCCGCTTTTGCAGGACATGCATCTACACAGATGCTGCATTGTCCGCACCGGCTGCTTTCCTCCGGTTCGCCCATATGTTCAGGTTTTTGATCGATTAAAATGCTGGCTAACCGAACCCGTGGGCCAAACTTTTTTGAAATAAATAAATCAGTTTTTCCAATCCAGCAGAGACCGGCACGTGTAGCCACCATTTTATGTGAAATTTCAACCGACAGATTTTTAAGGCAGGCTTTAAATTCATCTGATGAAGTGGCTACAGTGGGTTCAATAGCTTCTGATTTTATTTGAAGTTCATCTAACTTCCCCTGAATCTCAATGCTTTTTTTTGCCAGCTCCTTGTTTATATCATTATAATGCCGGTAATATTCAAGGGTTGGCCCATTATTTAACGAGTTTATATAGTGTTGTTCAATCGTTTACCAATGGAAATTCCCCATTTGAATTGATTATATTTATTAGGTAAAAGCCCCTGGAGATCAGCAAAGCCAATAACATATGAATTATCTAATAATGGTGATAAACTATTATCCTTAAACATTTTTAATTTATATATATTTTATGGTTACAGTTTATCAAGGTTGTACATAATGTTTCCTGGCGATCGTTTATTCTTTAGCTCACTGACCATAAAATTCATATAGGGAGCCACATGACCATAAAAATTATAATAACCTTCGCATAAATAATTCAAACCGTATTCGTTTTCGTCAGTATAGTTAAATCGTTTTTTTGGACATTCGCCGTAACAAGCATTTAAAAACTTACATTTTAAACACTTGCCAGGTAATTTTGAATATTTATCCTGCCCAAAAACCTGTTGCTGCATTCCGTTCATTAATTCGGCCAGTGAATCCTGATTTATATTGCCCAGAAAATATTCGGGAAATACCATATGATCGCAGGAATAAACATCGCCGTTATGCTCAATCACAGCACTGCGGCCACAAATTGGGGCGTACATGCAAACACCCGGCGATTCGCCGATCCAGTTAGCCAGCGTGGCATCAAAAAGCTGGACAAAAACAGCTCCGACATCCTGTTTTACCCATTCATCGAAAACCGTTATCATAAATTTGCCAAACTGAACTGAATCAACCGACCATGGAGTGACTTGCGCCTTGCCTTGATAATCGACGGGTAATAAACCTCCAGGTTTTCCTTCATTTTCTTCAATACGTTCCACAACAGGCAAAAACTGTATAAAGCGGCTGCCAATGCTTTTTAGAAAGGTGTATATTTCAACGGGGAATTCAGCATTATGATTATTCAATGTGGTTAGCGTATTATACTCAACCCGATGTTTGTTAAACAGATAAATGGCTTTCATCACCGATTCGAATGTCGGTGAACCGGTTCGGGTTTGCCGGTATTTGTTGTGAAGTTTTTCGGGACCGTCGATGGAAATTCCCACCAGGAAGTTATTGTCCCGTAAAAAAAGGCACCAATCCTCATTAATTAAGGTGCCATTGGTTTGAAAGGCATTTTCGATTATTTTCCCTGCGGCATATTTTTTCTGATAGGCCAGTACCTTCTTATAGAAATCAATACCCAATAACCCGGGTTCACCTCCCTGCCAAACGAATGATACCGCATTATCCGGCTGGGCATCAATATATTGCCTGATATAATTTTCGAGTAATGCATCATTCATTCTGAATGATCCTGAATGGTGATACAGATTTTCTTTTTCCAGATAATAGCAATACGTACAATTAAGATTGCATTTTGAGCCAATGGGTTTGGTGATTAACCCAAATGGCAGATTTGCAAACGAAGGAAAAAACGAATTCGATAATTGTGCTTTGGCCATTAATAGACTTATCAGTAAGAATTATTTTTTCGGTATTAATGACATTGCCAGCGAGTCACTATCGCCGTATTTTTTCATTATATCTTTTAGTTTTTGGTGCAATACCATTTTCACTGAATCATACTTAGGGTTGTTGTATACATTAGTCAGTTCCAGGCTATCCTTTTGGCGATCGAACATTTCCCACTCATCAATATCGTAGTAATAGTGGATAAGTTTGTAGCGTTCTGTACTAATGCCATAGTGACGCTTTACGCTGTGCCATCCGGGATATTCATAATAATGATAATAATGTTCTTTGCGCCAATCGGCGGGAGTGTGGCCTTTTAAAATAGGTAACATGCTTTCGCCCTGCATATCATCGGGAATTTTAGCTCCGGCCAGGTCAAGAAATGTTTCAGCAAAATCGAGGTTCGAAACCATATCGCTATCCACCGATCCCGGGGCTATTACACCTGGCAGCGCCATTAGCAATGGAGTTCGGTACGATTGTTCAAACATGAAGCGCTTGTCGAACCAGCCATGCTCTCCCAAGTAAAAACCCTGATCAGAAGTATAAACTACCAGAGTATTTTTGTCCAAACCCGTTTGTTTGAGATAATCGAGTATCTGGCCGACGCTTTTGTCCACGGCGGCAATACAAGCCAGATAATCCTGCATAAAGCGCTGGTATTTCCATACAGTCATGCTATCACCAGTCAGATGTAGCTTTTCAAAATTTTCCCTTACGGGGATGTATACCGAGTCCCAGGTTTTGCGTTGCTCTGCTGTCATTCTCCTTAAAGCTTTGTTTTTGGCTTTATCATCCCATAGCTTTAAGTCATTGCCAAAATTCATGGTGTGGGCAATGGTCATGTCCTGCTGATGTTCTGCCAAACCCCGGCCGCTATAATCGTCAAAAAAAGTGGGAGGCAAGGGAAATTCCTCGTTTTGATATTTTGTGATTTCATGAGGGCCTGGTTCCCAATTCCGGTGCGGTGCTTTATGGTGCATCATTAACATGAAAGGTTTACCAGAATCTTTAACACTCTTTAACCAGTTTAGGCTGATTTTAGTTATCAGTTCAGTTACATAACCGGTATCGCGATGTGTACCTTCAGCAGTAATAAAATCGGGGTTATAATATTGTCCCTGACCAGGCAGTACTTCCCAGAAATCAAAACCTGTGGGCTGTGAATCCAGATGCCATTTGCCAACTATGGCAGTTTGATAACCTGCTTTTTGCAGCAATTTAGGAAAGGTTTGCTGGCTGCTGTCAAAGGGAGTAGCTTCGTTAAAATAAAAACCATTTTTATGGCTGTATTTCCCCGTAAGGATACATGCCCGCGAAGGTCCTGAAAGTGAATTGGTAACCAAACAGCGGTTAAATCGCATGCCGGCATCGGCAATGCGGTCGATATTGGGAGTAGGGGCTTTATCTGCCAAACGATCTCCATAAGCACTTATAGCCTGGTAGGCATGATCATCGCTCATTATAAATATGATGTTGGGGGCTTTGGGAGTTTCATCGGTTTTAACTCCTGTTTTACACGCTGTGGCAATTCCTGCCAGGGCAAGTAACTGGTATTTTAATTGTTGCATCGTAACATTAGGTTTGGTAAATCCTAAAATTACTATTAATTCATAATTGTCGCAAATTTTAACAATTCAGGTTAAGTAAAACCTGTAAATATTCTTGCAGCAGTATAATTAAGTAACATAAAGCTCATCGGATGAGTTCATAAACAAGTCCCATGAGTATTTAAACAGAACTTTATAACGCACTACTATTGTTATTTATCCAAATAAAATTTCAAACCTATTCCTGTTTGTGCATCCGGGGCATTATCCACCAGGAAATCTTCCCTGACATAAACCCACCAGGCATAAGAAGCTTTGGAAAAAGTGAATACAAGGGAATTAGCAGTTAAGGTATTAAAAAGATGAGTCATAGTATAATGCCAGTGCGTTGTATATCGATGGCCGGTTAAAACCAGGTAATCGAATTCACTGCGTTTATTATAAGGCGATTGTAAATAATAAGTGGTCGCCAGTGAGATAGCGCTTTTGTTTTTAAATCGATGGATAATTTCAAACAGGAATTCGTTACTAAGCAAATATTTATTAGTGCTGAGTTGAACAGGATCGCCAAAACTTAGCTAATGTTGTCGTAATGCACCCATACTTGACCCAATGTTGACTTCAAACCGAAATGGTAAACTGAATTTTTTAATCAGGGTTGTATTTAGTCCCAAATCGACACTTGGGTTTACCTTCGTTAGGTTAGTACCCAGTTGTAGGCTGACATTTGTAAAGACTTTGTGCCTAATAAGTGGTTTAAGCTGAGGAAACCAGGTGTAAGTAAATTCTAGTCCTGAAAACAGAAAATCACCATTATCAACCTGCATCTGTTTGCCATTTATATCAGTATAGCGGATTTTGGCCTTATCGTAGCCATAAATTTTACGGGCAAAAGGATCGTTACCACCCTTTACATGAGTGTGGAACCATTCAATAAACTGATCGCTGGTTAGTAGTGAATAGGGGGTATTGCCCGGATCAAGTGAAAACATCCGTGAGCCTATTTTCAACTGCTGATTTCCTTTTAATGGAATATTAATATTCAACCGGTAGGTTCTGATAATTCCGTCCGCTTGGAATTCCATCGTTTTTGACGGCGGACTTAACTGGTTGAAATAATATTCGCGCTCGTGCCAGACATATTGTGAAATATAATCGCGATCGGATTGATTTATTGGTTGGTACGATTTAATGTATGGTTCCCATACATTTCCGTTTGATAGCTCAAATGTAAGTGCTAATCTTTTATCAGGCACCATTTGAAAATTATTACTGATTCTCGAAATGTATACGCCAAAAGGGTGAGTGGATATAGTATTTGCCTGGAATAAAGTATAATTTATTGGATAAGTAACACTGTCGGGTTTAACCTGGGAACTTACCATTCCAGATACAAAGATCATCAGAGCCAGAAACAAAAATCTCATTTGCCAGACATTTCACATTTGGACTGCACAGCCGTGGTTCAATTATATTAATCACCGGAAGGCGGCGCTGTGCTTTTGAGGGGCAATTTAATAAATATTTTATGGATTGTTTTGTATTAACTGATCATCCTGTGAATTTAATTTATTAAAGAAATGTGACTAATTAATCATTCCTGAAACTTTTCTACATTTCGTCGCATTAAACGATAGTATTTTATGGTAGCATACCTGCTTGCGACGATTTTAATTGCGTATCCTATTACCCAGAGCGATGCTCTGGGCTGAAATGATACGCCCTTTCAGGGCAACTTTGAGTCTGGGGACAGGGTTACCC
>JBJKSB010000004.1:0-3439 GCA_046704385.1 Bacteroidales bacterium | reverse complement strand
TGAGAACGGAAACTGGACAACGATTCAAACTGACCCAACTGTCACTAAAGTCACACTTTTCCCCATAATTCCTTACATTTCCTACCGCTTTGCTTTTGGGGAGTAGTATATTTTAGCCACAGATTCACAGATAATTTTAAAATCTGTGGCTGTTTTTTTTATTCTAATTTATATTAAAATCATCTAATTTATCCCTAACACAATTTATTTCACCTAACGCTTTCTAGAAATTTCTTATATTGCAGTAATATACAGTAGCCAATATAATTAAATCAATGAGAAAGCTATTGATCCCCTTATGTTTCAGCCTGTTGTTTGCATGTGAACATGATGTTCCTTTAAGCGAACTAAATTTGGATATAGAGGCAAAAGTAATTTTAATGGGTGGAATTGGTGAAGGTTATCTTAACTGTGATATATTTTATTCAAAATCAATAGCAGATAAGGGTGATTTAAGGCCTATTGGTAATGCGGAACTTTTCTTACTAAAAAACAGAATACCAGTTGAGAATATTAAAATAGAAATTGATACCGGGTATTCATATAAAGAAAGACCAGGATTGATAGATACCATTATTTACGATAAAACTATTAGCTACTTTTCTTATTACATTAAATCACTTGAAATAACTTTAAATTGTAACTATTTGCTAAAAGTTTATGTTCCAGGGCACGACACCTTGTTTGCAAATACCTATTTACCAGGTAAAGTAAAAGCTGAGCTAATTGATTTTCAATATTTATTTGAAGATCAGAATATAAGAAAGTATAAAGCAATATTTAAAACAGATGATAATGCACTTGAAAATAACTACTATTCGTTTACGTTGAGTGGTAAAAATAGTGGATGGAATCAAATCGGTTATCAGTACCTAAATTCAAATAATGAGTATACAAATAATTACAGTTTTAGTGACAGGATGCTTGAAAACAATACCTTTATTATCGAGATATTGGAGCCAAAAGTTGGTGGCAGGGTTGAATATGCAACTTGGAATATTTGCCAAATTGATAGTAACAGCTTTTTATATGGTAAATCACATTCCCTACAAAGTGCCATGAATCAAACCAATGAATTCTTTGCCTTCGAACCCATTAATATATATAACAATATAAGTAACGGTTATGGATATTTTGGTGCCGTTGGTCCGAATTATTCTGATACTCTAAAACTATTAGAACTTTACCCTGACCCAAAATGAAGATATCGGTAATAAAGATAATATTTACTGTTTTTATAAATATTTACCTTATAAATGTACAAGCTCAAAATTATATTATTAGCGGCGTACTTAGCGACTCAACAAATGGCGAAGCTTTAATTAATACCAGTGTATGGGTAGAGGGTTCAACCAAAGGCTGTGTAAGCAATGTATATGGTTTTTACAGTTTACAACTGCCTAAAGGGCAATATAAAGTCAGGTTTTCTTACGTGGGTTATACGGTTAAAACTATGATTATAAATTTGGATAAAAACATAGAATTAAACCCGGTTTTAAGTCCTGAATTACAACTTGATGAAGTAAAAGTTACGGCTATGCGTAATAATGAACTTATTAGCAGCCGTATGAGTACTTTAAATATTAACCTTGAACAAACTCATATTAGTCCTACCCTAATGGGCGAACCTGATGTATTTAAAGTAATGCAACTGTCACCGGGAGTTGAGGGTGGTCTTGAAGGCAGCAGTGGTCTTTTTGTTCGTGGAGGGGACAATGGGCAGAACTTGATATTGATTGATGGCATCCCGGTGTATAATGTGTCACATTTAATGGGTTATATTTCGGTTTTCAACCCTGAGGCCATTCGTAATACTGAGTTAATAAAGGGAGGCATACCGGCACGCTATGGTGGCAGGGCATCAAGTGTTGTTGATGTACGCATGAAGGAAGGGAATTCAAGGCAGTTAAAAGGTGTGATTAATATTAGCACCTTAATGGCCGGCGGATTGATAGAAGGTCCGGTTGGGGAAAATACCAGTTTTATGCTGGCAGGCCGACGTACTATTCTGGATCCTCTTTATAGCCGTTTTAATACTGCCCAGACTAAATGGGATATGTTATATAGTTGTTGGGATATTAATGCCAAGATAAACCATAAAATAAATGATAAAAACAGGATTTATGGTAGTTTTTTTACAGGTTTTGACCATGCCCGTTCAAAAGCTGATGAAAATTCTTTTACTACAACTTCAATCAGCCGGTTGCCTGACGGCGAATTTGTATCGGATAGTATTAAAGTTACTACAAATGCCAGGGAAACTCATAAATGGGGTAATATTTTAGGGGCGGCCCGGTGGAACCATATATTTGGGAACAAATTATTTTCGAATACCAGCCTTACCTATACTAATTATTTTAACCGGAATAATGATCAAAAGGAGGAAGTGGAGTATAATATAACCAGGAACCAGGAATACAAAAACGGGTATATTTTTAAAACAACCAGCGATATTGAAGATGTATCTCTATTACTTGATTTCGATTGGTTTGCATCACCTATACATACATTAAAATTTGGAGGGCAGGCCATTTATCACAGATTCAGGCCCACAGCCCAGTTTGATAGCCTTACCAGTAATGCTGAAACCCGTGGCATTCAGATAAAACCAGCTGGTGAATTGAGTGCCTATGTTGAAGATATTATAAAGTGGCGGAGAATTGAATTAGATGCGGGAGTGAGGGCTTCAGTGATGAACATAAGTGATACGGTTTTCAAATCGCTTGAACCCAGGTTGTCATTATGTTATAACCAGAACGATTACCTTTCATTTAAAGCTTCCTATATGCAAACCAGTCAAAATGTACACCTGGTATCTTCTTCTTCAGTGGGTTTTTCAACAGATTATTGGGTACCCGTATCAAAACATTTGCTGCCTGAAAAAACAAGGCAATTAGCCGCAGGTTTTGTGGTTGATATTAACCAAGAAATAGTAATTGAAATGGAGGGTTATTATAAAAAAATGCAAAATTTGGTAGAATTCCGTGATGACAGAGCTTTTACCATGCAAGATCAGGATTGGGAAAGCTTTATGACAAGCGGTAAAGGTTGGAGTTATGGTGTTGAAACCAGTGTAAAAAAGAATATGGGCAAACTTACCGGATGGATAAGTTATACATGGTCTCGCTCATGGCGTGAGTTCGAATTGCTAAACCATGGGGACAAGTATCCGTTTAAATACGATCGCCCTCATAACCTTACTATCGTGGCAATGTACAAGCCTAACCAAAAAGTTGATTATGGTGCAAACTGGATGCTTGCCAGTGGATATAATTTTACTTTTAATAAAGAGATAATTGGCTGGGATAGTTATTATTATGGCAAAAATAATATGCGTTACCCCATGTATCACCGTCTTGATGTTGGGGTGAACCTGCATAAACAAAAAAAACACGGCAAACGTACCTGGCGATTTGGGGCATACAATGTCTACAACCAC
>JBJKSB010000003.1:0-24602 GCA_046704385.1 Bacteroidales bacterium | reverse complement strand
GTTAGATTTTATCTATCCGATGACTAAAGCTAATGCAGCAGATGGAGCTTTTTCCATAAAGGTATTTCTTATCTCAATGTTTTCATACTTGTTGTTTATTTACTTTTGCAAACTAACGATCCGATGAGTCTAATGTTACTTAATGAACCTGATACTATAAAATATCACAACAAGTACAACCTAACTAAGCTTACTTCCGTTCGTAAACCCGAACATAATCAATAATCATTTTTTGCGAAGTAATGGTCGGATCCATACCACGGGCACCGCCCCAACCTCCGCCCATGGCCAGGTTGAGGATTATATCCTGTGGAGTATCAAACGGCCATGCATTTTCCACATTGGGTTTATTATAAGTAAAATAATGATCACCATCCACCAGGATATAAACATAATCCGGAGTCCATTCTACCGCATAAGTGTGGTATTCCTTCTCCATGTTTTCGACATTTTTTACCGCTGTTACCTGGTTACCAATTTTAAAATAATACGCACGACTGTGCACAGATGCATGTGCCACGCCGTTTCCGGTAGTATCGTTCATCTCAAAACCTACACTTTCAAGTATATCAATTTCGCCACAATAAGGCCATGAAAGTTCATCCTGATAAGTGTCGCCCAGGGTCCATCCGGCAGCCCAATTACCCCGGTTAGCCGGAACTTTTGCCCTGAATTCAATTTTACCGTATTTGAAACTTACTTTTCCCCTTGTGGTTAAACGGGCCGATGTCCATTTGTCGCCAACGCTGTCTTTAATGGCTTCAATTACAAGGTTGCTGTCTTCAATTCGTGCATTCTTCTTGTCATTGTTGGTATAATATTCCAATTCGCTGTTTCCCCAACCCCAGTTTCCAACATCAAAAGTCCATTTTGAGGTATCAATAGCCGGTTCGTCAAATTCATCGGACCAAACCAGGCTCCAATCTTTCCCGTCCATTTTTTGGGTTAGCGTAACGGGTGTAACATCGTTAGGCTTAATTAAATTAAACCCGAACCAATCAATAGATGCAGGCTGATTAAAATGAATTCTCATTTTATGTAAACCTTTATTCAAAGGCGTGCCATCAACACCATTCTCCGTAAAACCACTGGCATTTGTTTCAAAAACAATATTTCCGGTAATATTATAGGTACGGTCATCGGGATTATCATAATAATCTTCAATCCAGCAAATCACGGGTTGCTCACCATTGGCTTTTGCATTTATCCGGGCCTGATAACGACCTGCTTCAGGTACATTAACATCGAATGATAATACTCCTGCCGCACTGGTAGTGACATATTTTAGATCAGATTCGCCCGATTCAATTTTACCCTTTATCACCGTATCGGTATAGTTTTCAGCCTCAATCTTTATTGCATTTTTTTGAGTCTCTACTGTTTTCTCAACTGGCTTTGTCCCTGTTTTACATGACATGAGTGCGATTAATCCTAAAACTACCATAGTAGTTGTGTAACTAAATATTTTCATAGTTTAATATTTATAGGTTAAATTGTTTTTAAAATTTATTAATGGTGAAAGTACAAAATCCTAAAGTAAAATATTTTTTAAACAAGAAATAATGGTAATATGTATTTTTATTTAGTTTTTAAATGGGTAAATTTCTAACCTCAAAAACATCAGTTGTATGAATCAGATAATACTAAGCACCTCTTTTTTATTTTTTAGTCTTTTATTCCTTATCCCACAAACTAACCAACCCGATCAACGAGCTAAAAATGCAGGGTTTGAGTTTATTAAAGATGTTAAACTTTCAGGAGGTACCACAAGGTTCGATTATCAATGTTTTGATGCGAATAAGCGAAGAGTTTACCTGGCTCATATGGGTTCTGATATGGTTACCGTTTATGATGTTGATGCAGGTAAAATAATTAAAGACATTGAACATGTACAGAATGTTCATGGGATAATTGCTGTACCTAAAATGCATCGGGTTTATGCCACAGCAACCGGAAAAGATGAAGTTGCCGTAATTGACGAGAACTCATTAGAGATAATTGCGCGCGTTCCCGTTGGCGATTATCCCGATGGACTTGCTTTTGAACCGGGCACCAAACGAATATTTGTATCTGATGAACACGGAGAAACCGTTTCGGTAATAGATGCCGTGAATAACAAATTTTTGAAAAATATTAAAATTGGAGGCGAAGTTGGTAATACACATTATGATTCCACTTCGGGTCTGATTTATTCTGCCGATCAAACTAATAATAAATTGATTGCTATTGACCCAAAGCAAATGAAAATTGTAAAACGGTACAACTTACCCGGATGCGAAGGAGCTCACGGATTTTATATAGATGAACAAACTCATTACGCATTAATTACAGGTGAGGACAACGCATCGTTTGTTGCACTGGATTTAACTGATGGAAAAATTGTTACCAAAGATATTATAGGCAGAAGCCCCGATGTTCTCGACTTTGACAAGGAAAAACACAAACTGGTTATATCGTCTGAAAGCGGGATGGTTTCAATTTTTAAAGTAGACCCAGGCAAGGTAACAAAAACGGGTGAATCATTTTTTTATTCCAACGCGCATTCGGTTTGTATTGATCAAAAAAATCACCTCGTATTCTTTCCACTTAAAAATGTAAACGGTTTTCCTGTTTTAAGAATCATGAAATTATTATAATTTTATATTTGTAAAGGCTAACACCTTAAAGTAACAAAATAGATTCGGAATTTTTTTTTATGTCAAAAACGGTGAGGATTTCTGATATGGCTAATGATTCAACAAAAACATTGACCAGTAAAAACATAATAAAGAGTATACTGTGGATTCTTGTTGTAGCTGCCATTTATTGCATAGTTGGTCGTCTTAGTTCATTTTTAATTTTTGAACCACAGGGAATAGTAGCAGTCTGGCCCGCTTCAGGAATTTTCCTTTCAGCAGTTTTGCT
This sequence comes from Bacteroidales bacterium, assembly GCA_046704385.1. Classification (GTDB taxonomy): domain Bacteria; phylum Bacteroidota; class Bacteroidia; order Bacteroidales; family SZUA-534; genus GH45. The sequence goes on along the minus strand of JBJKSB010000003.1, from coordinate 21,698 downwards.
CACGAAAAAAAGCCTCAGACCTTATATTATTCTTGTTTTGTTCATTACCGATTATTGTATTGAGTCAATGGCTGGTTCCTCGCCTTTACTAAGCCTTTTGTATGCATTTTCACTAACCCTGGATGCCACCTTAAGTGCATGGATATTGCGACGCATTCTTGGTAATTTTAAGTATTTCAGTAAAGTTAAAGATTTCACAGTTTTTATAATTTTTTCAGTGGTTTTGAGTAATGCAATAGCCTCAACCATAGCTTCTTTTGGCCCGCTTTTTCTACAAAAAGCCGCATTCTGGGAATCATGGCGATTATGGTGGTCATCCGATGCAGTTGGCAATTTATTAATCACACCATTTATTTTACGATGGTTTTATGCATTTAATAACAAACTCGAATTTAAAAATATCCATAAAAATGTTGAACTGATCATAATTTCTGTTGTAATTATTCTTGTTAGTTACTTCTCGCTCTATTTATTACACGAAAAACTTGAATATTTCCTGTTATTGAATTTTATATCATTTCCATTTTTGATTTGGTCTGTAGTACGATTCGAAATTAAAGGTGCCACGCTAACCTCTGTTATTCTCACCTCGGTAATACTTTTTTTCGAAATCAGTTCTTCGTTTTCAACCTCTGGGAGTCAACTGACCTCAATTATCAATATTCAATTGTTTTTTGCCATTGCAAGTTCCTCTGCATTTTATCTGGCAGCGGTTATTACAGAAAGAAACCAGGCTAAACTCCGCATTGAAAAAAGTGAAAAAGATTACAAAGACGTGGTGCAAACCACAGGCGACTTGATTACAGTTGTTGCTGCCGACGGGACATTATTATTTGTAAATTATGCTTCATACGATTTTTGGGGTATTCTGCCGGAAGATGCCATTGGAACTGATGTTTTTGGGTATATCTATCCTGAAGACAGAAAAGAAACTCAGAAAAATTTCGATTTTTGGTTAAAATCAAATGAGAGCAAATTTTCTTTAGAAAACAGGCAATTTCATATTTCAGGAAAAGTATTGCTGGTGTCATGGAACATCTATGTTGAAAGAAATACTGAGGGCAAAGTTGTAAAATTAACTTCGATAGCCAGAAATGTTACTCAGGAAAGGGAAGCGATTCAGGAAAAAATTAAACTGGCTGATATGGTTGAAAACAGTTTAAATGAAATTTACTTATTCAACGAAAAAACCTTAAAATTTGAATATCTGAATCGAGGGGCACTCAAAAACATCGGTTATTCATTAGATGAAATGAAAGAGTTAACACCTGCTGATATTAAACCCGAAATATCTGAAAGTGAATTCCAATCTATAATTAAGCCCCTGCAAACAGGAGAAAAAGAGAACCTGGTATTTACCACAGTTCACCAACGAAAAGACAAATCAACCTACCCTGTGGAGGTTCACATGCAATTGATAAAACAACGATACCGAAAAATATATCTAGCCATAATTAATGATATTACCGACCGTAAAAAGTATGAAGAACAGCTTATTGCAGCAAGGGAAAAAGCTGAAGAAAATGAACAACAGCTTCATTTTAAAAATCAGGAATACGAAAGCGTAAACGAAGAGTTGCGACAAACCAATGAAGAATTATTTACTGCAAAAGAAAAAGCCGAGGAAAGCGATCATTTAAAAACCGCATTTCTCCAAAATATGAGTCATGAGCTTCGGACTCCCATGAATGCAATAATGGGTTTTTCGGAATTGTTAAAAAATTCAGCTATCGACGAAAAGCAATTAAAGTACGCCACTATTATTGAGAAGCGTAGTAACGATTTATTAAATATTATGAATGATTTGTTTGATATATCAAAAATTGAATCGAACCAGATTATTCTGTATGAGATAGTTATTGAAATTAATAAGTTTATTACCGATTTTGCAACAAATTATGTTCCTACCTTAAAAAATCAAAATGAAAGCAATGCATCCTTTACGCTAAATTCACCTGAAAAAAGGGAATTAAATATCCGAACAGATCCTGACAGATTAAAGCAGGTGTTGGTTAATTTAATATCAAACGCATTTAAATTTACAAAAGACGGTAATGTGGAACTGGGCTACAGCTTAGATAACGAAAATAACCATATGCTGTTTTATGTAAAAGACACCGGTATTGGAATTCATCCTACGAAACATAATGTTATTTTCGAAAGGTTCAGACAGGCTGATGAAAAATTTATTGCTCAGAAATTTGGTGGTTCAGGATTGGGGCTATCTATCGCTAAAGGAATCCTTGAATTGATGGGTGGCAATATCTGGGTTGAATCAGAAGAAGGTAAAGGTTCTGTATTTTATTTCAAAATTCCATATATTAAGGAAAACATCAATTTTTCAGAAGAATCAATATATGGTACTTTAAATATCAACATACAAGGCAAAACCATACTTGTAGTAGAAGATGACATTTATAATGCAGAGTACCTTAAAGCGCTACTAGACGATACTGAATGCACGTTACTTTTAGCTCCCGATGGTAAAACCGCACTTGAAACATTTAATGAATATCCTGACATAAGTCTGGTTTTACTGGATATTAAGCTACCCGATATAAATGGTTTTGACGTAGCAAAAAGCATGTTAGAAATAAAACCAGACATGAAAATAATTGCTCAAACTGCTTATGCCTCGCCCAGCGATAAAACCAAATGCATGGAATCAGGTTTTTGCGGCTATATTGCAAAGCCTATTAAAAGTAATGAATTATACACGCTTATTGAAAGCCATTTATAGGATTCAGGAATCTGCAATCGCATATTTTTTATAAACGTTAGTTCGATTTATTACAATTTTTACAATTTACCATACACAAGGTACGTTTGATGCAATTTATTGCAAATCATTCATGTATAAGTTCACAACATTTAATAAGAACCTCAGTAATTGTGATGCCAGAAAATCCTTTTATAATATTTTAAAAACAAGAAAAATATCTTACTTTTATTTCACTGCTATTTGTCTAAATTATCAAGGTAACAAGATGACTGATAAAATACATGAATACAAACTTTCAAAAGTTAAAAGGAATTATATTAATTTATTTTCCATAATAGCAATAATTTCAATAGTCTCTGTCTTTAGTTTTATTCTTATACGGCAATATATTGTCCATAATGCAGAACAGCGCATTGAGGAAGTAATACAGGAAGCTGAGGCATTGCATTACTATTTTCAGCGAACCGTGCTTCCTGCCATGAATCAGTTAAAAGATGAAAACCGATTGCCTAAAGATTTTTATTCGCCGCAAATGTTATCATCAACTTATGTAGCCAGGGAAATTTTTAAACAATATAACCTTATCCGGAAAAAAAATAACCAGCCTTTAGTTGAATATAGGTTGGCATCAAAAAACCCCAGAAACAAAATCAATCAGGCCGACAGTCTCGAAGCTAATTTAATTGACCAGTTTAATAATGATTCACTATTAAAAAAATATACAGGTGTTGTTACTCTCCAGGGAGAAAAATATCTTTATTATGCACGACCATTTTTACGGGTTCAGCAAAGCTGTCTTCAATGTCATGGTAATCGGGAGGATGCACCCAAAAACCTCAGAGACTACTATCATTGGGATAGTGGATTTAACAAAAAGGTTGGTGAAATTGCAGCCATAGAGATAATCAAAACTCCTTTAAAAGCAGAATTTCATACCTTGACTTTAACAGGATCAATTATAGTACTTATAACTGTTTTGTTTATTATTTTAATTGTATTGTATTCAAATATATCATTTAAAAACAGGATTATCAACCTGCAAAAAAATGAAATAGAATCTAATTTAAATAAACTGAAAGAAACTCAGAATAAACTGGTTCAATCTGAAAAAATGGCTTCGTTGGGTACCCTGACTGCCGGAGTTGCCCATGAAATTAACAACCCGTTAAATTTTATTAATGGTGCTTATTTGGGTCTGGTAAAATTCTTTACAACAAAAGCCCCTGAGTACAAAGCTGATGTCAAAGTTCTTTTGAAAGGGCTTAACACGGGTATTGAACGTGCATCGGAAGTAGTAACAGGACTTAGCCGTTTCAGCCATGACAGTGCAACTTTCGACGATGATTGTGAAATTAATAGCATCATTGATAATTGTTTAGCCATTCTGAAAAATAAATACAAAAACAAAATTGAAATTGAAAAATTTTACAAACAGAAAGATATTGTTATAATTGGGAACGAAGGAAAATTACATCAGGTATTTCTTAATATACTTTTAAACGCAATACAATCCATTGAAAATACCGGAGTCATATCAATAGAAACCCAGAAAAGTAAAAATAATGTTACCGTAACAATTAAAGATACCGGACACGGAATATCCCGCGAAGATATGACAAAAATTATAGAGCCATTTTATACAACAAAAGCTCCCGGAGATGGAGTTGGTCTGGGCTTGTCAATCTCCTACAATATAATTAAAGAGCATAAAGGCGAATTACAATTTGAATCGGAACAAAACCAAGGAACAACAGTTAAAATAATTTTCCCAATAGAATAAAAAGTGATTTTTATGGCTGAAAAAGTTAAAATATTATACATTGATGATGAAGAAACAAATCTCGAATTATTTGAATATAATTTTACTGACAATTTTGATGTAATTACAGGAACATGCGGATCAGATGGTCTGGAGTGTCTTAGGAAATACCCTGATATTAAAGTTGTAATTAGTGATATGAAAATGCCATTAATGTCAGGGTTGGAGTTTATTAAAAAGGCTAAAAGTATTTATAATGATAAAAAATACTTTATACTTACAGGTTACGATATAACTGAAGAAATTAAAGCTGCTCTGAAATCAAAATTAATTCTTAAGTATTTTAGGAAACCGTTTAATATTATGGAAATTGAAAACGCGATAAAAGAAGTAATTGAGTAAGTATAACTAAACAAATACGCCCGGATGTTACACAAATACCTCAATTTAGTATAAATTAGCTGACTATAAATCAACTAAATTAAGTAACTCTAACTGCGCTGAATTTTAATTTAACTAAGCCTGAATAATATGAAACTAATAAATATTTTTTCATTTTTCCTGATTACTCTAATTATAGGATGTAAAAAAGGCAGCGACACCATTCCTTCTGAAATTAAAATCGGCGATTTTAATAATATGACCCTTAACGTTTATGATACTGTCATGGTAGGAGGGTATTATGATCCCTGTTATTATAATATTGATCTGGATAAGGATGGTATTGATGATATTCAATTTGAGAGCAATGTTACCGGGTCGCCTGCTGTGGGAGATATTCCCTATGCAAAGATAAGTTCATTGCATAAAGATGCACTGATTCACACTTTTTATAAAAATGACACATCTTTTTTGCATATTAGTATAGATACCTTCTACTATGAGAGCGATCCTGTTACAATTGGAATAACCGACAATTTTACCTGTCATCGGATTAATGAAAACGATTCAATAATTGAAATTGCTGAAGCTGTTAAAATTAAACCCTTAAAGAAAGATGATATCATTAAAACAAACGATAATTATACAGCTGATACTATTACACTATTAGCAGGTTCATTTAGTTATCCACCAATTTTAGTGGAGCAAAACGGCGATACAGTAATTTATAATTTGAGCTATTATTCGAACGATTGTAATCAGTTTCCACAAGATGAAATAAATTATATTGGCATAAAATTGGGTAACAACTCAAAATTGGGATGGATTAAAATTAGTATTTCGGATGTAAACAAAATTTCAATTTTGGAGAGTGGAATTCAGAAGTAAATGGTTTAATGCACATAACAGACTATACACAAATGAATATTGAGACAATAATTGCGCTTCATTTAAAACAAAACTAATTTATATCAAATCAATAGCCACTAACAAAATTGAAAGGAACCTTACCATGGAATCAAATTTAGAATGGAGTAAACTCAGGCAATTAAATACTTCACAAACACTTCTGGCCTTTATAATACCCAGTGCCTTTGGTTTTTTCGGATTCAGGGTTATCCTTCCCTGGACCGTCGAACTCGGCTTACCCAAATTATTGATGTGGGGCGTTATTGCTTCAATCATGCTATTTATCTTTGTTATAGGAGGCATGATTCTAAACCAGAAAGAAGCAAAAGCAAATAATATTTCATTTTTCTCAAGACTATTAATCAAAAAGATAAGTCTTAAACTATGGCTAATATGCCTGGGAATCATGATATTGGGTATAACAATCTCGTTTAGTTTATCACCTGCCATTGGAGCCTTTTCGAAATTACCGGGCTTGTCAATCCCTGATTATATGCCCTTTTGGTTAAATCCTTCTATCGATCCGATGAAATCCGATATGGCCATACTTTCACCCAACTATCCATTAAAAGGAAACTACCTGTTTTTAATAATCATGGGCATTACGCTTTTGCTGAATATACTGGCTGAAGAGATTTATTTCAGGGGCTGGCTGTTACCTAAAATGCAGAAATTTGGTAAGTGGAGTTGGGTAGTGAACGGATTATTCTTTGCTTTATACCATACATTTCAGTTGTGGCTTTTTCCGATGATTTTAATTTTAAGTTTGGCTACGACACTAACGGTTTATATAAGCAGGAGTATACTACCTGCATTTGTGACACATTTGGTCGCAAATTTTCTGATAAGTGTGTTGGGAATAATTGCTTTGGTAATGGGATAAGCAAAATCTAGGGAGACAATAAAAGAAGTCTTCCATCCAAAAGACAAAAGGTGAATGGTTTTCAGAAATTTTACAATAAATTCCCCTGAAAATTACTATATTCCATTTTGAAAATGGAAAAAATGGCCCGGGGATTAAACTACTTCTTTATACTGGTTTTTATATCGCTTGCATGCTACTCATGCAACCCAAAAATTAACCGGTTTGCGCTGGTTACCCGACATAATATTTTACAAACCCATACCGATTCATTAAGTTGCTTAACAGTTGGTAATGGCAATTTTGCCTATACCGTTGATATCACCGGGTTACAAACTTTTCCTGAAAATTATAAACAAGGTATCCCGTTGGGTACATTTTCAAACTGGGCATGGCATTCCTTTCCAAATCCCGAAAAATATTCGTTAAACGATGTAACCCGATATTACAAGGTAGGGAACGATTCAGTACCTTATTTTTATCAGTTTGATGACAAACAAGATACTGCCAAAGCAAATGCCACAACCTGGTTACGCGAAAACCCTCACCGTATTCATATGGGTTTGATTGATTTTGAACTATTAAAACCGGATTCATCAACTTTTACGCTAAACGATATTCAGAACCCAAAACAGGAACTAAACTTATGGAATGGTGAAATAAAAAGCCATTTTGATCTGGAAGGAACACCCGTGGATGTACTGACCTTGTGTGACCAGGAATATGACCGGATCATTGTCAGGGTAAATTCGGAATTGATTAAGACCGGACAGCTGAAAATCAAAATTAAATTCCCTTATGCCAGTCATAAAAAATTTAATTCAGGTCTGGATTTTAATCATCCTAACAGTCACACTTCAGAGATTATCAAAAATGAACCTAATTCCTGTTTAATAAAAAGAGTGCTGGATAGTACGACTTATTATTCATGCGTAAACTGGGAAGGGAAAGCCAAAGTAATCCAAAAGGGTGCTCACGAATTTATTTTAGCTCCTGAAACCCAGTCCAGCTCACTTGATTTCAGTGTTTGGTTTACCGATACGTTAAAAACAGAGCCATTGCCTGATTTCACTAACTCAATCAATACTAACCGAAAAACCTGGCATCAATTCTGGGAAAACGGCGGTGCTGTAGATTTCTCCGAATGTACCGATCCCAGGGCATTTGAACTGGAACGCCGGGTTGTGCTTTCGCAATATCTCACCAAAATTCAGTGTTCGGGGACTTATCCGCCCCAGGAAACCGGGTTAGCCTATAACAGCTGGTACGGAAAATTTCACCTGGAAATGCACTGGTGGCACGGAATTCATTTTTTATTATGGAACAGGCCCGAAATTATTGAAAAGCAACTGGCTTATTATTTCAAAATCGAAAATGCGGCAAAACAACAAGCAAAACTGCAAGGTTATAAAGGTGTCCGCTGGCCTAAAATGACCGATCCCGAAGGAAGGGAAAGCCCGAGTAATATTGGTGTTTTCCTGATCTGGCAGCAACCGCATTTTATTTATTTTGCCAATTTGCTGTATAATGTTAAAAATCAGGATAAAAAAGTGCTGGAAAAGCACAGTCCGTTGGTATTTGCAACCGCTGATTTTATGGCTGATTATGCCCGTTTTGACTCCGTTACCGGCAAATATATATTAGGACCCGCATTGATTCCCGCTCAGGAACGTTTTTCACTCGACAGCACAATTAATCCGGCATTTGAACTTGCCTATTGGTACTGGGGACTAGAAACAGCTCAGCAATGGAGAGAAAAGCTGGGTATGGAACGTAATAAAAAATGGCAGCAGGTAATTGACAACTTAGCTCCGCTACCTGTGAAAGACAGTTTATACCTTTTTACCGAATCGGCAACCGACACATGGTCTAATCCAAAGTACATGACTGATCATCCTATGATATTAGGATTGCTGGGGTTTTTACCCAAAACAAAAATGGTCGATCGCCAAATTTTATTAAATACCCAAAAGGAAACTCTTAAAAAATGGAACTGGCAAACCTGCTGGGGATGGGACTTCCCATTGATGGCCATGAATGCTGTACAACTTGGCAATCCCTCACAGGCTATCGATTTATTAATGATGAAAACGCAAAAAAATACCTGGTTAATGAACGGGCATAATTACCAAAATACCAATCTGCCGTTGTACCTTCCCGGAAACGGCGGATTATTGACAGCAGTTGCTATGCTTTGTACCTACCGCAACACAGATGGGAAAAATGGTTTCCCGGATAATGGTCAGTGGAAGGTAAAATATGAGAACATTCACAAATTATATTAACAAATACTAAATATTTGATTATGCATAAATTAACTGTATTACTTTCACTTATCGTCTTAATATTTATGTCCTGCCAACAGGAACAGGCCGTAAAATATTCGACTCAAAAAAATGGTTTTCCTGAAATTGCTTTGAAAACCAAAAACGCCAAAGCTCAAATCGTATTTACCGGAAATGAAAACGACACAGTGGGTTCCATTTACTTTTTGACCCAATCGGGTAAAACCTGGCTTAAAGGTGAACCTACTTCTGTTAAAAATAATCTATCCATTTTTGATGCCGTCTGGAATATAGATGGACGAAAAATAGACGTGAATATTGAGAATCAGGATTCCATTTATGTATTTTCATTCAATGCCATTCCCGATGACGATATCCTGGGATGGGGCTTTGGCCTTGCCGCAGATTCCACAGAATATTTTACGGGTTTGTTTGAAAGGACTGTTGACGGTGTACAAACCAATTCGTGGAAAAAAGGCATTACTGAAGGCATGAATTTGCACGGCCAGCAGGTGGATATGATTATTAAACCCACGCTTTCCCTGTATTGCCCGTTCTACCTTTCGTCAAACGGTTACAGTTTATTTGTTGATGGCACCTGGCCGGGAAAATACGATTTCTGTAAAACCTACCCCAACCGGGTTCTCGTTGAGTTTGAAGGACCAGACTTAAGTGGAAGAATCTATACTTCAAAAAAGCCTGCTGATATGGTAAAAGCACATTCTTTAAATGTAGGGCCTTCGTTTGTTCCTCCCAAATGGGCTTTTATTCCCTGGCGCTGGCGCGATAACCATGTAAATAAAAAAGAATTTTATAATGGTACGAAAGTGACAGCTCCATATAACAGCCAGGTGGTTGAAGATATTTTAATGATGAAAGCTTACGATATTCCCTGTGGTGCATACTGGGTAGACCGTCCGTGGGCAAAGGAGCCTTTTGGATATGGCGATTTTGACTGGGATCCGGAACGTTTTCCACAGGCTCAAAAAATGATAAACTGGATCCATAGTCAAAATATTCGTTTTTTAGTTTGGATTGCCCCCTGGGTTGCCGGTAATATGAGAGATGTGGCTTATCAAAAGGGATATACCCAACCCATGCTTCCCCACTATGGCGTGGATTCCACAAAAATGGCCCTGCTTGATTTTACCAATAAGGAAGCGTGTCTTTGGTGGCAGCAAAATGGCATCGAAAAAATGCTAAAAGAAGGTGTCGATGGTTTTAAAATGGACCGTTCAGAGGAGACCATTACTGCCAGCCGCGATATAATTTTACACGATGGGCGTACCAGTCGCGAAGTCCGTAATGAATACCCGGTTGATTATGTGAGATTAGTCAATGAAAGCTGTCATAAAATTAAAGGTGATGATTTTATGCTGATCCCACGCGCAGGTTATACGGGCAGCTCAAAATACAGTGGATTCTGGGGTGGTGATATCGGTTCTCCGGCTGAAGGTTTAAGAACTGCTATCATTGCCTTGCAACGTGCTGCTGTCATCGGTTTTCCGATATGGGGAACAGATATTGGCGGATACTGGCAGGCTGACCTCGATCGTGAAGTTACTGCCCGCTGGCTGGCATTTGGTTGCTTCACTCCTATTATGGAGCTTGGTCCTACAGAAGATCGTGCCCCTTGGGACATGGACTCTGATCCCAATTATGATACTGAACTAATTGCTGTTTGGCGCTTATATGCAAAAATTCATGCAAAACTGGCCGATTACAGCCTGCAACTCGCTAAGGAGGCTCATAATACAGGAATGCCCCCTGCCCGACCACTTTTCCTTACTTATCCGGAACAAAAGGAAGCCTGGACTGAATGGCAAAATTTTATGTATGGCCCTGATATTCTTGTGCATGCTATATGGCAAAAAGGTACAACCAAGGCCAAAGTTTATTTGCCGGCAGGCGATAGCTGGATTGATGCCTGGAATCCTGAAAATGTATTTGAAGGAGGTAAATTTATTGAAATTGAAACCCCGATGTATAAAGAACCCATTTTTATCCGTAAAGGTTCTCCGGTTGATTTGGGCGATTTAAAAGCCCTGTTTGAAGAATCGATGGAAATTGCCAAAAACAAACCCGATTTAAAAGCGCTTGAAACCGGAATGAAATGGTAAGGTTTAAATTCGGATTTTATGATAAAAAAGAACTATGGATAGGATAACTTAAATCAAGATAAGCTGGAGGGTTTCGTCGCAAAATAATTTAATTTTTCATAGCATCTGTGTGCTTGCGACGATTTACTTTTGTGGACTTTGCCCAGGGGTTAAAACCCCTGGCTATTAAAATTTGAGGCTGTCTCGAAAGTAATTTTTTAACACTAAGGCACAAAGGCACTAAAATTCACGAATTTGTAAGGTATTAATTTTTAACGCCTTGTGTTTCTTGGTGTCTTTGTGGTTTTATGGCTTTATATTCATTTTAATACTTTTGAGACAGCCCCAGTTTTAAATATGTGTAGCATAAGAAGGCTGAAGGCCTTCAATTCAATAGCCAGGGGTTTCAACCCCTGGTTTCTGTCACCGAATAATAAGCGGTGCAAGCAGCACTTAAATTCGAAGAAGATAACTATCATGCACCGCAATGCAGAGGCAAATGTATTGGTAATAAGTCGGATAGAATTTTATCCTGACAGCCTGCCCTGAATTTGATTTTCGGGACTATGCACTCTAGGGGATTATAGGGGTGACGTATTCTATATAGAAGTGAATGTATTTTAATTTTCACACAACAATATATTTAAATAACTTTACTAAAACTCCATAAACAACTTACATCATATGAATCACCGACTTCTGCTCATCTCAATACTAATTATTCTTTCTGGCCGTTTATTGGCTCAGCCCTGGCAACCCGACCTGGAAAACGGAAAATACAAAAACCCAATCATTTTCGCCGATTATTCCGATCCTGATGTGATCAAAGTGGGCGATGATTTTTATATGGTGGCTTCAAGTTTTAATTGCATGCCCGGTATCCCCATTTTACATTCAAAAGACCTTGTGAACTGGACCATTGTGAATCATGTTTATGCAACACTACCACTTGAAAAATACAACAAGCCGGATCATGGAAGTGGTTCCTGGGCACCGTCTATCCGTTATCATAATAACAAGTTCTACGTATATTTTTGTACTCCTTACGATGGATTATGGGTAGCCATTACCGATCATCCGGAAAAATCATGGGAATTGCATCATATTGTAAATGTAGAATTATGGGAAGACCCATGCCCATTGTGGGATGACGACGGACAGGCTTACCTGGTTCGGGGCAAGTTTTGTGGTAACGAGTTGTTTTTGCATAAGCTGAGCGATGACGGGCTTAAAATTCTGGATAATGGCATTTCAATTTATCGCGATACCGCACAACCTGTAATTGAAGGCCCGAAATTTTTAAAGAAAAATGGCTGGTATTACATCTTTTCACCTGCCGGAGGCGTACCTACCGGCTGGCAAACCGTGTTGCGTTCCAAAAATATTTATGGCCCCTACGAAGCAAAAGTGGTTATGCACCAGGGGAATACAACAATCAACGGTCCACACCAGGGAGCCTGGGTTGATCTGGATTCAGGCGAAAGCTGGTTTATCCATTTCCAGGACCGGCCACCGTATGGCCGGGTAGTACACCTGCAACCCGGAAAGTGGGAAAACGACTGGCCTTTGATAGGAATCGACCAAAATAATGACGGTATTGGCGAGCCGGTGCTTGAATATAAAAAGCCTGATGTAGGAAAGAACTATCCCCCGGAAGCTCCACAAACTTCTGATGAATTTAATCAGGGTATAGGGTTACAATGGCAATGGCATGCCAATCCACAAAATGACTGGTATAGCCTTGAAGACGGGCAGTTAAGATTAAATGCAGTACAAAATCTTACCCAACACGGCAACCTCTGGTTTGCCCCAAATTTGCTGCTGCAAAAATTTCCTGCACCGGAATTTACTGTGACCACTAAAATAGAATTTCAACCCGAATTAACGGGCGAACAAACAGGTCTGTTAATTATGGGCCTGGAATGGGCTTTTGCAGGATTCGAAAAAACTGATACAGCAACCCAACTCGTAATGTATCATGGACATTATGACCGCTGTGACCCCGCTGATCAGTTAATTGAAATAGTACCTGAGAATCCTGAGGAATGCTATTTTCGGGTAATCGTCAAAGAAGGCGGACACTGTAATTTCAGCTATAGTTTTGATAACAAAACCTTTACCGAAATAGGTGATACTTTTCAGGCTAAGGTGGGTCGCTGGATCGGTGCCAAAGTGGGCTTATTCTGCCAAAACCCAAACATGCAGCAAAGTAATGGTTTTGCAAGAATTGATTGGTTTAGGATGGAATGATTTTGAGAATGCCGCTAATCAATTTCCTTGACGCAGTTTAGTAAACAGACTCATTTCACTATCGGTCGAGTTAATTTCACTGCCGGTGGAGTCGATTTCACTATCGGTCAAGTCAATTTCACAACAGGTGGAGTTAATTTCACTGCCGGTGGAGTTAATTTCAGTATTGGTGGAGTCGATTTCACCATCGGCGGAGTTAATTTCAGCATAGGTGGAGTCGATTTCATGGTCGGCGTAATTGATTTCAGCATAGGTCGGGTTAATTTCATTATTGGTGGCTATGATTTCTTAATTTTTGAAACAAATAGTAAAGTAAGGTTGTTATCTCATTTAATCTTGCTTAATTATGTTCACTTTTCTCTTAATAAAACCAACTTCAATGCTGATAACAGGATTGATGTTTGTTATATTCTTATTCTGGTTTCTTTGGCCTCAAAAAGGAGGATTGGCTCTTGTCAATAAACTAAATGCCAACAATAAAAGAGTTTTACTGGAAGATGCCCTGAAATTTATTTTTGATTGTGAGTACAATAAACTCAGCTGTGATATTAACAGCATGGCCGGGCATTTGAATATCAGTCTTGACAAAGCCGGAATACTGGTAAACCGGTTAACATCACTTGAATTAATCACCTTGCAACACGAACGAATAACCCTGACAGATGCCGGAAGATCGTATGCCTTGCGAATTATCAGGGTTCATCGTATTTGGGAACGATACCTGGCCGACGAAACCAGCGTAACACAAACCGAGTGGCACAACGAGGCCGATCGCATTGAACACCTGGTAACTCCTGAAGAAACCGAAAAGCTGGCTGCCCAAATGGGTAACCCGGTTTTTGACCCTCATGGCGACCCGATCCCAACCATAAACGGGGAACTGCCCAGGCAGAAAGGGAAAAGTTTAAGTCATATGCTGGAAGGTGAAAAAGGCCGGATAACGCATTTGGAAGATGAACCAAGCAGTATTTATGAACAACTGGTTGTGTTGGGCTTGTATCCTGGCATGCAGGTGTATGTTACGGATGTAACCGATAAAAAAATCACCTTTGTTGCCGATGGTGAAGAATGTGTCCTCACACCTCTTTTTGCTGGCTACATTACTGTTGAGCCTTTACCAACCGAAGTTATTCAGGCTCCCAAACAGGAGGTATTATCATCATTAAGAATTGGTGAAAAAGCCGAGGTGACAGGCATTTCACCCAATTGCCGGGGACAGCAGCGAAGAAGATTAATGGATTTGGGTATTATTCCCGGTAGTCCCATAACCGCTGTCATGAAAAGTGCCTCAGGCGATCCGACAGGATACAGAGTGATGGGAACCACCATTGGAATCAGGAAGCAACATGCTGATTATGTTTTTATAAACCGTAATTATCAAGTAGAACATGATAACACCAGATAACTGTACTAACTGTCCGGCTCACCACACCGCAAACCTAATTAAACTGGGTCTGAACCTTGATGATGTGGATTATGTAGTTGCCATGGCCGGAAACCCCAATACCGGGAAAAGCACTGTTTTTAACAATCTCACCGGACTGCATCAGCATACAGGAAACTGGCCCGGTAAAACGGTTTCGAGGGCCGAAGGGGGATTTATTTATAACGAAAAACGTTATAAGGTAGTTGATTTGCCCGGAACTTATTCCTTATTATCAACCAGTACCGATGAGGAAGTTGCCCGTGATTTTATCCTTTTCGGGCAACCTGATGTTACTGTAATTGTGGTTGATGCTACCCGCCTGGAGCGAAACCTGAACCTGGTGCTTCAAATTCTGGAACTAACCGACAGGGCAGTATTGTGCGTGAATTTAATGGATGAAGCAAAGCGGAATAACCTGGAAGTTGATGTCAGGCAGCTTTCAAAAGAACTGGGTATCCCGGTAATCCCGGCCTCAGCCAGGCGGAAACAGGGAATGGATGAACTTTTAACGGCCATTGATGAAGTGGCCACAGGAAAATATATCTGCAAACCCCATAAAATTAAAAGCCGGTCGAAAAAACTTAATCATGCCATTGATACGCTTACGGCAAAATTAAATGAAGCATTTCCCGGCCTGCCTAATGTGACCTGGGTGGCCATGCGGCTACTCGAAGGGGATAATAGTATTATTGAAGCCGTACAATCAGGAGAACTGGGCAATTTACATGAAGAAGACTTAACTATTCAGAATTAATGCGCAGCTATGGATGCCACTAAAATAAAATCAGCAGGAGAAGATATAATATCCGCAGCCAATTCAGCTCGTTGGGATTTGGGTACCGGTTATCATGATGATATTATTGAATCTATATATGAAGATGCATCCCGAATTGCCCGAAAAACGGTAAAACAGTTGGGCGATAAGGAAGCTTACAGTTTCGACCTGAAAATCGATAAAATTGTAACCAGTCGTTGGCTCGGATTTCCTCTTATGTTTTTATTACTGGCTTTAGTTTTCTGGTTAACCGTAGCCGGAGCCAATTATCCTTCTGGTCTATTGTCATCACTGTTAATTGATACTATTCATCCTTTCCTTAAAAACCTTGCGGGCTCCATAGGTACACCCTGGTGGCTCAGTGGGGTTTTAATTGATGGAGCCTATCTTTCCATGGCCTGGGTGATATCCGTAATGTTGCCTCCTATGGCCATTTTCTTTCCGATTTTTACCCTGCTTGAGGACTTGGGTTATCTGCCACGCGTAGCGTTTAATATGGATAACCTGTTCCGCAAAGCAGGTGCCCATGGCAAACAGGCACTAACCATGAGTATGGGTTTTGGCTGCAATGCTGCCGGAGTGGTGGCGGCCAGGGTAATCGACAGTCCCCGTGAACGGCTAATAGCGATCATTACCAATAATTTTTCATTGTGTAACGGCCGTTGGCCGACTCAAATTCTGATAGCCACCATTTTTATTGGTGGTTTGGTTCCGGCATCACTGGCAGGAATTGTTTCAGCAGGTGCCGTGGTAACCATAGCTTTAGTGGGCATTTTCTTCAGTCTGGTAGTATCGTGGGGATTGAGTAAATCGGTACTGAAAGGCGAGGCTTCATCTTTTAGCCTGGAGTTACCTCCCTACCGGCCTCCGCGAATTTTACAAACCTTGTACACTTCATTAATCGACCGGACAATTATTGTACTTTGGCGGGCCGTTGTTTTTGCGGTACCTGCCGGAATGGTGATATGGCTTGTTGCCAATATCCATGTTCACGGATTAAGCCTGGCAGAACATTTTATACAATGGTCCGATCCTTTTGCATTTATTTTTGGATTGAACGGGGTAATTTTGCTTGCCTTCATTATTGCCATACCGGCCAATGAAATTGTAATTCCTACTGTATTGATGCTAACTGTATTAAGCAGTAAACTTACGGGTATAGGAGCCGGAGCCGGTGTAATGTTCGAACTTGGTTCCGCTGCTGATACCGCTACAGTTCTCCATGCAGGAGGCTGGACATTACTTACAGGAATTAACCTTATGCTTTTTAGTTTGCTGCACAATCCCTGTTCCACCACCATTATGACTATTTTTAAAGAAACTAAAAGTATTAAATGGACTGTGGTTTCAACCTTTTTACCCATTGTGTTGGGATTGATAGTAACATTTTTTACCACTCAAATTTGGTACCTTCTTACTCATGCCTAAATACACTTTATATCAGAAAATTGCGTAAATTTATCCTTTACCAATGTCCGGTATAATCAATGAAAATAACAAAGGTCAACTTAGCTTTCTTGTGGCTAAAAATAGTACATGTAAGGATACCTAAGAAAATCTTATGTAATCTGGTTTTTTTATCCACTGTAATTTTAATTTCGGCTTGCCAAAAAGATATCGTAAAAGCACCCCGCAAAATTGATGTATTGTTTACCACAAGTGGTCTGGGCGATTTGTCATTTAACGATAATCTGTACAAAGGAATCCTTGAAGCTTATGATGAATTTGGGTTTGAAGTGGAATATGCCTTTCCTGCTAACCTAAATGATGCGCAGAACATCATTAACACCTGGATTGACAGCACTTCAGATAAAGAAGAATTAATCTTTGTGCTTGGTTTTGAATACCAGGAACTGGTGAATTCGTTGCAGGGGAATTTCAATAATAAAAAATTGGTATTGGTTGATACCCGGGCAAATGATTACCCGAACCTACAAACCATTGAATTCTCGTTTTACGGAGCAGCATACCAGGCCGGGATTGCAGCCAGGTTATTTTGTCCAAACGATACAGCCGGCATTATAGCAGGTATGGATATTCCCCCTATTGCAAAAGCTGTAGACGGATTTAAAGACGGATTTGCCAGTGCACAAGGTCAACAAACCCTGGTGGAATATATTGATACCAATTTTACAGCTTTCAACAACTTTGATAAAGCAGCTGAAATGGCTTCAAACATGTACCAACATACCAACCTGGTTTTTGGTGTGGCAGGCTATGCCAACCAGGGAATTTTTGAAACCCTGCGAAAAACCGATAATGCTTATGCCATCGGTGTCGATCAGGATCAAAGCTGGCTTTGTGCCGACAAAATAATTGGTTCAGTAGTTAAGCATATCGATATAGTGGCTTACAATGTGATCAGTGATTTTATGGATGGTAAATTTCAATCGGGGTATCATTTATCTGGGTTAGAATCCGGATTTATGAAATTTGATATAAACCCTGAATTCGAGGCTCGACTCAATGTCCTTGTTACCAACAGTTTTGAGGATGCCCAACAGGCTGAAATTCAATATTTAAATTCAACCCGATAGTTATGGGCATTAAAAAACATTGGATATGGATTTGTATAGTATTTTGCAGCTTGCTGCAATGCACTCCTGATGAAGAACCGGTTCAACCCATCCCGGAAAAATCCTATAAAATTGCCATTATGCTTCCGTTAACAGGTCCGGATAAATCAGACTGGAACAAGGCCACCGACTGGGTTTGCGAAAATCTTGAAAAAGCAGGTTACATAGCAGGAGGTAAACTTGAGCCGGTATGGTACGATACTTATAACAATGATATCGAAACTATTGCACAGGAAGTTTTTAGTGATACCTCAATTAAAGCTGCAATTGGTCCTTTAACCTCATCAGAATCGTTCCGTATTGCCAATCAATTTATTGAGCATAGTAAACCCCTATTGTTGCCTACCGCCACTTCGGCTGATATTTCAAGTGCTTTTTCAGGAAGAAAATACATATGGCGACTGGTTGAATCAGATATTTCGCAATGCCAGGCACAGTTAATTATTGCCAAAAATAAAGGAGCCCGAAAAGTGGCTTTGGTCACGGGTGATGATCCTTATGGAATGACCTTTTATAACTGGTTTGGGTTTCTGGCCACTGAAATGAACCTGGAAGTGACCTCCATTGAGAAATTTGACCAGGATAATTTTAGCTCTGAGGAATATATACAACGTGCCCTTGCCACTAACCCGGATTTACTCGTTGCCGTACCGCGAAATACCCAGCAAGCCGTTACAATGGCAAAAAGCTGGCAAAAATATAATGTAAAATCAGAGTTACTTTTCTCTGATGCTGCCTACCTCAATGGTTTTATTGAAGGTCTGGGAAGTTCTGCTGAAGGAATGGAGGGAACTGCTTTTGCGGGTAATCCGGCAACCGGATTCGATATTGCCTGGGAACAAAAATACCAACAAAAACCTACTTTGGGAATGGCCCAGGTATATGATGCCATGCTATTATTAGGTTATGCCCTGGAATTATCAGGCGGTGAAGGAGGATTTTCCTTAGCATCAGCGTTAATGACTCTATCTGATGGAACCGGGGCTTCAGATTTTTGGGATAAAGATGGTATCCGCCGAACACTGACCCGCTTAAAAAACGGAGAGCACCCTCAAATCTCAGGGGCCAGTGGAACTCTTAAATTTGCCGACGATGTTTACACCGATATCGTTAGTTCAACCTATGTACACTGGCAGGTTTATGACCAACAGTTTCTGAACTTATCATATTATGCTTCCAGTGGTGAAGGACGGATTTCGAGACTTGCTGCTGCCTGGCAGTATTACGCCAGTAAAACACAGGATTTTGATACTACCTTTCATGAAGATCTGCCTGCCCTGCAAGAACACTGGGCGCTTATAGTAGCTACCACAAGAGGTTGGAGCAATTACAGGCATCAGGCCGATGCCCTTAGAGTTTATCACTTGCTTAGGAACCATGGTTGGGACGATGATCATATTATACTATGTATGACCGACGATTTGGCTGAAGATCCGCGTAATAAAGAAGAAGGAAAAATATTTGATGCGGTGACGCATGAAAACCTTTACCAGGGTTTTCAACTTGACTATAAACTCTCCGACCTTAATGCCGGCGATATCTTGAATATTTTGTCGGGAAATAGTTCAACAAAACTTACTAAGGTTATCAATTCCACACAAAATGATAATATTCTGGTATATTTTATTGGGCATGGTGATTCCCTTGGGTTGATTATTCAGAATGAAAGCACAGAATACCTGAAACCGGAGATGTTGAAGACAACCCTTACCGGAATGAAGGCTCAGAACAAGTATCGAAGGATACTATTTTGTATTGAATCCTGCTATAGCGGGATTTTTGAAGATTGTAACAATGTTCCATCAGTCCTTTTTATCACAGCCGCAAACCGCTTTGAATCATCAAAATCAGTAGTATTTGATGCTGATATTAATGCCTGGTTATCCGATCAGTTTACCAATGAATGGCTGAAGCTCATGCAGAAAAATACCAATTTAAGTTTTAGTGAACTTTACCTGGAACTTGGAAAATCAGTGTACGGTTCACATGTAAGCATTTACAATGCTGATCATTACGGTAATGTGTATAAAAATGGTATAAACGAGTTTATTAATCAATAAATATTCATACCTTAGCTTCTGTTATTTAGATAATTAAGTCCAAATTAAAACCAAAACCTATGAAATATTTCAGAATTTTTTCTGCAATCCTGATATGGGTTTTATTGCTATCGTGCAAAAAAACAGTTTATCAGGATATGAATCCACAATTAAAGGTTGTGGTCAAGAATAGCGATCAAAATCCGGTAAAGGATGCTTCTGTTTATTTATATGCATCGGTAGACGACTTCCAAAACAATACCAATGTAGTCAATTCAGGAACAAGTGATGAAACAGGTTCAGTCCTGTTCACCGATCTGCAGGAAGTAATTTATTATTTTATGGCTGAATATGATGGAAAATGCAACTGTTATGGAGTGTCAGCCACTTCCGATTCTTTGCAAAAAGGTTATGTTGTGATTGTTGAAACCATAATAAAATAGGACTATGAAAAAGGAAATATTATTATGGCTTATGATCGCCTCTTTAACACTCTTCTCAGATTGTAAAGATGAACTGGTTTACCGCGATCCGATAACCAAAAACGACCCTGGTGTAACAGTGAATACAAACCCATTTTTACTCACACTGGATAACAGTAGCCTGAATAATACAAACGGAGACGGAGGAATGGAATACGACTCCACCGGCGAAATGAGAATACTTGAAGAATCATTGCCCCAAAGCTTTACCAAGGATATTGATACTTCGAAAGTACTTATTGTTGACCTCGATACTTCAGGATTGTTACGCAAGGTTACCGACTATAAAACAGAAGGCAAAGAATTTGTAATACAAACCGAACAGGCCGATATGGGTGATGTTTTCCTCGATGCCGAATTTTCACTTACTACCGAAGAATTAAAAAGTGCATCATTGAAAAGTGGAATGACCAACGAAGAAATCAGTCGAGCGCTCACTGACAAACAGGGAAGAATACATCCTGCAAGGATAACCATTATTACGTCGGAAGGTACCTATACAAAAAGTGCCATAACAGGTGAATCGTTTGACTTAAATGATGCTGTTTTGAGTGTAACCGATACCCTGGTAAACGCGGAAAATCTGAAGGTAATATTCGACGCACTTTTGAGGGTGTATGGTAACTTTATACTAGAGTTTGAATATAAAAACGGTTATTTCTCCGATTGGCACTACCATAAAGGTAAACTACAGTATTTTGCAGCTTATTACGAAGGTGGGATTGAAACCAGTGCCGGAATTAAAATGGAGGCAACATTTGAGGCTGAATATGAGAAGTTGAAAAAACTTAAAAACGATATTTTTGTAATGCGTTTAAAATTTTTCGTAGGACCTGCACCGGTTTTTATAAATATATCATGCGATATATATGGACGTGTGAATGTTACGTTTACAGGTGGAGCCACTGCAACTACCGGATTTTCAGCGAATGCTTCAGTAAAACTTGGCGTTGAATACAGTAATAACACCATAAGTCCTGTCAACGAATTCAATGCTTCAAGGGATTTTAATCCCTTAAAAATTGACGGAGCTGTAAGTGTAGGATCAAGGGTTGAGCTGTTTCCTAAGTTCATGGTGAGCATCTACGGAGCTGGGGGTCCAACGTTCGATCTTGTTCCGTATCTGACTGCAG
>JBJKSB010000002.1:0-3319 GCA_046704385.1 Bacteroidales bacterium | reverse complement strand
ATAATTCACCTTTTCAATAAAAATAAAAGAACATTAATTAAGGTTTTTCAGAAAACGGGTTAAAGATAAAACAACTTTGTTTTTAATACAACCTAATTATTATGAATGGTTTACAACTAATTAACTTGCTTAATCGTATCTTGTAAAGAAAATCCGGAATATTCCTAGGTAGGAATTATTTTTTATAATACAATAATTCTTACCCCAGAGTTAACAGAGACAGCCCAGAGAAAACAGAGGCTTTATAAAAGAAATATTAATACTTTTTATCCTCCGTGCGCTCTCTGTTTTCTCCGTGGTAAATTTTCCTTATTTCATCAAAACTAGTTTTTTAGTCTGAGTAAATTCTCCTGCTTTTAAAGTATAAAAATAAATTCCGCTGGTTATTTTAAACTTGTCCGCATTAAAAACAACGCTATGGTTCCCTGCCGGCTCCACTTCATTTACGAGGGTAGCAACTAATCTTCCCAGTGCATCATAAATTTTTAGAGTAACTAAGCTTTGTTTAGGTATTGTATATCGTAAAGTTGTACTTGGGTTAAATGGGTTCGGATAATTTTGCGCCAGCTTAAATGTTAACGGGACCGAATTGTTATTATTATTTTTCACTGATTCGACATCGGGATCATTGTATTGAACTCCGGCAAAAGATACCTGGTTACTATCGCTTCCTTCTACATTCTGTTTAATGTATAATCCATTGAATAATATTTCACCGTTTGATGTAATATCACTAAAAGGAATTTTTATAAATTTCCAGCCCGTCCAGTTTAATGTATCAAGACTCAGTTTCTTATTTTCATTTCCGTTTATAGTAAACATGGCACCAACAGAGTTATAGCTAAGATCTCCGTCAACCCAAACCCCAAAATTATCCCTGTTTGTTGATCCTAAACTCGGACTGTTAAGATTTTGCAAAATACAAATTCCGCCTGAATCTCCATTGAATACGTATACTAATCTGCCCAGATATGAACCTTGAGGAGATGATCCAAAAAAGGTGAAAAATTTTGTTGAGTTTGAATCTATTCCTGTAGAGCTACTATTTAATGCAGGCTGCTGCCAGGTTTTGGTTGAATTAAAACTTTCAACAACTGTTCCTTTTGTGTAACTGTTACTTATAGTTCTAAAATTAAATATATAGTTATTTCCTAAAGTAGATGTATTCGCACTTTGAACTTTACTTTTTATTATGACTTTATATATGGAATTATAATCCAAAAGATCTGAAGCAGAAAAGCTTAGATAACCTTTATTATTGGATTCATAATACAGACTGTTTTCAATATTAATAGAATTTCCGGCAGAATCCTGAAATAGTATATTGCCATCTAAGCTTGAATCTATCATGGGAGTATTAAATTCAACTACCAACTTTACAGAGGTACTTATATCCTTGGAATTATTTTCAGGATAAGTTTTTATTATAGAAATAGGAACAGCCGGTCTTGTATAAAAACTAAATTTAATAGTGGAGTCTAACGATGTATTTAAAATGCTTAATGCACTGGTGTCTATTGTAACAGTATATTTCGTCGCCGGAGTAAGCAAAGTTGATGGAATTAATGTCATCGTTTTACCGTCTTCCGACCATTCAAAATTACCTGTTACAGATGGACTTATATTAAATGCTGATTGAGTACTTTCATCCGCCATTGGCTCATCAAAAGTTATTGATATAGGTGAGTTAGACCAAGCACTATCCGGCGTCGAAGGCGAAAATGAGACTACTTTTGCTTTTGCTCCCCCCTGTTCAATTAAATTAAAGAAATGATGCCAATCCCAATATGGACCCGGATCAGTATGGTTATTACATGTTGGATCGAAGGAAGCATTGGGATGTGCAGGATCCCAAACTTTATCTACCCAATTAACCCACCAACTTTTAGACCATTGATAATGACCGATAATTCTATTACTGTCAACTGGAATGTTATAAGTTGTAACGAGGTGCCTAAACAATGCTGCAGATGATTCATACATTGCTTCGGTAAACCATTGTGGCTGACTAACCCATCCTTCGTGCTCAACTCCAATCATGTAAGAATTCCAGCATCGCACATGCCAGGCTTTATCATGTTCCCTAACAAATTGAACAATCTTGCCATCGGAACTTCTGACCAAATAGTGTGCACTAGCCTGGTAACTCGGATCCTCAAATAATGATATGGTACCTGCAAAAGTTTCCTGGGTAACGTGAACTACTAGAAAAAGCTGCTGGATATCATCCGGGGTATAATTTGGGCTGCCTAGCCATTCGGCAGGCGGGTAATCCGCAGATTGAGAAGCACTGATTTTTGTTATTTTTCCATTTGGTTTTACGTAATCCGGGAATTGACTTATAGAAACTTCATTATTTTGAGTGATTCTAATTCCGCTTGAAACCACGCCTTTTGAAAGCGCCATAAAGACTTCATAAGAATAAAAAGGCTGCACGTATGCCTGCGGAATTCCTGAAAATTTTTCAATAACAGGACGCCAATTGTTTATGTTTGATCGATCTATTTGCAAACTATCGGCTATCGAAGATAAAAGTGCAGCAGCGGCACGTATATTTAATGATTCGTTAACTGCCACATCATCAGGGTTTGCACCGATAAGCTTTGCTCCTTCCAGAAGAGAGTGTCCGAACCAGTTGTCATTTCTTAGTCCCATTATGCCGTAAACCGGCGGCGCATTTTTAGATACTTTTTCCTCGTTGGACGCAATCATGTTTGTAAATCTTGTTTGAGTATAAGCTACTGACTTAAACAAAACTTCGGGAACATTGTAGGTTTTGGATGCTGTTGAAAACGCATCTAAAAGTTTTGTTGTTGATGGAGTGCTTTTAATTTTTTGTGCACTTGCTGTTAAAGAAAGAATTGAAATTATAAAAAGAACGAAGTAAAAACGAAGCCCCATGATTCACCTTCTCAATAAAAATAAAACAACATTAATTAAGGTTTTTCAAAAACGGGCTTAAGATAAAACAACTTTTTTTTTAATACAACCTAATTATTATGAATGGTTTATAATTTTGCTTCCCGTGTTTAAATATTCAAAAAAATAAAATAATTATTTAACCTAATGAAAAAATGGGTAGAATATTTTTTTTATGTTTCTTTTTAAGTAAATTTTTAATGATTTTTTTGGTAAAAAAAGTTTTCTAAAGGAGCAATTATTTGCTGACATTAAAGGTTAATGAAGAAATTTTTCTTTCTGATTTAAAAGTTGAATCTGCTCAAGTGCTGTTCGATTTAATTCAGTCTAACCGGGAATATTTGCATAAGTGGTTAAGCTGGGTAGATGAAACACGCACGATTGATGATACTATTTTATA
>JBJKSB010000001.1:0-22390 GCA_046704385.1 Bacteroidales bacterium | reverse complement strand
CAAAAACAGAACAGGCCTATTCAATGATAGATGATGCGGTAAGTATTATTACTTCTGAATTAGGGCTTGTTGCATAGGAAATAAAAAACGTTAATTTTATTTACGTTTTTGAAAAATTAAAACATATTCCATCCCAAATAAATGATGCAATAGAAACGATGGGTATCAAAACAATCCAAAATGTATATTGTAAAGCTACATTTATTATGGATGTTTGATTGGTTAATAAAGAAAGCAAAAATTTATGTCCAAATAAGTATAATATGGTAAACCCAATACTGATAATTCCTCCCCAGATGAAAATAAGTCGTATGGTTTCGTTCAATTGTTTATTTTGTTTGGCACCATAAAATTTTCCGGTTAATGCTTCTGCTGCATAGGCAAATCCATCGGTCAGATAGGAAAAGATGAAAAGAAATTGCAGTAACAACGAGTTTGCAGCTAGTATTTCATCGCTAAAAGATGCCGATTTTGAAGTAAAAAAGGTAAAAACAGCTAAAAGGCTTAAGGTACGAACAAAAATATCAGCATTTACTCTAAAGAATCTTTTGATTTGTTCAGTATCAACTATATTCTTGAACTTGACGTATTTAAAATATTTTCGATAAAATATCAGTAAAAAAGTCAATCCTGACAACAATCCAAGGTATTGGGCTAATAAGGTACCCCATGCAACGCCGTCAGAAGTAAGTCCAAAACCATAAACAAAAACAAAATTCAATATGATGTTAAATATATTTATCATAATGGCAATTGTCATAGGTATTTTGGTATTCTGCATCCCGATAAACCAGCCGGTTAAAGCGTACAGACTAATGGTGGCCGGTGCAGCCCATATTCGAATATAAAAATAACTTTTAGCCAGGGTTTCTACTTCAGGGCTTCCGTCAATAAAATAAAGTGCCAGGGAAATTACCGGCTTTTGTAAAATCAGAATTAGAAGCGACGATCCAATGGCAACCATAAGGCCTCTGAGTAGTGTCGACATCACATCGTTAAAATTTCTGGCACCGTATGCCTGTGCTGTTATTCCGCTGCTACCCATGCGCAGGAAGGCAAAAGCCCAGTACACAATGTTAAATATTGTGGTGCCTAATGCAATAGTGCCAATATATTTATTGGAATTTAAATGTCCCACGATAGCCAGATCGACCATGCCCAGCAATGGAATGGTTAAATTGCTGATGATATTTGGGATGGCTAAATTTAAAATTTTCCGGTTCATTACTTAATATTATTGAGGCTTATCCCCCAAAGGCCATAAATTACCAACATGGTGAAAATGATATACCCAGGGTCGCGATGAACTTTTCTATTGATTTTTCTTATTTTCATATCGTGATATCTGGATACAATTATGAAAAAAAAGTAGTGAAGGTAACTTCACTACTTGCTTATCTGGAATATAATTTAGTTAGCTTTCACTTCCTCCTGATATTGTTTTACCTTCTTTTTTGTCATCAAAGCATGGCATAGCAACTTCGTTTTCGCAGCAAGGTGTTTTTGGAGAAAATGATGAACCGACACCATTGTTATCTGAAATTTTGCATTCGTGAAATTCACTAACATCTAAAAAATAAAAGGAAATATAACCTTTTTTACTGGCGGTTATCTGATCGCGGTAATTTTTAATTTGTTCCAGGTTGGCATGGTGATCAATCCCGTCTTTGTGTTCCATATCGGATTCATCGGCATTTTTTGCCATGGCTTCTTTTTTTTTGGCTTCCCATTCGTCTACATACGCCAAATCTATTTTTGTTTCCTTTACAGTGCCGGTCAGGCAAACATCGCTTCCTTCAAGTTCGGCATTAAATGAACCCACTTTGTTTGAAGCTTCGCCCTCAATTGATTTGGAAGGATCAGCTGAAAAAATGCGGACTCTTTTACCGCCGTGTTTGCAAACGTGGTCTACAGTACCTATTACTGATAATTCCTTTCCAACATTGTTACCGGCAACTACGAGGAATGAGTCAACTGAAATAGAACTTGATTCTTTTGCGTCCGATGTAGCTTCACTTTGTTTGGTTTTTAGGTTACCACATGCTCCCAGCAGGACAACTATTCCGAATAAAAAGACTATTTTTTTCATTTTCTGGTTATTATTAGGTTTTTAATCAATGCCTATGCATAAATACAAAAAATCAAGCAATTAACAATTGTACAATTATTTTCCCTGGTAAGGAATCCTGTTTACTATGGATCGCCCAAGTGTAATCTCATCCGTATATTCCAACTCGTCACCAACAGAAATGCCTCTGGCCAAAGTGGTTATGGGAATTTGATAGCCCGATAGTCTTCTGTAAATGTAAAAATTTGTTGTATCACCTTCCATTGTAGTACTTAAGGCCAGGATAACCTCGGCTACTTGTTCGGTT
Source organism: Bacteroidales bacterium (assembly GCA_046704385.1). Lineage (GTDB taxonomy): Bacteria > Bacteroidota > Bacteroidia > Bacteroidales > SZUA-534 > GH45. The sequence continues at coordinate 20,015 of JBJKSB010000001.1, read as the reverse complement.
TTAATCCTCTGTTCAAGCGAATCGATATTAAGATTCTTTGGTCCAATACCATCCATCGGTGATATGCGTCCACCAAGAACATGATACATTCCTTTATACTGCGAAGTACTTTCAATAGCTATAACTTCTTTAATGGATTCAACCACACATATTAATGATTCGTCGCGGTTCGGATTCGCACATATCGAACAAAGTTCATCTTCCGAAATGTTGTGGCATTTATTACAGATTTTCACCTCGCTTTTCATGGTTTCAATAGCGTGCGAAAATGCAAGCGTATCTTCCACAGGTTGGTGAAGTATATGCAAAACCAGGCGCAATGCTGTTTTTTTTCCTATTCCGGGCAGCTTGGCAAATTCGTTCACCGCATTTTCCAATAATCTCGATGGTAATTGTTGTAAATCCATAAGCATAGCCAAATCAGGTCAAAAGTAATTACTTCTTTTATTAGTTCCATTTTTTTTAGCCGAATTACTTTAGTTTTGTGTAAAATTCAAATCACTATGACAGCAAATGAGATCATTTTAATACTCGTCTCGTATTTTATATTATTATTGATTATTTCATACTTTACAGGTCGTAAAGCTAAAAATGAAGCATTTTTTCTGGGTAACAGGCAATCGCGATGGTATATTGTAGCTTTTGGGATGATTGGTGCCAGCCTTTCAGGAGTCACTTTTATATCTGTTCCGGGTTGGGTAGGAGCCAGCCAGTTCTCGTATATGCAGATGGTATTGGGGTATTTGCTTGGTTATTTTGTGGTGGCCAGGGTTTTGCTGCCTGTTTATTACAAATTGAATCTAACCAGCATCTATACTTACCTGGAACAACGGTTCGGCAAAGTTTCCTATAAAACAGGAGCTTCGTTTTTCCTGTTCAGCCGTATAATAGGGGCTTCATTCAGGTTGTACCTGGTAGCAAATGTATTGCAAATTACAATTTTCAATTCTTATCACGTCCCTTTCTGGATAACCGTGATGGTAACAATCCTGCTCATTTGGCTTTATACTTTTAAAGGAGGGATTAAAACAATTATATGGACCGATACCTTGCAAACCCTTTTTATGTTGCTGGCTGTGGGTTTAAGTATTTATTATATTGCTGATGCCATGCATCTGAATTTTAGTGAAACCCTTCAAACTATTAAACAAAGTCCGTATTCCAGAGTTTGGTTTTTTGATGATATTGACAGCCGAAAATATTTCTTCAAACAATTTTTAAGTGGTGCATTCATTACCATTGTAATGACAGGTCTTGACCAGGATATGATGCAAAAAAATCTTACCTGCAAAAATTTAAAAGAGGCACAGAAAAATATGTATTGGTATGGTGCGGCTTTTGTTCCTGTAAATATGTTGTTTTTAGGACTCGGAGTTTTGCTGTTCACCTTTGCTAATAAAAACGGAATTCCTATACCAGAAAAGGCTGACGATCTTTTTCCAATTATTGCCACACAGGGTTATCTTGCCAAAATGGTTACCGTTTTTTTTATGATAGGGTTGGTTGCTGCTGCATATTCCAGTGCTGATTCGGCACTTACATCACTTACTACTTCATTTTCAATTGATATATTGGATATTCATAGCAGGAATTTTCCGGAAATAATGAAGGAAAAAATAAGAAAATGGGTGCATGTTGGAATATCTGTTGTGTTGGGATTAGTAATACTGGTTTTTGGTGCTCTAAATAATGATAGTGTTATAAGTGCTTTGTTTAAATTTGCCGGTTATACTTATGGACCCTTGTTAGGGTTATTTGCTTTTGGACTGTTTACTAAGTATAGTATTCATGACAAATGGGTGTGGTTAGTCGCAATACTATCACCTGTGGTTTGTATTTTTTTAAATAAGTACAGTGAATTGCTTTTTAATGGCTATAAAATAGGTTATGAATTGCTGATTTACAATGGAATAATAACATTTGCAGGACTATTAATATTAAAAAACAAGAAATAATTTGAATTTTACGCAACCAAATAATATACATCGCCGTCTTGTTGTCGATGTCGGAGATTTTAAGTTAAACCCATTAAATTTTGATCCGATTTGTTGATGGATTTAGAAAAAATAATAAAGGACTGTAAAAAGAACAGACCAGAGGCACAAAGAAAGCTTTACGATCATTTTTCGGGGAAAATGTTTGGAGTGTGTCTGCAGTATGCTAAAGATTATACTGAAGCTGAAGATATTTTGCAGGACGGTTTTATTAAAGTATTTACAAAAATCTCACAATTCGATTTTAAAGGTTCTTTTGAAGGTTGGGTACGAAGAATTATGGTAAACTGTGCATTGGAGCGTTTTCGTAAGCAAAATATGCTTTATTCAGTTTCAGATATTCAGGATTATGACTATAAATTTTCGTGCGATGATGTACTGGGTGAGATATCAGGCAGAGAATTACTTAACCTGGTGCAGGAGCTTTCACCGCAGTATAAAATTGTTTTTAATCTTTATGCTATTGAAGGATATTCGCATCAGGAGATAGGTGAGAAGCTAAATATTTCAGTAGGTACCTCAAAATCGAATTTATCGAGAGCGAGAGTAATTCTGCAAGATAAGGTGGCAGAACTTTATAAAGAAAAAAAACGGGATGTCAAACTAGTTGTTAAGTAAAATTATGACCATTCAACACGATATTGATAAGCTATTCAGACAAGGGTTGTCAGATTATTCCGAAGCACCTCCGGTGTTTATTTGGGATACAATTGAACAACGCCTTAACCGAAAGCGGTTAAAAAGACGCAGAAATATGGTTTATTCCATAGCAGCGTCAGTGGCCCTGTTATTGTCGTTCGGTGCCGGGTATATGTTTACCCGGATTCAAAACTCAGATGTACTCGCTACCAATCAGGTAGAAAAAACTATTAGTCCGGAACCTGCCAATCATGTAAATAAAACTATTATTCCTGAAGCAGCTAATCAGGGTGAAGCTACTACTAATCCTGAAACTAAGGATGAAATCAATAATAATGCCTACTCTAACAAAACCAAATCACTATCCAATAAAACACAGGAATCTAAAGAACAGGAAAATACATCTAAAACAGAGTCCATTCCTGTAAATGATGTTCAGAAGGTTGAAACTCCTGAAAAGACTAAGAATGAAGGAAATTCGAGGATTAAAAAAGCGAACTCCGGGGGTACCTTGTTACCTCCTGTGTTTGCAGAAACAGAAACATACAATGCTAATGAATATGCACCTGTTGATTATGAATCGTATAAAAAGGAAGAGTTGGTATTGACCAAATTGAAAAATATCGGACTTTCACAACCCGAGGACAAAAGGGAATTGAATTATGATTCTCGTCAATTGGGAATGGAGCCTGAAAATAATATTTATGCGGAAATTACTGCACCTAAAGCTAAACCTCAATGGTCGGTAGGAATCACTGCTACACCACTTTATAGCTATCGCGATGTTGTTAATGTATCTAAAGAGGCTCTGGTTGCTGCCGATGTTTATTCAAATTACAATCAGGATTATGATAACGAAAAAGCACTCATAGCTTATTCTGCAGGTGTTGATGTTAATTATCAATTATCAAAAAGATTAAAAGTGCAATCTGGTATCTATTTTTCTGAATTAGGTCAGATTTCGGAAAATGTTGCCTTAAATAGTGCACCGGTTTATGGTGCCAATAACAGTACTTCTTATCAGATAAATACATCAACCGGGAATATAAAAATTAATGGTAGTCCCAATGATATAATAGAAAGCTTAGGTGATAATACTATTCAGAAATCTGATATGTTATTTTCGGCCCCGGTAAATCTGAATTACATAAAAGAAGAAAAAGCATTTCGGGCCAATTTTGTACAGACTTTTGATTATTATGAAGTGCCTTTGATATTAAAATATACCGTCATTGACAGAAAGTTGTCGATGAATTTTGCCGGGGGAATGAGTGCCAACATTTTACACGATAGCAATACCTTTGTTGAAGATAAAGGGAATAGATATGAACTAAATTCAGAAGAAGAAAATTTGAAGGATATGAATTACAGCGCAATTGTTGGGTTGGGAATTGATTATCCAATCATTAAAAGCCTGAAGTTTAATATTCAACCTACACTTCGATATTCCTTAAGTTCCATAAATAATACCGGATCAGTATATCCCTATTCATTTGGTATATATTCCGGATTACGATATAGTTTTTAATTTTTTATATAGGCTCGGTAAGCTGAAAAGCCGTTACTTCAAGGTTAAGTGCGGCTTTTCTTTTTGTAAATTAGCTTAATAATACTTAGTCAAACTTACTTATATCATAATTCTGCGACCAATTTTGCCAACATTTCTTTTATTTGGTTTGCTGCTTCTTTTAATTTTTCATTTTCAATAGCCAGCATCGATGCAATCGGATTGATCGCTGCAACAAGTGTATGGTTATTATTAATTTCTTTAATTACAATATTACATGGCAACATAGTTCCAACCATCGGTTCAAGCTGAATGGCTTCATAGGCATATTTTGGATTGCAGGCACCTAAAATTTTGTATTTTGCATATTCTACACCTAACTTATCTTTGAATTTTTCATCCAGATCAAATTCTGTCACCACGCCAAATCCATAATTTGGTAAGAGATTCTTAATTTTAGTTACAGTCTCATCAAAACCCCGGTCAATTTTTTTATCTAAATAGTACTTCATTGTTTCATATTTTCATCGTTACGTTAACTAATAACAATATTTAGAAAAATGTGTTTAATTTTAGATTTGGTTAAATTGAGCTATTAATTTTGATCAAAAGTATTCCACGAGGCTTGGTTCTTGCATCTTCAGCGTTTCGCCACAGCTATACTGAGGCATAGGTATCAGGGATGCAACACCTCGGTGATAGTCAACTTTAAGAATTTTATTTTATTGGTGAGTATGGTTAACACAAAATACTAACCGTGAAATTAATTGAGTTTTATGTAATGACTTTAAATATGGATAAAATGGACTCTGAAAACAAAACAGCATTGGTTCTGGGCGGTACGGGACTTGTTGGTTCTGAACTGGTGAAGTTATTAACTGAAAATGATCATTTTGATACCGTCAGGCTAATTGGTCGGCGGAGATCATCTTTTAATCACCCCAAAATAGTGGAAAGTATTATTGATTTTGAAAATCCTGAAACGTATTCTGACCTTAATGGAGATGTGCTTTTTGCAGCCTTTGGAACTACCCTTAAAAAGGCAGGCAGTAAAGAAAATCAGTACAGAATTGATTACACCTTTCAGTATGAAATTGCAAAACAAGCGCTAGAAAATGGGGTTAAACAAATTGTGCTGATATCTGCTGCCGGGGCAAAAGTCAACTCTCCTGTTTTTTATAGTAGAATAAAAGGGGAATTAGATCGGGATATTAAAAAATTACCATTTACCAGGATCAATATTTTAAAACCGTCGATGTTGGATGGCGACCGGATTGAAAAAAGAGTTGCTGAGAAACTAGGTTTGCCAGTTGCAAGGATTCTTAAATTTATTCCCGGATTAAAAAAGTATCGTCCTATCCATGCCAAAATTGTTGCACAAGCGATGATTAATTGCTGCCTTTATCCACAAACCAAGTCGGAATTTATTACTGATGAAATATTTAGGCTGGCTGCTGATATTTTTGAATAATTATCTATATCGTTACTTATTAATTCATTTTGCAGACTTAGCAGGATTTTATAAATTACTTTTTTAAAACCCTGCTCACCTATGAAATTAAAATTGATAAATATTGTAAGTGCTTTAATAGCTTCTTTTATTGTAAGTGCTGCTGTATATTCACAGGATAAAATTCTTTATAAAAAGCCTCCAAAGGAAATATTAGATTTACTGGAAGCCAAAACAACTCCCGATATTCTGCTTTCGCCAGATGGCAAATGGTTGCTTCAAATGAGTACCCCCGAATTTACGAATATTGCTAATTTAGCTCAGCCTGAGCTCAAAATTGCAGGAATAAGGTTTAATCCATCATCAAATAATCAAAGTCGTATTAGCTACACTGATACAATCAGGCTTACTCAAACAAAATCAGGACACGATTTCGAAGTTGAAGGGTTGCCGGTAAATGCAAAAATGAGAAATTTTATATGGTCGCCAAACGGAAAAGAATTGGTTTTTATTAATGCAACCCAAACAGGTTGGGAATTGTGGGTAATTCATGTTGACAAAAAGCAGGCACAAAAACTTACAGAACCAATTATTAATGCCGTTATGCCGATTACTCCGGTGGTGTGGGCTGATGAAGGGGAGTGGATGGTATTTACTTCGGTAATAAATGATAAAGGTTCAAGACCCGTGAGACTTGTAGTTCCAGATGGTCCTTTAGTTAGTGAAAGTCATGGCAAAGAAACAGCTGTAAGAACCTATCAGGATTTATTAAAAGATGAAACTGATGTAAGATTATTTGAATATTACGCAACCTCGCAATTAGTTAAAATAAATTTAAAGGGAGAAAGTTATCCGATTGGACTCCCTGCCATTTTTAAAGAGATTGAACCTTCACCTGATTGCAGGTTTTTATTGGTGAAAATGATTCATAAGCCTTTTTCGTACTTTGTGCCCTATGATAGATTCCCATATAAAGTTGAGTTATGGGACAATGAAGGTAATCTATTTAGAGAGCTGTTTGATATTCCTTTGGCAGAATCAATTCCAAAGGGATTTGGTGCTGTTCGGAAAGGCCCCCGTAATATTGGTTGGAGGGCTGATAAACCTGCTACTTTATTTTGGGTTCGTGCTGTGGATGGTGGTGATCCCCAAAAAGTATCTGTAATTCGTGATCGTTTGTTTCTATTTGACTTTCCATTTGACGGGAAGGGGTATGAAAGTATAGGATTCAAAGATCGTTTTGATGGTATAAAATGGGGTAAGTCTGATTTTGCCATTTGTTCAGAATGTTGGTGGAATAACAGGATGGAAACTGTTTCATCATTTAACCCGGATAGTCGCAGCGATAAAAAGAAACTTATTTTTGAATATAACTGGCAGGATGAATATAATAATCCAGGTGATTTTGTCTCGATTACCAATGGTTATGGAAAAAAAGTACTTTTAATTGCTGATAAAGGAGCTAGCCTTTATTTGAAAGGTAAAGGAGCTGGTGATGAAGGTTGCCGACCCTTTGTAGATAAATTTAATATCTCTAAAGGCGAATCGGAACGATTGTGGCAATCGAATAATCCATATTATGAATATCCATTATCGTTTGTAGATATCAATAAGGAAATAATACTGACACGAAGGGAATCTAAAACAGATCCACCGAATTATTTTACCAGGAATCTTGAAAATGGAGTGGTATCACAAATTACAAATTATCCGAATCCTTATCCCCAGCTTACCAGAATGAAACAGGAGCTTGTGAAATATACCCGCGATGACGATGTTCAACTGTCAGGTAAGTTGTACACCCCTCCTGGTTTTACGGTGGGTGATAAAATGCTACCCGTATTAATGTGGGCTTATCCAATCGACTATAAAAGTGAAGCTACAGAGGGACAGATTAATGATTCGCCAAACAGGTTTGTACAAATTGGATGGTGGAGCCCTGTTTTTTGGGTCATGAGAGGGTATGCCGTGTTTGTTCCGGTAATGCCTGTAATTGATGATGGTAGCCAGGAACCAAATGATAACTTTGTTGAACAACTTGTTGCTGATGCCGAAGCTGCGGTTCATTGTTTGGATAGCATGGGTATTGCAGATATTAGTAAAATTGTCGTTGGCGGACATGGTTATGGTGCTTTTATGGCTGTTAATTTGCTGGCACATTCTGATCTTTTTGTTACGGGAATTGCCCGTAGTGGAGCTTATAACCGAACTCTGACTCCATTTGGATTTCAATCGGAACAAAGAACATTTTGGGAAGCCAGAGATACCTATATAAAAATGTCACCATTTAACTTTGCTGATCAAATAAATGAACCTGTTTTATTAATTCACGGAGAGGCTGATAACAATTCAGGAACATTTCCGATGCAAAGTGAGAGGTTGTTTGCTGCAATAATTGGAAACGGCGGAGTTGCCCGATTGGTTATGCTACCTAATGAGAGTCATAATTACGATGCAAAAGAATCTATTATGCATATGTTATGGGAGATGGATAACTGGTTGCAAAAATATCTGAGAACAAAATAAATTTTAGCATTGTTATGCCATATTAACTATCTAATAATTAATTATGGCACTCACATTTACTGAAAAAATAGCGTTAGGTTATACAGCGCCCGATTTTAATTTGCCGGAGCCATTAACCGGTTATACAAGTACATTGCAGGAGCTTAAAGGTAAGTACGCAACTGTAGTAATGTTTATCTGTAATCATTGCCCCTATGTAAAACACGTGAACCAGGGAATTATTCAATTGGCTAATGATTACCTTCCTAAAGGAATAGCTTTTATTGGAATAAGTGCTAATGATGCTGCCAGTTATCCGGAAGATTCTCCGGAAAAAATGGCTGAACAAGCTACGCAACTAAAATATCCTTTTCCTTATTTATATGATGAAAAACAGCAAGTTGCACATGATTATTATGCGGTTTGTACGCCGGATTTTAGTATATTTAATTCTGAGTTAAAATGTGTTTACCGGGGACAGCTTGATGGATCAAGGCCTGGGAACAATATTCCGGTAACCGGGAGCGATATCAGAAAAGCACTCGATGCACTTTTAAATAAGCAGCCTGTTTCGTTGGAACAGATACCAAGTGCGGGTTGTAGCATAAAATGGAAGACTTAAATTATGAACAAAGAGGAAAAATATATCTGTCCGCGCTGTGGTTTTGGATTTAAACTGGAATTATGTAGCAATGAATTATACCGAAACATCAGGTGTTTAAAGTGTGAAAAAGAGATGAATATCAGAAACCGGTTTCATTCTCCTTTGGTTAATCCTCTAAAAAAGAAGGTGCATTATTTACATAAATCGTTATTAAACTAATAACCTGAGTTAATAATTACCGTTCGTTCAAACGATTTAAAAATTCCTTTGTTTCAATTATATAGCGGATATGTTTAGCAGAGCCAATAACACCTTTGTCATCGGAGGCTGAGATTGCAAAGTGTATTTTTTTCCCATCTGTTTTCACAATTTCCGATTGACAGGTTATTATTGAACCGGGTAATGAGGCTTTCAAATGTTTCGCGTTTACTTCTATGCCAACGGTTGAAAATCCTTCAGGTAACAATGACTCCAAACTCATAAAGGCAGTTTTCTCCATAAGGGCAATCATTGCAGGTGTAGCAAAAACTCCGGCCAATCCTGTCCCAATATGACTTGCTGTTTCTTTTTTTTCAACTATTTTGGTTTGATGTCCCAGTGTGCCTATGGGTATTTTAAAATCCATAATATCATAAAAAAAACGGGCAATGCCCGTTCTGATTTTTAAATTGGTTCTTCGGTTTCCTTTAGTATGTTGTTAAAAAACAATATGTTAAATGTAATCCCGTCGTTTTCAGTATATTCAATACTCACAAAGCTGTCTCCCTGTTCAATGGTCCAAACTCTTCTGTATTGTTTGGTTTCAAACAGTTCCATATCTTTATTGGTCCAGCTGTTCTGGTTGTAATCGTCTTTGCCATAAATGGATACTACTTTATCAACCATTTTTTGCATATGTTTGGACGATATTTGTTTGTTTTTTGAAATAAACTTTACATTTATCGGGTTGCTCCCTGTGAGGCTTTCTTTATCGAAAAAAATTCTGAATTGTACCGCATCAAAAATATCAAATTCTGTCCAGGGTAAATCTTTTTGATAAACAATCATTACTGTAGCCGGAGTCTCTTCACTATCAATCTCCTCGTAATTATCGTAAAAAAACGAGGTGAGGTCATAGGTGAAGCAATCTAAAATGCTTTTTTCCTTCTTATTTGATTCGAATGTATTCATTTTAGTTCAGGCCAACGTTTTAGCAAGTAAATTTAAAAAATCAATTTTGTAGAAAAAATATTCTACACTTTTTTTTTGAGTTTGACTTGTGAGCGGATAAGATATGCATTTTTTGCATAATAAACGTTTTATGATTGTTATATTTTTTCGAGCTCTACAGTAAAATGTCTCATTATGGGTGCTTCCCATATTATTTGATAACCCGTTTTAATAGAATCTCTCCGGTCGAATACATTTTTTAGTGCAGCTGCTACCACATCCATATGATTATTGGTATAGGTGCGACGTGGAATAGCCAAACGCAATAACTCAAGATTAGGATACCTGTTTTCGCGTGTTTCAGGGTCCCTGTCGGCAAGCAAAGTTCCAATTTCAACTCCTCGGATTCCTGCCTCAATATATAATTCAATTCCCAGGGTTTGTGCAATATATTGTTCTTTTGGTACATTGGGTAACATCTTTTTAGCATCAACAAAAACTGCATGTCCTCCTATAGGTTTTTGTACAGGTATGCCATAATTTATTAATTTGTTACCGAGATATGCCACCTGGTTTATCCTTGTTTCCAGATAACTAAATTCTGTTGCTTCATCCAAGCCTTGTGCCAGGGCATTCATATCGCGACCCGACATTCCTCCATAGGTTATAAAGCCTTCGAACATGATATTGTATGTTGTGGCTTGTTTATAAATCTCCTTATCGCGAAAACCAATAAACCCTCCCATATTTGCAATGGCATCTTTTTTACTGCTCATGGTGGCTAAATCGGCATATTTAAACATCTCAAGTACAATTTCTTTAATGGTCCAGTCGGTATAATCTCTTTCGCGTGTTTTTATAAAGTAAGCATTTTCGGCAAACCGGGCTGAATCAAATAATAAGCGAATTTTATATTTTTTAAGAAGCTCAGATACTTCTTTAATATTTTTTAAGGAAACGGGCTGACCTCCGGCTGAGTTATTGGTCAACGTCAGTACTACGAAAGGGATTTTTGCGGGAGAATAAGTAAGAATGGTTTTTTCAAGCTTTTTAAGGTCAATATTTCCTTTAAAAGGATGCATGTTGTTGGTGTCAAAAGCTTCATCAATAGTGCAGTCGATAGCTTTTGCCCTGCGGAATTCAATATGTCCTTTGGTGGTATCAAAATGCGAGTTGCCCGGAATAATATCACCTTTTTTGACTAATACGGAAAACAAAACATTTTCAGCAGCACGACCCTGGTGCGTAGGTAAAAAGTATTCAAATCCCGATATTTTATTTATCGCAGCTTTCATTATAAGATAGGAACTTGCCCCGGCATACGATTCGTCTCCCAGCATCAAGGCAGACCATTGTTTATCGCTCATTGCCCCGGTGCCAGAGTCAGTGAGCAAATCAATAAAAACCTGGTAGCTGGGTAGGTTAAAAAGATTGTATTTGGCTTGTTTGATCCAGTTTTCGCGTTCAGTACGTGTACTTCGTCTGATGGTTTCAATCATCTTAATTTTATATGATTCTGCAAATGGTAATTCCATGATTTTATATTTTACTTAAAGAAATTTTAAATGAATAATTTGATCCCGGGTTAGGGTGGAAGCAGGGTTTGCCCTACAAAGTAAAATATTTATCCCTGTTTTTTAAATTCAGGTAGATAATTAAAGGAAGAACTATTTTTACAAAAAATTGTATCATAGTTAGAAAATTGATTGCACAAATTTAATTAAACCTAATGTGTTGATAAAATTTGCCTGCCTTTTTTATAGCATAGATAATTTTCACATTTTTGTAACCTAATTATGGGATAGCAGTAAAATAAAATTCAAAACTTTTTAGATTTAGGATGGAGTTGAATTTCTATTCTTTATGGAAGGCATGATTTGATGGTTATTAGCAGAAATTTTAGTTTGAATATGTTAAAATATTATTTGTTGTTCATTTTAATTGGATGGGTAGTTAATGTTTATCCTCAGAACCAGAATAAAAATAAGAAGAAAAATCAGGATGATTATTCAGTTTATTTAAGAAATCATATCAAACACCATCTGCCTCACGATAAAACGGATTCAATTTTTATATCATCACTCAACTACTTAAACAGGTTTGTAATAGCCGATTCCATCTCAGAAAGTATCGAAAGAATTAAATCAATAATTCAGAATAATATTCCTGCATGGGAATTGGAAAATATTATAGCCTATCGACAGAAAGTTGATAGCCTGAATAATGTGAGACAAAAGGTAATGGCCGATTATTGGAGTCAAAAAAGGATGGAAGCTATTGCCGATACTGGTTTTGTGAGTTCAAATGACAGTACATTTTTGGAAACTGTTGAGTCGGTATCAAAACAGGACACAGTCAATTATGATAGTATAATTGAAGTCTTAAGTCCCTACAACGATACATTATTATCGGCTATTGACAGCATGATTTATAAATTCAGAAGCAATAATTATATTAAGTGGATTAAAGAAATGCGTAATGATACCGTTGATTTTTATCTTGTAAATATTGACGGTGATTCATTATTAATAAAACTCTATAAAGACAGTCCGGAACTGATCCAATTTAATATTACTGATTATTGGGGTACCCAAATTCCAGCGGTTATTCGTGATATTAACAAAAAATCATTCAAGATATTAATCGACTATACGCCTGAAGTAGATTATGAAACTGATGAAAAGGCGAAAAGGGCAATTGGTGGTTTGAATAAGGTTCAAAGGAAAAAAAATTTAACGGTAGAGCCAATTTCGTTTGAGGTTTACAAGCCCAAATGGATATATGGTGGAAATACCAATCTTGATATGTCACAAGTAGGTATGTATCAATGGGCTCAAGGGGGCGATCCAACCCTTTCGATATTGGGAGGCTTAGAGCTTTTTCTTAACTATAAAAAGGATGACAAAAGCTTTGAAAATAAAGGTACATTTCGTTATGGAGTAATGAGACAGGGACGATACTCTGAGGATTCAATACCATTTCGTTCAAATGAAGATAAACTGGAATTTTCCAGTAAATATGGTTACAAAGCATTTGGAAACTTTTATACTACCCTTGAAGGCGATTTTAAATCACAATTTACGCCTAACTACAATTATGATAATAATATTCGTGGTGAAAAAATTTCTGCTTTTATGAGCCCGGCCTATCTAACTTTATCTTTAGGTCTTGATTATAAGCCAAATAATAAAACTACTTTGTTTTTGTCACCCATAGCTTCAAAAATCACTTATGTACTTGATACCAACCCTGATATTAAAACCAGATTTGCAGTTGATTCAAGTGAAATCAGTCGTCGGGAGCTGGGAATCCGGTTTAAGGGGTCGCTTAAAATGAATTTGTGGAGTAATATTGAAATGAAAAATTCACTGGAGCTTTTCTCGAATTACCTGGATAAACCCCAAAATGTGGATGTAAACTGGGAAATGCAGGTGGTCTTTCCGGTAAATGATTTTATAAGAGCTACATTAACCACCAATTACCTGTACGACGATAATATTGATGTGCCGCGTTATAAGATTAATGCTGCCGGCAAAGAGTACCGTGATGATGGACCTGGCGGACAATTCAGGGAGATGATTACCATAGGTTTTGCCATGAAGTTTTAAATAAACCCAAACTGCTTATTGTAAAAATCTTTAAGGAAATTATAATTGGCCTTTTAAAATTTGAGTTCGACGAGGTTCTTCGAATTTTTCAATAGCATATCGTAAGGCTGTACGGGGTATTTCATTATAATGTAATTCTAAAAACCTGAGTTCAGTACCTCTGCTTCTGTTTCCTATTTCACGAAGCATCCAACCCACTCCTTTATGAATTATATCGTGCCTATGTGATAACAGTATTTCAGCTATGGCCATTGGTATTTCAAACTCATTTTGTCTGATATGGTAAAATGTGGCAATTATCGCTATACGGTTGCTCCAGAGATGGTTTTTATGTGCTAAATCGACCAGTAACTGATTTTCATTATTATGGAATACCCAATTACCTACTATATAATGTGCCGAAGAGTCTACCAGATCCCAGTTATTAATATAGTTAATATGACTTAGATACAGATCGACAATTTCGCGTTTTTTATCATGAGTAGTTTTTTTGTTATTATATTGAAGCACCAGTATAAATAGTGCAAGCAGCCTTATTTCATGAATAGGATCACAAAGCAAAGCGGTTACCTCTTCTAATGAAATATTCCTGTGTTTTTTTGATAACATGCGCAAAGGCGGATTTCTTATTCCGGCGAACTGATCACCTTCGCCATAACCGTCTTTTTTGCATTGAAAGTACTTTTGATAAAGTGCAATACGTTCAGGTTCTGAATAAGTGAGTGCTTCCTGTTTAATCGAATTAAGCATGCCTATTTTCTGCCTTTTTTGTATTGGGTGATATCGAAAGCAATTTTCATTATTTTCACTACTTTCTCGTTCTCGTCTTTTATTGGAGAATAAGTTTCTGAGAAGTAAATTTCTTTATTATTGATTTTGATTTTATTCTCGGTTGATTTCATTTCACCGTTTAGGATATCGTCCCAGAATTTTTTGTAATCCTTGTCTGACAATCCTGATAGGTCTAAACCTTCGCGGTGATGCATTCCAATAACCTTGTCTTTTTCAAGTTGGAGCAGTTTGAGAAGCGCATCATTAACATCAATGATCTTACCATCTCTGTCGTAAACCACAGTAAAGGTTGAATTCGTAATTGCATCAATAATTCCGGTAAGTTCAATTTTTTGCTTATTCGATTCAAGTTCAAGATTTTTAATATGGGTAACATCTCTTGAAATTCCAAAAGTTCCGATACATTCACCACTTGAGGTAAGTAAAGGAAGTTTTGTAACACTGGTCCAAATTACGGAACCATTGGCTGTAATTTCTTTCTGTATTTGGTTGTTTATGCCTTTACGAGTTTTAATAATGTTTTGCTCATCGTCATAATATTTTTGTGCATTACCGGAAGTATGGTAGTCAAAATCTGATTTTCCTATTACTTCTTCCACATTATTAGCACCAAACAATGATAACATCGATTCACTAATTCTGATAAATTTACTATCCAAATCTTTAAAGTAAATATAATCAGGTAGCCATTTAAGCATTGCATCCAGTAATGCCGTTTGTTTTTGAGCTTCTTCCTCTAAAAGTTTTATATCAGTAACATCCTTTGAAATTCCGAATGTACCAATGCAGGCTCCATCAGAAGTTAATAATGGTAATTTGGTGACGCTGTTCCAAATAACTTTGCCATCGGCATAAGTTTCCCTCTGCAATTGGTTGGTAATTCCCTCACCAGTTTCCATAATGCGTTTTTCATCCTCAAAATATTTTCTGGCATTTTCCGGAGTATGAAAATCGAAGTCAGACTTACCAATAATTTCATCTACGGTTTCGGCACCAAAAATATTGATCATCGATTGGCTGATTCTGATGAATTTACTGTCTTTATCTTTAAAGTAAATCAAATCAGGTAATGAGAATAATAAGGCATCCAATAAGGCATTTTGCTGTGTAAGATTCTCCCGCATGGCCAGATTTTCATCCATTTGACGTTTTAAATCTTCCTGAGTTGCCTCCATCTCCTCAAGATTTTGCCGCAACTCCTCTTCCTGCGCTGCCAGTTCTTCACTTTGATGCTGACTTGCCGACAACAAAGTGGCTGTTTTAAGATTCACCCTAACGCTCGATATGGTAGCCCCAATGCTTTCACCAAGTTTTTCAACAAATTCAATTTCATGTGGTTTTAGTACGGTAAACGAGGCTATTTCAATTACACCAAAAACGGCATCGTTTAAAATACAGGGTACTATTAAAATGCAGCCGGGTTTGGCATCGCCCAGGCCTGAAGTTATTGAAGGATAATCACTTGGAACTTCTTTGAGGAAAATAGTTTTCTTTTCATAAGCACACCTTCCTACCAAACCTTCGCCAATTTTTATTTCCTTCTTCATGAACTTGTCCCTTCCGAAAGCAATTGCAGTAGCCAGTTCGAAATATTGGTCTTCAGGATTTTCTTCGTTCAACACAAAAAGAGCTCCCTGGTTAACGTTTAAATAATTTACCAGGTTCGATATTACATTGTAGCCCAGCTTTTTCATATCGGCATTGTCTTGCCTTAATATTTCGCCAAACTTAGCTATACCATTTGTAGCCCAGGCTATCTGTTCTTCTTCCTTTTTACGCTTAACGTCTTCAAGCAGATTTTTCTTTAAGCTGTTTCGCATTTCAAGTAATGCTTTCCCCAGCTGATCTGCTTCGCCTATCAGGCTGTATTCATTGTCCAGGTTTCCGCTTCCGATTTCAAGAGCAAAACTTTCAGTTTTTTTCAATCCGCTAACCACATGGTTCAAATTCTCGGTCATTTGTTGTAATTCATCATGGGTGCTTAATGCGGAAGTCTCTATATCTTTTAAATTTCCTTTTGAAAGTAAATCAAGCGTGTTGGTTACTACTTTGATTGGGTTAATTATCTGTTTCATTATTAAGTAAATAACCAGAATAATGATTAAGAAACCAACAATAGCTACATAAATTGATGACCGTATGCCTTTTTTGGAACTTTCAAGCATTTTTGTCATTGGTACTGTCGCTTGTACCGCCCATGGCTGAATATTTTCTGAAATTTTAACCGGGGTAATAACAGAATAATAAGTTTCGCTATTTTTTTTGCTTTCAGTGGAAAATTCAACCCCTGATTCTATTTTTTTCTCGACAGAATTGGCAGCATCTACTTTGGTAAAATTTTGAGAATATTTTTTACCTATATTGGTTTTGTTAGTATTTCCAACAATAATTCCTGAATTTGAAAAAACAGTAATGGTTTCACCATCGTAAACAGATGCTGTTGAAATGTAATCAGCAATAACATTTAAATCAATGGTGAGGCCCACAACTCCAACTTTGCCGGAACCACTTAAAACCGGAGCATAAATTTCAATTACTTTCACATTATCTTTATCGGTTACTTCAGATATGGTTGCTGCATTTGCCTGGCCATATTTTGCGAGGTATCCGTCAATGTAATTTTGATCATCAACTTTATTAACTGAGGCATTATTCAACTTTTTTGATTCGTACATTACCCAGGAATCTGACGATAATGTGGTATCGTCCAATATACCGGACGATAAAATTAACCAGGCACTTTCAATTCCATCGCCGGCTGACAAAAAGGACTGTAAACTCCCTTGTGCAACTTCAGGAGTCATTTTTTTATTGTTCTCAGCAATGGCAGATAATGATTTTGAACCGGACTCGGCAAAACCAAGGTAATGATTTAAGATGGCTTTGACTTCATTTGCATGTTTTTCAGCCGTCAATTTGGTATATTCATGTGCTGTAACAGTAGCAACTTTACTGTTTCTAATGCCTACATAGAGCCCTACCAAAAGGAAAATTAATAAAACAGTGCTTAAAATATAAATTAAGATCTTTACCTGAAGGCTATCCCTAAATCTCATAGTTTAAAGTAGTTAAGTTATTTTTAGAAGTAATATAGCTTTACCCTTTTTAATATGCTTAAATATAACATAAAATAAATAAAATAAAAACCAATTTTTGTCCTGTATATTTTATGGGGCTGTTTCTTCTGGAATATTTTTAATTCATTCAACTTTTATCAATTTTTTATCAAGCACGTACCACACGATTCCTTGTATTTTTTTATGTTCAATATTTTCAATCACCGACATATATTCTTTAACCTGATTGGTATGACTGGATTGTACGCCGGAGGTAAATTTATAGTCGACAATTATTATTTCACTCTGGCTTATCATAACCCGGTCGGGGCGTCTGCTTTCAGCGTTTTTTAAAAGTAACGTTGATTCGGTAAAAACCTGGTAAGTATTATTAAACCATAAGTTAACGGGTTCTTCATTTAATGCTTTTTTAAGAAAATCAGCAAAATATGTTGCATGGGTTAAATCCAGGTAACCCTGATTGTAGCTGTTTTTTGTGGCGATATCAATATCGTTATATGTTATTATTTGCTCAAGAATTTTATGATAAACTTTTCCTAAATTAATTTTTGAAGTTAGTCGTTCATTTTCATCCATGAGATATTCGCTCTGTGTAATTTTAATTTTAAGATTTCTATTGTAGTTGTTGTCAATAAACACAGGAGCCCGTTTGTCAGATTTAAATTGAATAATATCTTTCTCTTTAATCAACGAACCTGCTATAAACAAACTTCTCTCATCATTCCGGGAATTACTAAATACCTGATTTTGGCTTACTAACTGATACAAAATATCCGAAATATTTTTGGTATCTTCTGTCTTTTGTGGTTTTGGTGCAAAAATATAAAGTACTTGTATGGCACGGGTAAAGGCCACATATAATAGATTTAAATTATCAATAAGGGCCATGGTTCTTTCATACCAATAGTCGTTACTAAAGCTTGTTTTTGATAAGGCGGAAGAATATCCGACCGGAACCAGTGAAAACTTTTTATATTTTTCAGGAGGTTTGCACCAGATAAATTTTGGCAATTGATCGAGACTCCAATCTGTAAATGGGATAATAACTGCCTTGTATTCAATGCCTTTTGATTTGTGAATAGTAATTATTCTGATGGCGTTTTGCTCTTCAGACAAGCTAATTGGAGAATTTTTGCCATATTCATCCCACCAGGTTAAAAAGGCTGCAATGTCATTCCCATTTTTCTGCGAAAAATTTAATATAAAGTCTTGGAAGGTTTGAATAAATGGGAGTTGTGACGATAAATTGCTATTATTTTTAGTGTAAAGAAATATGGATAAAAGTTTATTTATCAGCGTTGTGAAGGGCAATTTTATTAAATCGGAAAATACCTGCGAAAAACCTGATGGAAGTTTTGAAAGGAATTGTTCAAGATGATTTAGGTCGATTTCCATAAGAGATTGGGCTGCTTTATTAGCATCCTGTGACTGTACCAGGTAAAAAAACAATACATTTGCTCTGCTTTCAATGTCGTCGGGTTTGATAATAAATTGAAGTAATGATACCAGCAAAAGAATCACCGATGACGAACCCAGCATAACTGAATCGTTGGATACAAAGCTTAAGCGATCAGAATACTCGGGATGTAACTGAATATATTCCATCAAATGCTTTGCTACCATGGCTCCTTCTTTTCCTTTACGGACTAATATTGCAATTTCTTTTGGCTGAATTCCCATACCGGTTAATTCCAGAAGTGCCTTGGTCATTTGGTCAAGATGCATTTGATTACTCTCTTCCTTGTTGGAACCGTGTTCAATAAAATTCACCTGAACCATTCCATTTTTAGTATGGTTTTTCGGAGCAATTTTTTGTGTCGCATCCTGGAAAATATTCGGGACAGTTTGAGTTAATAAATCACTATAATCTCCTGTTATTCCTTTGTTATACAGATAATCTGCCGCGTATTCCCCAATTTGTGAAAAAATGTAATTGTTAAATTTTATAATCTCCGGATAACTTCTCCAATTGGTATCAAGAATTTTAGGTTCAACGGTAAAATTCTTAAAATCCCCGGCCAGCTTTGAATTTAGAATGGTCCAATCGCCATTACGCCAACGGTAAATGGATTGTTTAACATCGCCAACAACCAGGCTGGGGTACTGTTGCGATATGCCATTTAAAAATAAAGGTGAAAAATTTTCCCACTGCACTTTTGAAGTATCCTGAAATTCATCAATCATGAAGTATCTTAAATAGCTTCCCATTTTTTCATAGATAAAAGGAGCATCGTCGTTTCCAATCATTTTAGCCAGTAGGGGTGAGGCCATAGGCAAGAGGAAAATATTTTTTTCGCGGCAATACTTGTTTAACTGGTTAAATACTTCTACCACTACGGCAAAAACATCAAGTCCGCCAACAATTGCCTTTGCAGTTAAAAATTCCTGAATGTTTTCGTTGTAAAATTCAATTGCCTGGTTTAGAATTCCACTCAATCCACCGTTGACACAGTCATGTATGGTGTCTTTTTTTGGTGATGATTTACTGCACCAATGCTCAATTCCGTCGCTGGAATTCAGGGCTTTAAGCACCCTCAAACCCGGTTCCTTAACGAGATTGGCAGAGGTTTTTTTTAGTTTAACCAGGTAACCGGCAACACCTGATTGTCCATATGAAAAATCATCTACAGATAAGGAATTATTTGTAATCAGGTTTTGAGCCTGAATACCAAATTCCTGCATTGATTTAA